>JALHMN010000078.1 GCA_022844005.1 bacterium | reverse complement strand
GCCTCGGCGGGATGCTGGGTGGCGGCGCGCCGCGGCGCGCCGGCCGGCCCGTCGAGATCGGCATCAAGGAGACCGACTTCCAGGCTTTCGAACAGCTCTTGGGCGAGATCCAGGTCGCCTGGAGCAAGGGCGACATGGGCCGCCTGAAGCAGCTGATGACGCCCGAGATGGCGGGCTATTTCGCCGAGGAACTCTCGGCCAACCTCGCCCGCGGCATCGAGAACCATGTCGAGGACGGCCGTCTGGAACAGGGCGACTTGTCGGAAGCCTGGGCCGAGGGCGACGAGGAATACGCCACCGTTGCCCTGCGCTTCAGCCTGCTCGACTACGGCAAGCGCATCTCCGACGGCCAGGTGGTCGAAGGCAGCGCCACCGAGCGTACCGAAGCCACCGAGATCTGGACCATGGTTCGCCCGCGCGGCGGGCAGTGGATCCTCTCGGCGATCCAGCAGGTCGGCTGACGCGGCATCCCTGCGGCGAAACGACGAAGCCCCGGCCAAGTGCCGGGGCTTTTCGTTTGTGCCGATTTGATTGTATTATTGTTTATGATACAATATTCTCTGATGGTCGCGATCGCCCACACTTGGTCAACTCCATGAAAGAGCTCTCCATTTCTACCGGCCGGGTCGAACGATGCGAAACCGGCTGATGAGAGCGGTGCAAGAATTTGTACCCGATGGTCAGGACTGGATATGTCTGGCGCCGACCCGGCCGAGGCTGGTAGCGGAGGGACTCGTTCTGGTCCGAATTGGCACGAATTGGCTGGAATTGGCAGGCCGAAATGTCATCAACCGGAATATTATTCAATAATACCAATAGGTTGGAAGAATACGGCCGCGCTTTCTCGCTCGACCGGTTCCGCCCCGGGGTCGAAGCGCCGGGTCCACGCGCCGGCCGGACGGGGGCAAACGCGGCAGGCGGACAAAATTGTCCGGCAGCCGCCAGGGCACCGACCCCGTCCGGCCGCGGACAGAATTGTCCGCAGGCTTGCAGGCGGCACGCGGATCGGGCAGGACGGACAATCAGAGCGGGCACCGCGCCGCTGACCCGGCCGGAAGGTGAGACCTGAACCCGCGATGCGCCCCACGCCTGCCCTCCTCCTAGGCCTCTTCCTCGCCCTCCTCGCCGCCGCCGTGCAGATCCTGCTGTTCCGGCACTACATGGCACGCGAGGTTTCCTGGGGCTTCGTCCTGCGCGGCGACACCAACTGGTACGTCTGGCAGGTCTACCTGCTGGTCGAGGCGTTCCGGGCTCAGGACTGGGCCAGGATCTGGCATGCCACCACCACCTTCGCCTGGGGCATGCCGCTCTTCTTCGAAGCGGTCGCGATCCAGTTGATCCACGGCACCTCGCGGGCCGGCATCGCCTTCGTCAACCTGATCTACTTCCTCCTCGCCCAGGCGGCGACCTTCGCGGTGTTCCGCCGGATCGGCGGTTCCGCATGGGCCGGGCTCGCGGCCCTGGCGCTCCTCCTCGCCATGCAGACGCCCTTTCGCGGCGACGGCATCGGCTTGAACATCGCGGATTTCCACTTCGATCTGGTCTTCTTCTATTTCCTGCTCGGCATCCTCTACCTGGTCGCCTGGTCGGACACTTTCGCCCGCCTCGGCCCCGCCCTCGCCGTCGCCGCTCTGGCCGCGCTGGCCGTGGCAACCCGCCTGGTCGGCGCCTTCCTCCTGATCGGCATCTTCGGCGCCTTCTTCCTCTACCTGCTGGTGCGCCGCTGGCGTGCGGGCCCGGCCGCCCGGTTGCGCGCCGGGACCAGGGTCGTGAACTTCCTGTGGTCGGCCCTCGCCTTCGTGCTGCTCTCGGCCCTGCCCGTCGGGATCGCCGGCGAGGCGCTCTACCATCACTACTTCCGCTTCGTGTTCGAGCCCGACTACCGGGCGATGCGCGAGGGGCTCTACACCATGGGGGCGGATCTCGGGGCCGAGGCCGCCCAGCTGCTGCACCGCATGCTGGCCTATGATTTCGGCTGGGCTTTCGCGGCCGCCCTCGTGCTGGCGCTTCTGGCCGCCTTCTTCGGCCGGCGGGATCGTCATTCCCTTAGCGGTTACGGCGAAACCGGCCTCGCCCGGTTGGCGCGGGACGGCGAGAGCCGGCGCGCGTATCTCGCCTTCCTGATCCTCGCCGTGCTGGTCTCCTATGCCATGCACCTGCTCTTCCCGATCAAGAGCGACCATCTGACCCGGATGACGGCGGCCCCGATCCTGGTCGGGATCGGCCTGCTGCTCGCCCCGGCCATCGGCCGCGCCGCTGCCGCAGCCGGTCCGCGCCGGATCGCGGCCCTGGCAGCGTTGGGGTTGCTCCTGGCGGTGGGAACAGGGGTTCAGCTGCGGTTCTATCTGTCACCCTCGCGTTTCAGTGCCCAGCGCGAAGACGTGCAGGCGGTCGGCCGGCTCTATGCGGATATGAGCCGGATCGCCGAAGCGCGCGGACTGAAATCCGTCGCCATGTCGACCGACAAGGTCGGCGAATACGAACTCGGCCCCTTCCTCGGCTTCATCATCCGCGAATACGAGCGCCGCGGCGTCCTGCTGCGCTTCTATCCGCGCCTCGGCGCCTTCATCGACCGGCCCATCGACAAGGCCACGGCGCTGCGGCAGGTCGAGCAGAGCGATTTCGTGCTGCTGCTGGAGGACCCCTATCCCAAGAGCGGCTGGCCGTTCATGAAATCCGTCGCCGGATTCCACGACGAACTCGCCGCCCATGTCGCCGCGCGTCACTGCCTGCTGGGGCACTATCAAATCTGGGGCCAGCGGAACGCGCTCTACGTTCGGCCCTTCCACTGGACCGTCGCCGCCTCCGCCTCGTCGGAGGCGATCTACGGACCGGAGGGGCTGTTCGGTCACGGCGGCACCATCTGGCACGGACCCTGGTCCGCCACGACCAGGGAGCAATGGGTGCGCTTCGAGGCGCCGGCTCCTGTCCGTCTCGCCGGCCTCACCCTGACCGCCCAGGACGGCGCCCCGGCGCGCGCACCCCGCGACTTCCGCCTCGAGGCGCTGGACGAGGCGGGCATCGCGCGCACGATCCTCGATGTCCGGGGCGCCGACTTCGCCAGCCGCCAGACACAGCGCTTCGCCCTGCCGCCGGGCGAGCCGGCACGGCGCTACCGCCTGGTTCTGACCGCCAACAACGGCGATCCCAGCTTCATCACCATCCAGGACGCGCAAGTGGACCCGGTCGAACGCTCATGCGAGGGAATCGGAAGCCGATGAGAAAGCGCACAATCGGGACGACCAAGGTCATAGAGGCCTGTTCGCCACGCGGCCAGACGTTCGGCTGACGCCAACTGCAAGACATAGTAATGTGGTCGACAACGAGGAACCAATAAGGGAGGTCCCGACAATGTCCATCCTGCGTCGTCGTTTTCTGGTCTCGGCCGGCGCGGCAATCGCCGCCCCCGCCGTCTTCCGCTCCGCCCGCGCCCAGGCGCAGGTGACGCTGCGCCTGCACCACTTCCTTCCCGCCGTCTCGAACGTCCACAAGCATTTCCTGCTTCCCTGGACCGAGAAGGTCGCGGCCGAATCGGGCGGCAAGCTGAAGATCGACATCTTCCCGGCCATGCAACTGGGCGGCGCGCCGCCGCAGCTGTTCGACCAGGCGAAGGACGGCGTTGCCGACATCACCTGGACCCTGCCGGGCAACACGCCCGGCCGCTTCCCCGGCGTCGAGGTCTTCGAACTGCCCTTCATCGCCAACCGCCGCGCCGCGGTGAACGCGCGCGCGGTGCAGGAATTCTACGAAACCCACCTGCGGGCCGAATTCTCCGACGTCCACCCGATCACCGTCTGGGCGCATGACCACGGCCTGATCCATGCCAACAAGCAGATCGGCACCATGGCCGATCTGAAAGGTCTGAAGCTGCGTTCGCCGACCCGCCTCGCCGGCGAAGCCCTGAAGGCGCTCGGCGCCAACGGCATCCCGATGCCGATCCCGCAGGTGCCGGCGGCGCTGGCCCAGAAGGTTCTGGACGGTTGCGTCATCCCCTGGGAAGTCGTGCCCGCGATCAAGGTGCAGGAACTGGTGAAGTTCCACACCGAGATCCCGGGTTCGCCCACGCTCTATACGACCACCTTCGTCCTCGCGATGAACAAGGCGAAGTATGCGAGCCTGCCGGCCGACCTGAAGGCGGTGCTGGACGCCAATTCCGGCCAGGTGGCGGCGGCGATGGCGGCCAAGGTCTGGGACGACCAGGCCGCGTCCGTCATGGACATGGTGAAGAAGCGCGGCAACACCGTCTCCAGCATCACCGCCGAGGAAGCGGCCAACTGGCGCAAGGCGACCGCCCCGGTGACCGAGGCCTGGATCAAGCAGGTGAAGGAAAAGAACCTGGACGGCGGCAAGCTGATCGAGAACGCTCAGGCGCTGCTCGCCAAGTACGACAAGGCATGATCACCTGCCGGCGCCTCCGATCGTCCTGGTGCTGAACCGCCTCAGCGCCGCGCTGGCGATGGCCGGCGCGCTTCTCATGCTCGCCGCGGCCGCCATGGTCGTGGTGAGCGTGGGCCTGCGCAACTTCACCGATTCGACGGTGATGGGCGATTACGAGATCGTGCAGATGGTGACCGCCATGGCGGCCTTCGCCTTCCTGCCCTATTGCCAGGCGCGGCGCGGCAACATCCTGGTCGACACCTTCACCTCCAGGCTGCCTGCCGCGGCACGTCGCGGTCTCGACGCGCTGTGGGACCTCACCTATGCGGGTGTCGCCGCGATCCTCGCCTGGCAGCTGATGGCCGGCGCCATCGGCACCATCGAATCCGATACCGTGTCGATGATCCTGGCCCTGCCGGTCGGCTGGACCATCGGAGTCTGCTCGGTGCTGGCGGGGCTGCTTTCCCTGGTCGCGGCGGCGACCGCCTGGTCCCGCTTGATGGGGGAAGCGTGAGCGGCCTCGCCATTGGCGCCCTCGGCTTCTGCGGCATGCTGGCGCTGATCGCGCTGCGCATGCCGGTCGGCCTCGCCATGCTGGTGGCGGGCGCCGCCGGCTATGTCCACCTGCAGGGATGGGGCATCTTTCTCAACTACATCAAATCCACTCCCTACTATCTCTTCTCGAACTACACTCTCTCGGTCATTCCGCTCTTCGTCCTGATGGGCGCCTTCGCCGAACGGGGCGGGCAATCGACCAACCTGTTCCGGGCGGCATCGGCCTTCGTCGGCCATGTGCGCGGCGGGCTCGCCATGTCGGTCATCTGGGCGGCCAGTGTCTTCGGCGCCATCTGCGGCTCCTCGGTCGCCACTACGGCCACCTTCGGGCGCGCCGTCCTGCCGGAGCTGAAGCGCTACGGCTACGGCGACGCGCTGGCCACGGGCACGGTCGCCATTTCCGGCGTGCTCGGCATCCTCATCCCGCCATCGATCATCATCGTCGTCTATGCGATCTCCACCGAGCAGAACATCGTCAAGCTGTTCCTGGCCGCGCTCGTCCCCGGCCTCCTCGCCGCCGTCTTCTACTGCATTGCCATCGCGCTCTACGTCCGCCGCCATCCCGAGGCCGCCCCGTCCCTAGCCGCCCCCGACGCAGCCGAACGCCGCCGCGCGCTGCTGCGTGTCTGGCCGCTGGCACTCGTCATCCTGGTCGCACTGGGCGGCATCTACGGCGGCATCTTCACCGCCACCGAAGGCGCCGCCGTCGGCACGCTCGCCATGCTGCTCGTGGCTCTGCTGCAGCGGGAACTCACCTGGGCGGGCTTCCGCACCAGCCTCACCAATACCGCCGAGACGGCGGCGATGATCTTCCTGATCCTGCTGGGCGCGGAAGTGTTCAACGCCTTCCTGGCGCTGACGCAACTGCCGGACCAGCTGGCCAGGATCGCCGCCGATTCCGGTTTCCCGCCCTACGGCGTCATGGCCATGCTGCTGCTGATCTACATCCTGCTGGGCGCTGTCATGGACGAACTCGCCATGATCCTGCTGACGCTGCCGATCTTCTTTCCGCTGGTGATCGCCCTCGACTTCGGCCTGCCGCCGGACGAGGTGGCGATATGGTTCGGCATCCTGGTGCTGGTGGTGGTCGGCATCGGTCTCGCCGCGCCGCCGATCGGGATGAATGTTTTCGTCGTATCCGCCATCGCCAGGAACGTGCCGATCGCCCAGACCTATCGCGGCGTCCTGCCCTTCGTCGCCGCCGATCTCGTGCGTCTCGCCCTCCTCACGGCGTTCCCGGGAATATCCCTCTACCTGGTGCGTCTCCTCTCCTAGACCCGACAGCCCTTGGCGAGGCGAGACGAACGCCCTTGCCCGCCCTGTTCGGCTGTGGATGGATGCCTGGATCTACCGCTGGAGACTTTCCCCGATGACTTTCGAGCATTGGCTCGCCTTCGCCGCCGCCTCGGCCGTGCTACTGGCCATACCCGGTCCCACGATCACGCTGGTGGTGTCCTATGCGCTCGGCCAGGGCCGCCGATCGGCCACCGCCACCGTCGCCGGTGTCGCGCTGGGCGATTTCACGGCGATGACCGCCTCGATGCTGGGCCTCGGCGCCATCCTGGCTGCCTCGGCACTCCTGTTCACGGTGCTGAAATGGGTCGGCGCAGCCTATCTCGTCTATCTCGGCATCAAGCTCTGGCGAGCCCCTGTCGGTGACGGCTCCGGCCCGGCCGGAACGCTGGAAACGGCGGGCCGCCGGATGTTCCTTCATGCCTATGCGGTCACGGCGCTCAATCCCAAGAGCATTGTCTTCTTCATCGCCTTCCTGCCGCAGTTCCTAAACCCCGGCGCTCCCGTCCTGGCCCAGGTCGTGATCTTCGAGGTCACCTTCCTCGTGCTGGCGACGTTGAACGCGATGTCCTACGCGCTGCTGGCGGCAGCTGCGCGGCGCACCATCCGGCGGCCCGGCGTGCAGCGCGCCGTCAACCGTGTCGGCGGCGGGTTCCTGATCGGCGCGGGCGTCCTGACCGCGGCCTGGCGGAGGACGGCCTAGGCCGGACGCGTATGGGTGCAGCCCAGGTCGCGCAGCAAACCATCGGCCAAGCTGTACAGCAGGCCGTGCAGCGTCACGTCCTGGCCACGCGCCCAGGCATCCTGCACGATCGGCGTGGCGGCGAGCCGGCTGACCTGTGACTCGACGCTGAGTTCGCAGAGGCGGTCCAGGCGGGGCTCCTCCTCGGCAATGGCGTCGAGTTCGGCCTTGTGCCGTGCCGCCAGCTCGCGGATCGGCTCCAGCCAGTGATCGATCAGTCCGTGGCGCGATCCGTCCATCGCCGCGCGCACGCCGCCGCAGCCGTAATGCCCGGTGACGATGACGTGCTTCACCTTCAGGACGTCGACCGCGAACTGCAGCACCGAGAGGCAGTTGATGTCGGCGGAATGCACGAGGTTCGCGACATTCCGGTGCACGAAGATCTCGCCGGGATCCAGTCCGGCGATGACGTTGGCGGGAACGCGGCTATCGGCACAGCCGATCCAGAAATACTCCGGCGTCTGCTGGCTCTTCAGCCGCTTGAAGAAACCCGGATCAGCCTCGGTCCGCTCCCGGGCCCAGACGACGTTGCGTTCCAGCAGAATTTTGACCATCACGCATCCAAGCTACAGCACCCGCGGGCAATCGGCGCCCGCAGGGCCTTTATGGTGATGCCGGTCGGGAAAGGAAAGGGCTCAACGGCGCGGTTTGACCTTGGGCGGAGCCTTATCGGCCGGCTCGCCGGCGTCGTGGAGGTTGGCGTTGCCGTTCGCCTTCATCATCACTTCGATTGACTCGTTCATGGTGCGGTTCACGAGATCGAGCGCGCTCCGCCCGCAGGTCCACATCATCTCCGCGATCGACTTGAAGGCGGCGAGCGACGCATCGATTTGCTCGCGGCTCATCTCCGCCTGTCGCGCGGTCAGTTCGACCAGATTCCCATCCGCGGCCTTGTTGGGCATCGCGCCGAGCACACGGTCCATGGTTTCCTTCATCAGGGCGGTCTGGCGTTCGCCGATGTCCTGCATGGTTCGGGTCAGGATATCGCCCGCCTCGCGCATGGTGTCGATCTGCCGCTGCTGGGCGAGGCGCATCGCCTCCGCGTCGAGACCGCGATAGCGGAGCACGGCGATCATGCGCTCGAATGGCATGGCGCCCCAGTTTTCGTCCTTGGACATGGTTCCCCCGGCAAACGGTCCTGCGCGGCGAGCCGCGCGGATATATATGCATCAGGATAGTGGAGACAGTGCCCCGAGCGGAAGTGTCCGCGGTCACCGGCGCCGCCGCGCCAGTTTCCAGAGCGGCGGGGCGAGCAGGGCCGCGAGGGCCAGCGCCAGCAAAGTCGCCGAGAGCGGCCGGGTGACGAAGACCGAGAGGTCGTTCTGGCTGATGATCATGGCCCGCCGCAGTTCGGCCTCGGCCATCGGACCCAGGATCATGCCGATGACCACCGGCGCGGTCGGAAAGTCGAAGTAGCGCATGGCGTAGCCGATGCCCCCGATGACGTAGAGCAGCACCAGATCGGTGGCCGAGTTCGAGATGCCATAGGTGCCGATGGTGGCGAAGACGAGAATTCCGCCATAGAGGAGCGGCTTGGGGATGCGCAGAATGCGCACCCAGAGCCCAACCATCGGCAGGTTGAGGATCAAGAGCATGACATTGCCGATATAGAGGCTGGCGATCAGCCCCCAGACCAGATCGGCCTGCGCCTCGAACAGCAGCGGTCCGGGGCGGATGCCATAGGACTGGAAGGCCGACAGCATGATCGCGGCCGTGGCCGAGGTCGGCAGGCCAAGCGCCAGCATCGGCACCAGCACACCCGCGGCAGAGGCGTTGTTCGCCGCCTCCGGACCGGCCACGCCCTCGATCGCCCCCTTGCCGAACTCCTCCGGGTGCTTCGAAAGCTTCTTCTCGGTGTAGTAGGAGAGGAAGGTTGGTATTTCAGCCCCGCCGGCCGGCAGTGCGCCGATCGGGAAGCCGATCCCCGCCCCCCGGAACCAGGCTTTCCAGGATCGCGCCCAATCCGACCTGGACATCAGCAGCGATCCGGTCAGCGGCAGGACGCCTTCCTCGGTCCGGTGGCGCGCGGCGAGGTAGAGCGTCTCGCCCACGGCGAACAGCCCCACCGCGACGACGATGACA
Organism: bacterium; assembly: GCA_022844005.1. Lineage (GTDB taxonomy): Bacteria > Pseudomonadota > Alphaproteobacteria > Ferrovibrionales > Ferrovibrionaceae > Desertibaculum. The sequence goes on along the minus strand of JALHMN010000078.1, from coordinate 13,110 downwards.
CCGACACCATCCCGCAATTCGTTCAGGCCGAAGGTGAAGCGCTCCTGGCCCGAAATCTCGTCGAACCCGATCAGGCCGAGCCAGATGCCGAAGCCGAGCGCAATCAATCCGCGGAGGGCCGAACCGCCCAGCACCGCGGAGACGGTGACGAAGCACAGGATCGACAGGCTGAAATACTCCGCCGGGCCGAAGCGCAAGGCGAAGTCGACGACGAGCGGGGCGAGAAACGTGAGCCCCAACGTGCCGACGGTGCCGGCGACGAACGAGCCGATAGCGGCGGTGGCGAGCGCCGGGCCGGCACGGCCGCGCTTGGCCATCTGGTTGCCTTCGAGCGCGGTGACGATGGTGGCGCTTTCACCCGGCGTGTTCAGGAGAATGGAGGTGGTCGAACCGCCATACATGGCCCCGTAGTAGATACCGGCGAAGAGGATGAAGGCCGAGGAGGCATCGACCTTGAAGGTGATCGGCAGAAGCAGGGCGATGGTGAGCGCCGGGCCGAGGCCGGGCAGAACGCCGATGGCAGTCCCGAGCGTCACGCCGATGGCGGCGAAGAGGAGTGCCGTCGGCGTCAGCGCCAGCGCGAAGCCGTTGCCCAGCGCCGCCAGTGTCTCCACTCAGATCACCCCGCCGAGCGGCCCCGCGCCGATGCGGATTCCGAGGCCCCAGTCGAAGCCGCCATAGCAAACGACACACAGCCCCGCACCGGCCAGCAGGTCCCGTACCGGCCGCCGGCTGCCGAACCCGCGGGCTACGCAGACGAAAAGAACCGAACAGGCGATGGTGAAACCGGCGCGCTCGATGAGGAGAACGTTGGCGACGAGGCCGAGGCCGATCCATCCCAGTTGGGTATAGGATACCCATTCCTCGCGCACGGACTGCGGCACCCAGCCTTCGCGCAGCGACACCATAAGCAGGCAGAGGCCGAGCAGGAGCATGATCGCGGCCACGGCCAGAGGAAGGACGGCGGAGCCGACCTTCACATGCGGCGGCGGGGCAGGGATGGCGAAGGCGCCGGCAGCAATCAGCAGGGCCAGGCCCACGACTCCGAGGGCCAGCCAGACCTCCTCACGCAGGCGCACGGCCGGCGTCGTCAGGCGAGGCCGATATCCTTCAGCGTCGCCTCGATCCGCTTCACGTCGGCATCGAGGAAGCGCGCGAAGGCATCGCCCGCGAGATACTCGTCCGACCAGCCGCGCTTGGCGCATTCCGCCTTCCAGCCCGCGCTCTTCGCCAGCTTCTCGGTGAAATCGAAGGCCGCGATCTTCTGGGAGTCGGAAATGCCGGGCGGGGCGAAGATGCCCCGCCAGTTGGCGAGTTCGACATCGACGCCCGATTCCTTGATCGTCGGCACGTCGATCCCGGGCAACCGGGCCGGCGAGGAGACGGCGATGGCGCGCAGCTTGCCGGCCTTGATCTGCTCCTCGAACTCGCCCCAGCCGGAGGTGCCCGCCGTCACCTGGTTGCCGAGCAGAGCCGCCTGGGCCGGCCCACCGCCCGAGAAAGGTACATAGGCGGTTTGGCGCGGATCGACACCGACCGCCTTGGCGATCAGGCCGAGCAGGATGTGGTCGGTCCCGCCGGCCGAGCCGCCGGCGACCGAAACCGCGCCGGGATTGGCCTTCATCGCCTTGGTGAAGTCGGCGAAGGTCTTGATCGGCGAGGCCGCCGGCACGACGATGACGTTGTACTCGCCGGTGAGCCGCGCCAGCGGCACGACCTGGGAGAGCGTTACCGGCGACTTGTTGGTGATGATGGCGCCCACCATCACCATGCCGCCGACCATGATGGAATCGCCCTGGCCCTTCCACTGGTTGACGAAGGTCGGCAGGCCGCGCACGCCGCCGGCGCCACCCAGATTCGTCACCTGGGCCGACTTGATCAGGCCTTCCATGCGCGCCACGGCCTCGATCGTCCGGGCCGTCTGGTCCCAGCCGCCACCGGGATTGGCCGGTACGAAGATCTTGAGCGTGTCGATCTGCGCCCGCGCGGGACGGCCGAGCAACGGCAGGCTCGCGACGGCGGCGGCGCCCGCCAATAGGCTGCGACGATCAAACATGGATGGCCTCCCCGAGACCTTGGCTGAATTGCGCGCGAACCTTAGGCCCCCGGGCGGATCACTGACAAGCATGCCGAAAGAACGAGGCCCCGCGACACGGAACGATGGCTCAGGGACCCTTGGCCTCGGCCCTGGTGGCCTCGAAGCGCAGCCGCTCCTCCTCGACCAGTTCCTTCTTCGATAGCTTGCCGATGATCGTCTTCGGGAGTTCCTTCCTGATCTCCATGCCGACGGGCATCTCGTATTTCGCGAGCTTGTCGCCGAGAAACGCCTTCAGCTCATCGAAAGTGAAGGGCTCGGCTCCGTCCTTCAGGCGGATGAAGGCCTTGGCGGACTGGCCGCGGTATTCGTCGGGAACGCCGATCACGGTGCATTCCGCCACGGAAGGATGCTCGTAGACCGCCTCCTCGATGTTGCGCGGATAGACGTTGAAGCCGCCGGACAGGATCATGTCCTTTTTGCGATCGGTGATGAAGACGAAGCCGTCCTCGTCGATCCGCCCGACATCGCCGGTGTGGAAGCGTCCCCCGGCGAAGGCCTCGGCGGTAGCGGCGGGATTCTTCCAGTAGCCCTTCATCACGTTCGGGCCGGAGATGCAGATTTCTCCGGTATCGCCCACGCCCAGCAACTTCAGCGGGTCGTCGACATCGACGATCTCGATCAGCACGCCCGGCAGCGGCAGGCCACAGCTCCCCTTCTTTCGTTGGCCGACCAGCGGCTGGCTGGTACCGGCGGGAGAGGTCTCGGTCATGCCCCAGCCTTCCGACAGCTTGCAGCCGGTCATGCCCTCGAATTTCTCCATCACGTCGACCGGCAGAGGCGCCCCGCCGGAGCCGCAGTACTTCAGCGACTTGAGATCGAAGTTCCGGACGTTCGGATGGTTGTTGATGGCGGCGAACATGGTCGGTACGCCCGGGAAGACGGTGATCTTCTTCCGCGCCAAGTCCTTCAGCACCGCCTCCAGCTCGAAGCGGGGATGCAGCACCATCTCGCTGCCGGTGGAGAAGCAGCGCAGGAACACCGCCGTCAGCGCATAGATGTGGAAGAGCGGCAGCACGACCAGTGTGCGCTCCTTGCCCTCCTCCAGCAGCGGCTTGTCGCCGCCGCCGACCCAGGCATCGAACATCTGCAGCGCCGAGGTCAGGTTCGCATGCGTCAGCATCGCGGCCTTGGGCACGCCCGTCGTGCCGCCGGTGTATTGCAGCAGCGCCACCTCGGCGGCGGGATCGGCCACCGGATGCGGGGTGTACTTTCCTTCGGTCCTGACCAGCTTCTTGAACGGCACGTGGCGGTTGTCCACCGGCCAGAGCGCGATCTCCTTCTTCCGCGCGAAGGGGAAGAGGAAGTTCTTCGGGAAGGGCAGCACCTCGTCCAGGCCGGAGACGATGATCTTCTTCAGCCTGGTCGAACCCAGCATCTTGGCGACGTTGGGATAGAGGGCGTTCAGCGACAGCGTGACGATATAGTCGATGTCGCCGTCCTCGATCTTGTGGCGCAGTTCCCGCTCGGCATCCAGCGGCGACAGGTTCACCACCCTCCCACCCGCCTTCTGCACGGCGAAGAAGCTGATCACGTATTGCGGGCAGTTCGGCAGGTAGAGGCCGACATGCACGCCTGGACCCACGCCCAGGTCCTGCAGGCCCTTCGCCATGCGGTGGACCTGATCGGAAATCTCGGCATAGGTGTAGGTCTTGTCCATGAAGTCGACGCATTTGTGCGTCGACCACCGCGCCACCGCGTGATCGAAGAAGTCGGGGATCGACATCGGGCTGAACGGCAGGTCCCAGCGGACCCCCGGCGGATAGCTCTTCTCCCAGACATGCGCCATCGAAAGACCTCCCTGACCGCTTTCTCGGGCGGTCCCGGCAGTCAGACTAGGGTCCGGCCGCGGCGGAATCAACGAAGGGACTGAGGCTGAGCCCCTCGGCAAAGGCGGCCAGATCGAGGGCGAAGCGGGCCGGCTCTTCCCAATGCGGGGCGTGTCCGGCACCGCGATAGGTATGGAGGCGTGACCCAGCGACAGCCCGCGTCAGCACCGCCTGGTCGCCGGCGCCGGCGAAGCCGTCGCGATCGCCCCAGACGATCATGGTCTCCGCCCGGATCCGTCCGTCGAGCATGGCCGGGTCGAATGCCATCAACCCCGCCAGCACCGCCCGCCAGACCGCCGCCGGCATCTTCAGGCTCTCCGCCACCACCGTGTCGAGGAAGGCATCCGGCACCGGCTGCGCCAGCGTCCCCTGCTGGAAATCCAGCACCATCTCGACCGGCACCGGGTCGGCGAGCCTGGCGATGGACTCGTCCCAGAAGCCGGCGACGGCGCCATTGCCCCTGAGATCGCGAAAGGCGCCGACCAGCACCAGGCCCGCGACCAGATCCGGATGCCGGGCGGCCAGCACCTGGGCGACGACGCTGCCCATCGAATGGCCGAGAACGACGGCGCGGCGGATGCCGAGCGTCGTGAGGAAAGCCGCCGCGTCATCGGCGAAGTCGCGCGCGTGATAGCCCTGCTTCGGCCGGTCGCTGTCGCCATGGCCGCGCTGGCTGGGCGCCAGCACCCGCAGCCGCGGCGGCAGCTGGGCCATCAGGGGCTCGAAAGAGAGGCGGGAATCGCTGTAGCCGTGCAGCAGCAACACCGGAAGGCCGCGCGGATCGCCGCTCTCCGCGTAGTCGAGGGCGAGGCCGCCGGGCAAGGTGACGGAACGCGTGAACATGTCGGCACTCCTCCGTTCCCCGGGCGCGGCCGGCGCGCCCGGGGGGTGGATTGGACAGGTGGATCGGCGCGCGTTCAGGCCGCCGTAGCGAGACCCGCGGCGCGATCCACGAACAGGCGGTTCAGCGGACTGGTCGGCTTCATCGCCATCCGCTCTGCCGCCAGCGCTGCGGCAAGGGCACCCTCGCCGGCCCGGAACGCCGCCTCGATCAGCGTGAGGTCGAGGACGTCGCGCTGGGCATGGCTGCCGCCGAAGCGGTTGGCGATCCGCAGCACCGGACGCAGCAACCGCACGGTCTGCGCATAGTCGCCGACACCGAAGGCGCGGATCGCCTGCGCCACGGGACGGCCGACTTCGGCGGTGAAGAGGGCGTTGTCGCCGGTCCCGGCGATCGCCTCCTCCTGCGCGGCCAGCATCGCATCGGCACCGGCGATGTCGCCCTGCCCGACGCGCGCCATCACGACATGCATGTCGTTGAAGGCATAGCCGGTCTTCGGTCCGATCGCCTCCCAGCGCTCAGCCACCTTCTGCCAGCGGTCGCCGACGTCGATGCCGCGCAGGTGCAGCCGCCAGAGCATCGCCGCGGCGTCCAGCACCTCGAGCGCGACGGTCGAGCCGTTGCCGGCGATGGGCCCGTCATAGAGTTTCAGCACCGAGTCGACATCGCCGAGGTCGAGGTGGTAGAGCGCCAGGTGCCACCAGTTGTGCACGGCAAGGAAGCTGTCCTGCGACCAGTTCGGCTCGTTGCCGCGCATCCAGGCGATGCCGTCCTTCTGGCGGCCCTGCATCTCCATCACATGCGCCACCGCGTGCTGGGCCCAGCTGTCGCGCGATTCCAGCTCCACCGCCAGGCGGCCCTGGCCTTCGGCGGCGGCATAGTCGCCGTTCTCCTCCAGGCCAAAGGCATGCATGCCCAGCACCGCGTGATGCCCGGGCATCGCCGCGCTCCAGACCGGCAGGGCGCGCGCGACACGGTCGCGCAACAGGCGGGCATTGCCGGTGAAGAAATCGACCTGATGGCCGATCTGCAATGCCAACACGTCGCGCGGATAGGCGATGGCGAGATCTTCCAGGATGCGGCTCGCCTCATGCCAGCCGCCGCGCAGCAGCGCCTGTGCCGCGGCCAGATGCGCCGCCTCGCGCGCCGTCATGCTCTGGCCTTGCACCGCCGCGAGGATGTCCCGCGCCACCGGGATGGCACCCGGCTCGGTGCTGAGCAGGAACAGATAGGCTTTCATCACATGCGCCATGACGAAGCCGCCGCTCGCGGCGATGGCGCGGTCGCAGGCGCCCACCGGGTCGCCGCTGTAGCACTGCAGCAGGCGCACCGCGGTCTCGTATTCGGTGATCGCCTCGGCGCTGGCGCCGCTCAGGGTCAGTCCCAGATTGTCCTTCAACATCACTCTTGTCCTCACTGGTTCGTTGGTCCGGAGAGGGCGGCGCATCCTTCGGCCGGTGCCGAAACGATGCTTTTTCCGATCCTATCCTTCTTTGTCCGCCATCACAGGTGTGCTAACGGCATGGCTGTAGATTTAGGCCATGAAGCGGCTGTACCGGAATGACTGGGGCTCCGGCCGTCTTGCTCCGGGCGCCGGGGAATGAGGTAGCGATCACATGGATGTTCTCTCGGATGTGCTCCGGGTGATGCGCCTGACCGGCGGCGTCTTCCTGGAAGCACGCTTCACCGCTCCCTGGTGCGTGGCCTCGGAAGTCACCGCCGAAGAGTGCCGCCCCTACGGTCTCGATCCTTCCCAGGTCATCGCCTACCACTACGTGGTCGAGGGACGGATGACGGTGCAGGTCGGAAACGACGAGCCGGTCGAGGTTTCGGCCGGGCAGATCGTGCTCCTGCCGCGCAACGAGCCGCACCGCCTCGGCAGCACGCTCGACATCCCCGCGGTTCCCGGTGATCAGCTGATCATGGAACCTATGGATGAAGGCATGCTGGGCATCGCGCATGGCGGCGGCGGAGTCGAAACCAAGGTCGTCTGCGGGTTTCTCGGCACCGAAGCGGCGTGCAACCCGGTAACCGCGAGCCTGCCGCGCCTGCTCGTCATGCAGGTCGCCGACGGCGCCGGCGGCGAATGGATCGCGTCGAGTTTCCATTTCGCCGCCCGCGAGGTGGCGTCGCGCCGGCCCGGTTCCGCCACGGTCCTGGCGAAGCTCTCCGAACTCCTCTTCGCCGAGATCCTTCGGCGCTGGCTGGCGGAGGCACCCGAGGGCGCCACCGGCTGGCTGGCGGGCTTGCGCGATCCCGTGGTGGGCTCGGCGCTGGCGCTGCTCCACGCCAACCTCGCTCATCCCTGGACCGCGGAGGAACTGGCGCGGGAGACCGGCGTGTCGCGTTCGGTCTTCGCCGAGCGCTTCACGCAGTTGATCGGCGAGCCGCCGATGCGCTATCTCGCGGCCTGGCGGATGCAGGTGGCCGCCCGCATGCTGCGCGACACGCAGCATGCGGTGGCGCAGGCGGCTTTCGCCGTCGGCTACGAGTCGGAAGCCGCCTTCAGCCGCGCCTTCAAGCGCGAATTCGGCGCCCCCCCGGCCGGCTGGCGCCGCCAGGCGGCCAAGGCCGCCTGAAGGCTCGCAAGCCCCCGAGGCCGTTGCGGCCCCTGAGGCAAAGGGCGGCAGCGGCGCCTCGCAGCCTGCGTGCTAGCCTGAAACCATGTCCGAGACGACCCGATCCGAGACGACCCTCTACGAACGCATTGGCGGCGAGGCAGGCGTGCGCGCGCTCACCCGCCGCTTCTATGCACTGATGGACGCCATGCCCGAGGCGGCGGCGGCCCGGGCCATCCATCCCGCCGACCTCGCGGGCAGCGAGCAGAAGCTGTTCGAATACTTCACCGGCTGGCTGGGCGGCCCGCCGCTCTTCGTCGAGAAGCGCGGCCCGCCCATGCTGCGCCGCCGGCACCTGCATGTCGCCATCGGCACAGCCGAGATCGCGGGCTGGCTCGCCTGCTTCCGCAAGGCCTGGGGCGAGACCGTGAGCGACCCCGCCCTCGACGCCGCCGTCCTGCCGCAGGTCGAGAGGCTCGCCCAGCACATGCGCAATATCGAAGGCTAGGCCCTTCGGCCGAGGCCGGTCAGCAAAACGCAACCTGTTGGAACGAGACTCGCCCCTTGCCCATTTGGCACTTCGAGATCCCTTCCTCATGTCGGAAATGTCTGCGGCGCAGCGTCCACCCCGCAGGCGGCGGCTGTTGTCCTGGCCCGCCGGATTCCGGCCCTCGCTGCGGTTCGGGCTGCTCGCCCTCAGCGTCGTCGCCATGCTGCCGGTGGGCGGCATGCTCGCGGTCGGTCTTTCCGTCGCCTGGCGCAACACCGAAGAGCACTGGCAGAGCCAAACCCTGAGCACGATCGAGCGGCTGAGCGATAGCGTTCGGCACGAACTCGACCCGATCCGGGACAACGCGGCATATATGGCCGCGATGGCCGCCACCGGCCGCTTGGATCCTTCCGACCACGCGGGGCTGGTACAGCAGTTGATGGCTGGGCTGGCAGGGATGCCTCATGTCAGCGATCTCGCCCTCATCGACACCGACATCAATGTCACCGTCGTCAACCGCGCACGCCAGCGGGTGACCCGTGCGAATTGGGCCGACGATCCGCAGAGCGTCGAGAATGTGCGCGAGGGCGCTCAGGCGAAGTCTTCCTATTGGTCGGGGTTCTTCTTTGCCGAATCGGCGCGCAGCACTCGGCTGGAACTGCGCACGCCGATCAGTCGCGATGGACGTTACCTCGGCCTGCTGATCTCGGTCGTCACCACCTCGGGACTGTCCGAACTGGTAAGCCGGACCGGCCGGGAAATCGGCGGCGAGGCATTCGTGTTGGCCGGGCGCGAGGCGGTGGTGGCGCATCCCCGCCTCACCAAGCCGATCGGCGGCATCAACGACGCGCATCCTTTGCCGGACCTCCACGAGGTGGAAGATCCCGTGCTGGCGGCGATCTGGCGACCCCGTGATCTCTCCCCCGGCCGGTTCCGGTTGCTGCAGACGGCACATAGCCATGTCGGCCGAATCGATGGTGTCGACCATCTCTATCTGTATCGTCTGCTGGACGGCTATGGCCGCGAACCTTGGCTGATCGGCCTGCATCGGCCGCTGGAAGGCATGCAGGCGCCGTTTCGCCGAATCTGGCTGCTGATGGCCGCGGGGATCGGCGCGACCCTGCTCACCGCGGCGCTCTGCTGGCTCGTCGGACAGCGGATCACCCGTCCGCTGGAGCAGCTTGCGGTCCGTGCACGGTGTTTGACCGCATTCGACTGGAGCGGCGGTCCCGTGCAGCCCAGCCTGTTCCGCGAAATCAACGAGGCCGGTCGAGCCCTCAATTCACTGGCGGAGGGCCTAGTCCTGGCGGCAACCTACCTGCCGAACAACCTGGTGCGCCGCCTGATCGGAAAGGGCCAGTCCGGCCAAGCCCTCACGGCGACCCGGGACGTCACCGTCATGTTCACCGATATCGTGGGGTTTTCGACCAATGCCGCAGGCCTGTCGCCGGCGGCCACGGTGGCATTGCTGAACGCGCATTTCGCGGTGCTGGTCCCTTGCGTGGAAGGCAATGCCGGTACGGTAGACAAATTCATCGGCGACGGATTGATGGCTTTCTGGGGCGCACCCGATGCGCAGGCCGACCACGCCGAGCGCGCGCTCTGCGCCGCCCTGGATATGCAGGCGGCGATGGAATCGGAGAACAATGCCCGGCATGCACGCGGCGAGGCGCCGATCCGCATGCGCATCGGGATGCACAGTGGCCCGGCACTGGTGGGCAATATCGGCGCCCCTGGGCGGATCGACTACACCCTGATCGGCGACACCGTGAACATTGCCCAGCGTATGGAGGACTACGCGCGCAACTTCATGGCCGAGAAGGACGTCGTCACCATCCTGCTCTCGGGAGACACGCTTCAGCGGATCGGCCCGGGCCTCGAAAGCTTTTCGCTCGGCACTCATCTCGTGCCGGGGCACGGGGGCGAGGTGGAAGTCTTCCGCCTCGCCTGAGGTTCACCGGTGCTGGTGCAGATCAGAGTTCGGCGAAGGCCTTGGCGCCGATCTGGCCGATCTCCTCGTCCTGCGCCGGGGTGCCGCCGCTTTCCCCGAGCGCCCCCAATACGGTGCCGTCGGGCGCCTTCAGCAGGATGCCGCCCCAGACGGCGGTGTAGCGCGGGTCGCCGAACCAGGTGATGTCGCGGCGATCGTCGCCCAGGCTCATGTCGAACAGCCGGGACTTCAGCGCCTTGGTGTTCTGCAGCCACTTCACCGCCGTATAGCCCTTGTTGACGCACATGCGCGAGTTGAGCGCGCTGCCGCCGTCCATGCGGGCGAGATGGATGATCTCGCCGCCCGGATCGACGACCGCGGCGGCCATGGTGAGCTTGCGTTCCGCCGCCGCCTTCAGCATGGCGTCGACCACCGCGCGGGCCTCGGCGAGCCCCAGTTTCGCCGCCATCAGGCGGTCCTCGCCGGGGCCTTGCGGTCGGGATAGCTGACGCCCATGCCGGCCCGCACGTCGTTCTGGATGCCGTATTGCGGGAAGGGATAGCGAAAGCCGTTCTTCGACAGCGCTTCCATGCCGTTGATGGCCTGCTGGAGCTGATCCGGCGGCAGGGCCATCAGCATCTCGTCGTCCAGCACGCCGCCATAGCGGCGCTCGGCGAAGCAGGGGATGGAGAGGCTCGGCTGGCGCGTCTTCAGCGCCCGGCCCCAACTGTCCGCACAGGCGGATTCACCCACCACGCCCCAGTCGAACTTCTTGTAGCCGGACCATTGCAGGCCGTTGATGAAGTACATCATCGCGCCGGGCGTGGCGTAGAACAGCGCGATATCGGGAGGGTTGAGCCGGCCGCTCGCCAGAGGCGCCACCGCCAGCGCCTGATACTTGCCGTCGGCCACGCAGTTCATCGCCGCCTGGTGCGCCGTCGCATCCTCCACCGTCTTGAACCAGACGCCGACCATGTGCTGGCCGGACTGCCACTTCGGGTCCTTGGCGTTGCCGAGGCCGACCACGGCGCGGCACTGTGCGCCCACCAGGTTCTCGGCGGTGATGCCGACCGTCCAGCCGAGCCGCGAGGCCTGGGCCACCACCTGGTCGAGTGTGTGGACGTTCTCCGGGCGGCGGATGCGCGGGATCGCCTCCATCTCTGCGGCGTCCTCGAACAGCTTCATGCCGAAGGGCACGGTGCGCAGGCGCAGCAGGCGCTCCAGGTCGGCGACCAGCTTGGTCCAGTCGGTGTTGCTCATTCTCGGTTCCCTCCGGTTCTAGCGGGCTTGTTGGCGAGACTGTACCGCGTCCCTTCTCCCTGGGGGAGAAGGGACTTAGACTGCCCCCCGGAGGAACGTTCGATGAGATTCAGCTTCAGCGACGAGCAGGAGGAATTCCGCTCGCATCTGCGCCGCTTTCTGGCCGACCGCTCGCCCACCACCGAGGTGCGGCGGCTGATGGAGACCGAAGCCGGCTACGACCGGGCGCAGTGGACGAAGATCAACCAGGAACTCGGCCTCAGCGCCGTGCCGATTCCGGAAAGTTACGGCGGCCAGGGCTTCGGCGTGGTCGAACTCGGCATCGTGGCCGAGGAGATGGGCCGCGCGCTCCTCTGCGCCCCCTATTTCAGTTCCGCGGTACTGGCTGCGACGGCCATCCTGCGGGCCGGCACGGAAGAGCAGAAGCGCAAGCTGCTGCCGAAGATCGCCTCGGGCGAGGTGATCGCGACACTCGCCTTCACCGAGGACAACGGCCGGTGGGATGCGGGTGGCGTCACGCTCACCGCTACCGGCAGCAAGCTCGACGGCCACAAGAGCTTCGTGCTCGACGGACACACCGCCGACCTGATCGTGGTTCTGGCCCGCCGCACGGGCAGCAGGGGTGAGGATGGCCTTACCTTCTTCACCGTCGCCGGCAACGCCCCGGGCCTCACCCGCAAGGCGCTGAAGACCATGGACCCGACGCGAAAGCAGGCCCGCCTCACCTTCTCCGGTGTCCGGGCCGATCTCCTCGGCGAGGAGGGCAGGGCCGCCGAACCCTTCGCCCGCACGATCGAGATCGCCGCCATCGCGCTGGCGAGCGAGATGGTGGGGGGCGCCGAGCGGCTGCGCGAGGATGCGCTCGCCTATGCCAAGATGCGCATGCAGTTCGGCCGGCCGATAGCCTCCTTCCAGTCGATGAAGCACAAGCAGGCCGACATGCTGGTCGATGTCGAACTGGCGAAATCCGCCGCCTATTCCGCCGCCACCGCCGCCGACGACGGCGACGAGGATGCGGGCGCGCTGGCCTCGCTCGCCAAGGCCGCCGCCGCCGAGGCCTATCTGCAGACCGCCATCCACGCCATCCAGGTGCATGGCGGCATCGGCTTCACCTGGGACAACGACACGCATCTGTGGTTCAAGCGCGCCAAGAGTTCCGAGGTCTTCCTCGGCGACCCGACCTGGCACCGCGAGAAGATGCTGCAAGGCTGGGGCGTGTGAGATGACCGAGATGACCGAAGAAACCATCCGCGCCGAGGCCCGCGCCTGGCTGGAAGCGAACTGGAACCCCGACCAGGGCCTGGTCGAATGGCGCAACAAGCTCGCCGACAGCGGCTGGGGCATGCCGACCTGGCCGACGAAATGGCATGGCCGCGACCTGCCCCAGGCGCTCGCCCCGATCGTCGAGGAGGAGTTCCAGCGGATCGGCGCCATCGGCGTGGCCAAGGCCGGCATCCGCATGCTGGCCGCGGCCACGCTGCTGGACCACGGCACCGACCTCCACAAAGAGAAGTTCCTCCGCCGCATCCTCACCGGCGAGGATACCTGGTGCCAGCTCTTCTCCGAGCCGGGCTCCGGCTCCGACCTCGCCGGCGCGCTGACCCGGGCCGAGATGAAGGGCAACAGGTGGATCATCAACGGCCAGAAGGTCTGGACCACCAGCGCCCACAAGGCCGATTACGGGCTTCTCCTCGCCCGCACCGACTGGGACGTGCCGAAACATGCCGGCCTCTCTTATTTCGTGCTCGACATGCACCAGCCGGGCGTCCAGGTGCATCCGCTCAGGCAGATGAACGGGCATGCCTCCTTCAACCAGGTGTTCATCACCGACGCGGAAGTGGCGCCCGAGATGCAGGTCGACCGGCTCGGCAACGGCTGGGCGGTGGCGACCACGACGCTGATGCACGAGCGGCGCAATGCCGACGGCCTCAGGAGCTGGGCCACCGGTTCGGCCCGCAAGGGACGCATCTATGACGAGGAGCGGGCGGAGATCGCCGTCGTCATGGAGCCCTACAAGTGGTACCCCCAACGCGCCGGCCGCGTCGATCTCGTCCTCGAGCGCGCCAAGGAAACGGGGAAGATCGGCCACCCCGTTCTACGTCAGGAG
>JALHMN010000077.1 GCA_022844005.1 bacterium | reverse complement strand
TAAGGGTGACACCCGATCTTCGTAACGCCATTGCTTTCGTCCTGCCTTTGGCTGGGCGCGACGCCGGCGACGTGCTCAAGGGTCTCGCCCGGTCCGCACCCTATCTCCGCTCGCAGGTGGCGCGCCTCGTCAGGCTGAAATACGCCCCCGACCTGCATTTCCGGCTGGACGAGCGCTTTGAGCGGGCCGACCGGATCACCGAACTCTTGGAAAAGGATCGCGCCCGGCTGGGTGCGTGGAAATCGGGCGCAGACGACGATGGGGCGTAGGGGTGGCAAGGGCGAGAAGATCGACGGCTGGCTGATTGTCGACAAGGCACCGGGAATCACCTCGGCCAAGGTCGTTTCCGCGGTTCGTTTCATCACCAAGGCTGCGAAGGCCGGCCACGGCGGCACGCTCGATCCGATTGCCACCGGCATCCTGCCGATCGCCATGGGCGAGGCGACCAAGACGGTCGGCTATGCGCTCGATGCCGACAAGAGCTATCGCTTCACCGTGACCTGGGGCGAGAGCCGGACCACCGACGATACCGAGGGAGATGTCATCACCAGCAGCGATCGTCGGCCCACGCGGGCAGAGATCGAGGCGGCGTTGCCCGCCTTTACCGGGGCCATTGAGCAGCGCCCGCCGGTCTTTTCCGCCCTGAAAGTGGACGGTGAACGCGCCTATGCGCTGGCGCGGGCCGGAAAGCCGCCCGACCTTCCCTCCCGGCCGGTCACGGTGCATCGCTTCGACCTGCTGGAAACAACTGAAAATACAGCGATTTTCGAAGTCGATTGTGTGAAGGGCACCTATATCCGGGCCTTGGCGCGCGACCTCGGCGAAAAGCTCGGCTGCTTCGGACACGTCTCGCAGCTCCGCCGTACCCGGGTCGGGCGCTTCGGCGAAGACGACGCGATTTCGCTGGAACGCCTGCGAGACGTGTGGCATGGTCCCGCCCCTCGTGAGCATCTTTTGCCGGTTGCGACCGTGCTGGACGACATCCCGGCACTGGCCTTGACCGGACCGCAGGCCGACCGCTTGAGCGGCGGGCAGGCGATCAAGGTGCTCGACACCGACGACGGAATTGTCCGCGCGATGTGCGCCGGGCGATTGGTCGCGCTGGCGGAAGTCCAGAGCGGCGACGTGCGGCCGGTGCGTGTCTTCAACCAACGTTAGCGGAGTAATCCGATGTCGATTTCGGCAGAGCGCAAGCAGGCGCTCATCAGTGAATTCGCGCAGACGACAACCGATACCGGCTCGCCTGAAGTCCAGGTGGCGATCCTATCGGAGCGCATCCAGAACCTGACCGGACATTTCAAGACCCACGCGAAGGATATCCACTCGCGCCGGGGTCTGCTCATGCTGGTCAGCCAGCGTCGCCGTCTTCTCGATTACCTGAAGAAGAAGGACGCTGCCCGCTACGAAGCGTTGATCAAGCGCCTCGGTCTTCGCAAGTAGTCGGCCGGCGCGTGTTTCGCGCCCCGCTATTGTGAGTTCAGGCACCGTACGGACCCCCTCGGCCGTGCGGTGCCTCGTATTATTTTCTCCCCGAGATCGAGGTTACCGCGGCCGGCAAGGATGATCGGTCGCCAGACGGAAGGATGAATGAACATGTTCCAGATCCATCGTAAGGAACTGATGTGGGGCGGGCGGAAGCTCGTCCTCGAGACGGGCCGGATGGCCCGTCAGGCCGACGGCGCGGTTCTCGTGACCTATGGCGAAACCACGGTGCTCTGCACCGCCGTCGCGGCCCGGGCGCCGCGCCCGGGGATCGATTTCTTTCCTCTGACGGTGAATTACCAGGAGAAGACCTTCGCCGCGGGCAAGATTCCCGGCGGCTTCTTCAAGCGCGAGGGCCGTCCCTCGGAGCGCGAAACCCTCATTTGTCGGTTGATCGACCGACCGATCCGTCCGCTGTTCGCCGACGGCTTCCGCAACGAGACCCAGATCATCGCGACCGTGCTGAGTCACGACCTCGAGAACGATTCCGATATCGTGGCGCTGATCGGCACCTCGGCGGCGCTGACCATCTCGGGCATTCCCTTCATGGGCCCGATCGGCGCCGCCAAGGTCGGTTATGCCAACGGGGAGTACATCCTCAACCCGACCGCCAAGCAGATCGAGGAAAGCCAGCTCGATCTCGTCGTCGCCGGCACGGCGGATGCCGTGCTGATGGTCGAGTCGGAAGCCCAGGAACTGTCCGAAGACGTGATGCTGGGCGCGGTGATGTTCGGACACACTGCGTTCCAGCCGGTGATCCAGGCAATCATCGAACTGGCCGAGCGCTGCGCGAAGGACCCTTGGGATCTTCCCGCCGAGGCGCCTGAAGTCGCCGCGGTCAAGGCCAAGATGTTCGAGAGCGTCGGATCGGAATTGCGCGAGGCCTATCGCGAGACGGTGAAGCAGAACCGCTACGCCAAGGTCGGTGCCGTGAAGAAGAAGGCGCTGGCGCTTTTCGCCGATCAGCCGGCCGAACTGGCCGTGGCGGGCGGAGTCTTCAAGGACCTGGAAAGCGACATCGTCCGCGGCAACATCCTGGAAACAGGTATCCGCATCGACGGTCGCGACACCAAGACGGTCCGGCCGATCGTCTGCGAGGTCGGCGTGCTGCCGCGCGCGCACGGCGCGGCGCTGTTCACCCGCGGCGAGACCCAGGCGCTGGTGGTGACCACCCTCGGTACCGGCCAGGACGAGCAGATCATCGACGCACTGACCGGGGAGTATCGGGAGCATTTCATGCTCCATTACAACTTCCCTCCCTTCTCGGTCGGTGAGACCGGGCGTGTGGGTTCCCCCGGGCGGCGTGAGGTTGGCCACGGCAAACTCGCCTGGCGGGCCGTGCATCCCTTGCTGCCGAAGAAGGAGGAGTTCCCCTACACCGTTCGCGTGGTGTCGGAGATCACCGAGAGCAACGGCTCTTCCTCCATGGCTACCGTCTGCGGCACCTCGCTGTCGCTGATGGATGCGGGCGTGCCGCTCAAGGCGCCGGTGGCGGGCATCGCCATGGGCCTGATCAAGGAGCCGTCGGGCTTCGCCGTGCTCTCGGATATCCTCGGTGACGAAGATCATCTGGGCGACATGGACTTCAAGGTGGCGGGCACCGAGTCCGGGGTCACCTCGCTGCAGATGGACATCAAGATCGCCGGTATCACCGAGGAGATCATGAAGATCGCCCTGGGGCAGGCGCGTGACGGCCGACTGCATATCCTGGGCGAGATGGCTCGCGCGCTCGATGCCTCGCGCATCGAGGTGAAGAGCCATGCCCCGCGCGTCACCATGATCACGGTGCCGAAGGAGAAGATCCGCGAAGTGATCGGCACGGGCGGCAAGGTGATCCGCGAGATCTGCGAGAAGACCAACTGCAAGATCGACATCGAGGACGACGGCACGATCAAGGTGGCGGCGACCGATTCCGCAGATGCCCAGCGTGCCATCGATTGGATCAAGTCGATCACATCCGAGCCGGAAGTGGGCACTATCTATAAGGGCAAGGTCGTCAAGCTGGTCGAGTTCGGCGCCTTCGTGAACTTCTTCGGCAATCGAGATGGCTTGGTCCACATCAGCGAACTGGCGTCCAAGCGGGTTGCCAAGGTCGGGGATGTGATCCAGGAAGGTCAGGAAGTGCGGGTCAAGGTGCTCGGCATCGACGAGCGGGGCAAAGTCCGCCTCAGCATGAAGGTGGTGGATCAGGCCACTGGCGAGGACATCTCCAAGAAGGCCGCGGCGGAGGCGGCCGCCGAGCCGGCGTAGCCTATCAACGACCGGCCGCTCTTGCCGGGCGGCCGGTCGCGCGACACATCCTTTGAAGGAGGTGGGGCGGGGGGCCAGTACCCGCCGGGTCGACTCGGGAGAGGAATCAGGTGAAACCGCTCAACTCCATTCGCATTTCCGGCCGTGACGTGCTTCCTCTGGTCGAGGGAGGAAAGGGCGTAGCGGTTTCGAACGGGGAAAGTTCCGGCGCCTGGGCGAAGGCCGGTGGAGTCGGCACCTTTTCGGGCGTCAATGCGGATTCCTATGACGCCGAAGGCCATACGATCCGGCAGATCTATCATGGTCGCACGCGGCGCGAGCGACATGAGGAACTGGTCGCCTATGCGGTGAGGGGCGGTATCACCCAGGCGAAGATCGCCCGCGACATCGCCGGTCCCGATGCCCGCATCCACATCAACATCTTGTGGGAGATGGGCGGTGCCGAGCGTGTGCTGCACGGCGTGCTTGAGGGCGCCAAGGGCGTCGTCAACGGCGTTACCTGCGGAGCGGGCATGCCCTACCGGATCGCCCAGATCGCGGCCTCCTACGGCATCTGGTACTACCCGATCGTTTCCTCGGCCCGTGCGTTCAGGGCGCTGTGGAAGCGGGCCTATCACAAGTTCTCCGACTGGCTGGGCGGGGTGGTCTACGAGGATCCCTGGCTCGCCGGGGGCCACAACGGCCTGTCCAATTCCGAAGACCCGCTGCGGCCCGAGGCGCCGCTTCCGCGCGTGCGGGAACTGCGCGACGTGATGCGCGAGTGCGGACTGGCGGAGACGCCGATCGTGATGGCGGGCGGGGTCTGGTGCCTGCGCGAATGGGCCGACTGGCTCGACAATCCCGAAGTCGGCCCGGTTGCTTTCCAGTTCGGCACCCGGCCGCTCCTGACCCAGGAAAGCCCGATTTCGCCGGCCTGGAAGCGTCGCCTTCTGACCTTGAAGAAGGGCGACGTCTACCTGAACCGCTTCAGTCCCACGGGCTTCTGGTCGTCGGGTGTGCGCAATCCCTTCCTGGAAGAGCTGCACCAGCGCAGCGAACGGCAGATCGCCTATACCATGGCGCCGGTGGGCGAACACGACACCGAACTGAAGATCGGACCGCGCGGCCGGCCGGTTTTCGTCACCCACACCGACAAGGACCATGCGCAGGCCTGGATGTCGAACGGCTTCGTCGAGGCGATGAAGACGCCGGACTCGACGCTGATCTTCGTCACCCCGGAGAAGTCGCATGAGATCCGCACCGATCAGATCGAGTGCATGGGCTGCCTCTCGGCATGCGCCTTCTCGAACTGGTCGCAGCACGAAGAAGGCAGCACCGGCAAGAAGGCCGATCCGCGCAGCTTCTGCATCCAGAAGACCTTGCAGGACATCAGCCATTCAGAATCGATCGACCACAACCTGATGTTCGCGGGGCACGCGGCATACCGATTTGCCGATGATCCGTTCTATGCAAATGGCTTCGTGCCGACGGTGAAGCAGTTGGTCGACCGATTGGTCACCGGCGACTGAGACGGAGCCAGCGCAGGCAGGCAACCTGGGTCATTGCATCTTCGATCGCCCCTGAAGACAGCAAGGCCTCGATCGCCGCGGCATCAAAAGCCTGCGGGCAGCCGAGACCGATCTCGTCTTCGTCGGCCCTCCGCTCCTGCCGGCAGTTCTGCGCAATGAACAAGGCGCCCTTGCCGGCCAGGGTCGAGGGTTCTGGTGCGACATAGCCGACAAATGCAAGGTCGGTAGCTGCGCAGGCAAGCCCGGTCTCCTCTGCCAACTCACGCAAGGCGGCATCCGGCGTTGCTTCGCCGGCGTCAATAAAGCCTTTGACGAGTTCGTAGCCGCGCGCCTCGATCGCATGCCGCCATGTCGCCAGCAGAACGATCCTGTCGCCGACCACCGGCAGCACGGCGACCCCGGTTACGGCATTGGCCAAACGGACCCTGGGTTCGACCACGAGATAGTCGACAACTTCATTGCCCGAGGCGTCACGGATGTGGTCGAGAAACACTCGCCAGCGCGTGTTCTCGACTGCAAGCCGGCGGGCAAGCCGGCGGACCGGCGGGTCGGTCACAATCCGTCCGGTTCGTAGAGCACGATCTTGCTGCCCTCGCCCTCGATCCGAAAGGTGACATGGATCAGGTTCCTGAGCCGCTCCCGTACCTGGGCCGTTCGCTCCGGTGGGACATAGAAGAGAATGAAGCCGCCGCCGCCTGCGCCAAGAAGCTTTCCGCCGATGGCTCCGGCTGACAGCCCGGCCTCGTAGATCTCATCGATTGCCGGTGTCGATACACCTTCGGCCATGCCGCGCTTGATCTGCCAACCCTGGTGCAGCAGGCGACCGACATCCTCGAGATTGCGGCTGCTGTCGCCGAGGATGGCCAGGCCTTCGTCGACGGTCGCCCGCAGGCTGCGCAGGTTGGCTTCGCGCTTGCTGAAGTTGTCGATCTGCTTCTTCGCCACTTCGGAGGCGAAGCGCGAGAAGCCTGTAAAGAAGAGCATCAACGAGCCCTCGAGGGCGCGCCGACGCTCGGGCGGCATCACCACCGGCATCACGGCGAAGGTGCCGTCGGTGTTGAAGTCGATTCGGTTGAGCCCGCCATAGGCGGCCCAGAGCTGATCCTGGGAGCCGACCGATTCGCCGATTACCTCCTGCTCGATACGGATTGCCTCCTCGCCGAGCTGCCGGCGCGTGACGTGACGACCGTCCAGAGCGTAGAGCGCGTTCAGCAAGCCTACGGTGAAGGAGGAGGAAGAACCGAGGCCGGAGCGCGCCGGCAGGTCGCCATCGTGATGCAACTCCATACCGGCGGCAATGCCCCGGTCCTTGAAGATGGCCCGCACGGCGGGATGCTGTATTTCTTCGATCTCCTGTACCAGCTCAAGTCGGGAATAGACGATGCGATGCTTGTGCTGGAAGAAGGGCGGCAGCTTGCGCAGCGTGATGTAGCAGTACTTGTTGATGGTGAAGCCCAGCACCGAGCCACCGTTCTGGCGGTACCACTGCGGATAGTCGGTACCGCCGCCGAACAGCGAGACGCGAAAGGGGGTGCGGGTGATGATCATGCCGTTCGTTCCGCTCTGGATGCGGCGATCGTCCGGAAGGCTTCCCCGGCCTGCAGCAGGCTCTCCGGCGTTCCGATGTCGATGAAATCGCCCCGTGTCACCATGGCGCCGATGCTTCCGGGTGGCGCCGTCATGAAGATGTCCCGCTCGATCGATCGGGCAGATGTCGCCGCCAGGCGGTCGAGTGACCGTCGGGACAATGCGTAGACGCCTGCGTTGATCGTCCCGGCGAGCGCCGGGCCCGGCTCCTTCTCGGAAAAGCGAACAATCCGGTCCCCGGGGTCGATCTCAACCCGCCCGTATCGTCCGGCATCCGCCACCTCGGCACAGAGAAGGGTCATCTCGCTGCCGAGCGCGCGATGCACCCGCACGAACCGTCCAAGATCGGCGGCGACGAAAGTGTCGCCATTCATCACCACGATTGGATCAGAATGGAACAACGACCGGGCGAGGCGGAGGGCGCCGGCTGTACCCATCGGCTCGGTTTCGACTGAAACGGCGATCTCGAGGCCCGCGGGTGTGTGTTCTTTCGCCCAGTCGATCACGCGATCCGACAGGTGACCGAGGCAGAGGACGACGCGCCGCACGCCGAAAGCGGCGAGCCAGTCGAGCAGCCAGGCGAGGTAGGGACGTCTGTCCACCGGAGCGAGCACCTTCGGTGTATCGCCCAGAACCGAGCGTATTCGCGTACCCAGGCCACCGGCCAGGACGGCGACATCGATGCCTTCAAGGGACATGGGCTGTGAAGCCAGCGGCCGGCGGCCGCTCAGGCGGCCGGAACGAGCGGGCGTTGCTCAGGCTGGGCCGTGCTGCGGCCTTCCAGCAGCTTCCGTTTCAGCTTGTGCCTGGTCATCTGCTCGATGTGCTTACGGGTCTCCCAGCCGAAGCGCTGGGTCACCATGTCCAGATAGCGCTGGTTGGTGAAGTACTCGTCGAAAGCGGCATCGCGGAAGCCGAGCACCGCGTCGGCACCGACATGCTCGGTCGCCAGCGGCTTGCAGTCGAAGGAATGCTGGGAATAGCCGCTCCAGCTGTCCGGCAGGTCCCAGCCCTTCTCCACCGCCATGCCGTAGAGGGGCGAGCCCGGATAGGCCATGGCCGAATAGAAGTTGGAGAACTCGCAGTTCAGCTCCTTCGCGAGTTCCAGCGTGTCGCGCATCGTCTCCATGTCGTCGTCGGGCAGGCCGAAGATGAAGTTGCCGATGACGTTGATCCCGTGCTGCTGAATCATCCGGACGATGTTGATGATGTCGTTGTTCTTCAGCGCCTTGCGGGCGCCGTCGCGGACATGCTTCGAGCCGGATTCGATGCCGAGCGCCAGCCACTGGATGCCGGCCCGCTTCAGCTTGTCGAGGAAGTGCGGCTTCACCGTGTCGACGCGGGCATAGGCCCAGATGTTGAGGCCGTAGTTGCGCTCGATCAGCGCGTCGCAGATCGCCATCACGTGGCGCTCGTTCAGGACGAACATCTCGTCGACGATCTTGTAGGTGCGGACGTTGTAGGTTTTCACAAGGTGGTCGATCTCGGCCACCACGCTCTCGGGGCTGCGCATCCGGTAGCCGTTCTTGCCGAAAGGCGCGTTGATGCAGCAGAAGCTGCACTTGTAGGGACACCCCAGCGTGGTGTAGATCGACGCATAGGGCTTTCTCGTCGACAGGTCGTTGAAGCACTGCCAGTTATGGGCCCGGTACTTTTCCATCGGCAGCAGGTCCCAGGCGGAACCGGGCAGTTCCTTGTCGAGATCCTGGATCAGCGGCGCGCCGAGGTTCTGGCGGATGATCTCGCCGTCGCGCCAGACGAGGCCGGGCACGCTGGCGAAGTCCCGCGGGGCATCAGCCTTCAGTACGTCGATCAGGCCGCGGATCGTTACCGGGCCCTCGCCGTTGCAGGCGAAGTCGACCACTTCTTCCTGCAGCGTGCGTTCGGGCAAGGCCGCGACATGGCCGCCGACGATGATCATGTTCTGCTCGGGCGCGATCGCCTTGATCGCCAGCGCCGCGGCGCGGGCGCCGACCATCTGCTGGGTCGAGGCGGAGGGCTGGTGGCCGAAGACGATCAGCCCGACCAGGGTCGGCTTCCACTCGGCCACCTTGGCGGCCACCGTCTCCGGGCCCCACTGTTCGGCCTCTGAGTCGATGATCTTCACCGAGTAGCCGTGGATGCGCGCGTTGTTGGCGATGATCCCGCACCACATGGGGGGCTCGACGGCGGTCAATTCCTCGCCGAGCGCTTGATAGATCTGCTCGCGCCCGCCCGGATTGATCAGCAGGAGATCGAGATCGCTCATATGCCGGATATCCCCATGATCGAAAGTTGCCGCCGAAAGCGTGAATCGGGCGGCGCGCTGAACGCGACTGTCCTGAACTTTACATAGCGTATCGGGCTGATACAGGGAAGCTTGGGCCGATCAGGGGACCCGGCCCTGGCCGCCGGTTTCGGCGAACCAGCGATAGGTTTTCGTCAATCCGGCCTTCAAGGTCGTGTGTGGCCGCCAACCGAGTTCGGCCACCGCCGATCCGTCCAGAAGCTTGCGCGGCATGCCATCCGGGCGGTCGGTCAGATACTTGAACCGGCCGCGGAAGCCGATGATCTCGGCCAGGATATCCGCCAGCTGCCGAATGCTGACTTCTTCCCCGCCGGCGAGGTTTATCGGTGCCAAGGCGGCATAGTGCCGGAGCAGGAAGACCAGGCCGTCGGCGGCATCGTCGACATAGACGAATTCGCGCTGCGGGCTGCCGGTACCCCAGATTTCCACCTCGTCGCGGCCGTCGCGCTTCGCTTCGTGGATCTTGCGCATCAGGGCCGAAATGACATGCCCCTGGTCGAGATCGAAATTGTCGCCGGGGCCGTAGAGATTGGTCGGCACCACCGAGATGAAGTTGAATCCGTGCTGTTTCCGGTAGGCCTCGGCCAGCTTCACCGCGGCGATCTTCGACAGCGCGTACCACTGGTTGGTCGGCTCCAGCGGCGCGGTCAGCAGGGTCTCCTCGGTGATCGGCTGCTCGGCGTGCTTCGGATAGATGCAGGAGGATCCCAGCACCATCAGGCGGGAGACGCCGGCTTCGGCGGAAGCCCGCACGACATTGGTCTGGATGGCGAGGTTGTCGTAGAGGAAGTCGACCGGGTAGGCGTCGTTCGCCTTGATCCCGCCGACCACGGCGGCGGCGATCACCACCACATCCGGCCGGTTCGCCTGCACCCAAGCCTCGACATCGGCCTGACGGCGGAGATCGAGCGCCCGCCGGTCGGCCGTGAGGAGGGTGACGTTCTCGTTGCCCAAGCGACGGCACAGCGCCCCGCCGACCATGCCCCGATGGCCGGCGATCCAGACGCGGCGACCGTCTAGGTCGAAGGCCATGGGCTCAGACGTTGCCGTAATGGGTGTCTCGGATCATCGAGAAGCCCTTGATCAGTTCGACGATGCCGGCGTCCAGCGAATGCGCCGGCGCATAGCCGGTGGCCTCGATCCGGGCATTGGAGACGATATAGTCGCGCTTGTCCGGATCCTCGCCGATCAGCGCCTCAAGGAAGACGAACTTCGGCAGGTGCTTCTGGATGCGCTGGCAGAGTTCCAGCTTCGAGAGGTTGGCATCCGACAGGCCGACGTTGTAGCTCAGGCCCTTCATCTTCTCGAAATTGTCGATGGCGTGGATGAAGGCGCGAGCGACGTCCCGCACATGAATGTAGTTGCGCTTGAAATGCGCCTCGAACAGAACGACGGCGCGATCGAAGATGGCCCGGTGCACGAAGTCGTTCACCAGCAGGTCGACGCGCATGCGGGGCGACATGCCGAAGACGGTGGCGAGCCGGAAAGAGAGCGAGTTCTCCCGTTCCATCACCGCCTTCTCGGCATCGACCTTGGTGCGGCCGTAGAGGGTGATCGGGCTGAGCGGGCTGTCCTCGGTGCAGAAGGCGTCCTTCTGGCCGATCCCATAGCCCGAATTGGTGTTGGGCAGGACGATCCGCTGGGCCGGTGAAACCATGCCGCAGATCATCTTCACGGCGTCGAAGTTGATGCTCACCGCACCGGTCTTGTCGGCGTTGCAGAGCGGCGCACCGACCAGGGCGGCCAGCGGGATCAGGACGTCGGCCTTGGCCACCAGCGGCTTCATCGTCGCTTCATCGCGGCTGTCGCCCTTCACCACGGTGAAGTTGGGGTCGTGGCAGACCTGGGCCAGCGTGTTCTGCTTGAACATGAAATTGTCGATGACGGTGACCTTGTGGCCACGCGCCAGCAGCATCGGCACCAGGGTGGAGCCGAGATAGCCGGCGCCACCGGTCACCAGGATATTGAAGCCGTCAGCCATGGGAGGTCACCGCGCCTGGGTCGATTCTTTCCACGCCGTATCCAGCACCTCATGCAGCCTGGTGAGTTGGGGCGTGATGTCGAAGGGATGGTTACCGACGAAGAGTCCGTAGTCATGCGCGATATCGGCATTGGCGCAAACGCCGCCGACCACGTCGTAGTCGTAGTACTTGATCGCGTCGTGGCGCAGGAAGTTGCCGCCGGTGATGACGCGATAGCCGATATCGGCCTTCTCCAGCGCCTGGAAGATGTAGTCGCGGTCGGGGCCGAGTTTCGGGTTCAGGATGATGGTGAAGCTGAAGCACGAGCTTTTGCCGTGCTCCTTCTGGATGATGAATCGCTCGTCGCCGGCGAACAGCTTCTGGAACAGCGCCATGTTCTTCCGCCGCTCGGCCGTCATGCCGGGCAGCTTCTTCAGCTGCTCGATCCCGACAGCGCCCGACATCTCCAGCGGGCGCAGGTTGTAGCCCGGCATGATGAAGCGGTAGGCCTGATAACGGTCGTTCGGCTTCTTCTCGTAAAGCGGCGAACTCTCCGGCAGGTCGCGGACCCACCCATGGGCACGGATGGCGCGACACAAATGCGCCAGTTCCTCGTCATCGGTCAGCACCATCCCGCCTTCCATGGTCGAGATGTGGTGCGAGAAGAAGAAGCTGTAGGTGTTGAGGTGTCCGAAGGTGCCGGTCTTGCGGCCCGCCACCTCGGCATCCATGGATTCGCAGTTGTCCTCCAGGAAGTAGAGGCCGTGCTTGTCGCAGAAGGCGCGCATGACATCGAGGGCGCAGGGGTTGCCCAGGATCGACACCGCGACCAGCATCCTGGTCTTCGGCGTCAGCGCCTTCTCGAGCTGCGCGATGTCGAGGTTCAGCGTGTCGAGGTCGACATCGACGAAGCGCAGCTTCAGCCCATACTGCTGCAAGGGGTGATAGGTGGTGGCCCAGGAAATCGCGGGCACGATCACCTCGTCACCGCGCTGCAGCGGCTTGTCCTTCTTGTGGAACAGGGCCGCCACGGCGGCGAGGTTGGCGGAGGAGCCGGAATTCACCATCACGGCGTATTTCATGCCGAAGTAGCGGGCGAAGTCGGCTTCGAAGCGGGCGACGTTCTCGCCCATGGTGAAACGGCCGCTGTCGATCACGCGGTGGAGTGCGGCGATTTCCTCGTCACCCCAGGTGCTGACGGCAAGTTCGTAGAACATCACGCCCCGCTAGAGAATTTAGCCCAGGCGGACCGGTCAGAACGGTCCGCGGAATTGCGTCTGGTAGGTGAGTTTGGCCCGCTCCGACTCCGGGTCCCAGGCCGGCGCGCCCGGCTCCAGCATCTCCCGGGCCGCGGTCGCGATGGTCGCCGGGTTCGGATAGAACAGCGCCTCGAGCGGCGGGCTGGTCGGGCAGGTGGTGGGCGCGAAGCCCATGCGCTTCATCTTCACCGGCCGGTCCATGCTCTCGCCCATGCGGGCCAGGATCTCGGCGCTCGCGCCGCAATTCATCCAGGCATTGTCGACCACGAGGAGACGCCCGGTACGGTTGGCCGAAGCGAAGATGGTGTCGAAATCGAGCGGCACCAGCGAGATCGGATCGATCACCTCCGCCTCGATGCCGACCTCGGCCAGAAGCTCGGCGGCGCGCAAGCATTCGACCAGCATGTTGGAGATGCCGACCAGGGTCACGTCCTTGCCGGGGCGGGTGATACGGGCCTTGCCGAAGGGCACCTCGAACGGCGCTTCCGGCACATAGGCCTCGGTGCCGTAGAGCAGGCGATGCTCGACGAAGATCACCGGGTTGTCGTCGCGGATGGCGGTGATCATCGCACCCTTCACGTCATGTGCGTTCGACGGCGCCACGACCTTCAATCCGGGGACATGCATGAACATCGAATGCAGGCCCTGGGAATGCTGGGCGCCCTGGCCCCAGGACTTACCGATCATGCTGCGCACGACCATCGGCACCTTCACCGAACCGCCGTACATGTAGCGCGCCTTGGCCGCGATGTTGACGATCTGGTTCATGCATAGCATCAGGAAGTCCATCCGGATGTGTACATGGATTGGCCGCATGCCGGCCATGGCCGCGCCGATGGCGACGCCGGTCATGGCGTCTTCCGACAGCGGCGTGTTGAAGACGCGTTCGGCGCCGAAGCGTTGCAGCAGACCCTTGGTCGAGCCCTGGATCGCCTTGTGATCGTCGACATCCAGCCCGAATACGAAGACGGAGGGGTCCGCTTCCATCTCCTGGCCCATACCCTCACAAAGGGCATCGACATATTTCAGGATGCGGCTTCCGTCAGTCAGCGAAGACATCCTTCAACAACTCCTTGGGATCGGGCCATGGGCTGGTCTCCGCGTGATCCAAGGCTTCGGCGATCTCGCGTTCGACCTCGTCCTCGATCCGCTTGCGCGCATCGGCCGGCAGCATCCCGGCGACCCGTGCGACCTGATCGCCGGTCTGCCAGGGGGTCAGTGCCTGGCGATCGCGGTAGCCGGCGTCGTAGTCTTCCGCTGGGCCGACATGCTCGCGCCAGCGATAGGTGAAGCACTCCAGAAACGCGGGCCCTCCCGTGCGATCCCGCATTGCTGCGATATGCCTGGACGCCGCGTCGCGAATCGCGAAGACGTCTCCGTCCGCGATCTGCTGAGCCGGCATGCCGAAGCCTTTGACCCGGTCACAGATCGCAGGCGACGCCCATCGCTTGGAGAGCGGGGTGTGGATCGCAAACCCGTTGTTCTCGCAGACGAACAGAATCGGCAAGCGATGCAGTGACGCGAAATTCAGGCTTTCGTAGAACACCCCTTCCTCGGTAGCGCCGTCCCCGAAAAAGGCTGCCACGACCCGGCCCTTGCCTTCGCGTTTCAGTGCCAGTGCATATCCGACCGCCGCCGGGATGCTGGTACCGACGACAGCGGACGCGCCCAGCACATTGTGTTCGGCCGAGACCAGATGCATTGATCCGCCCTTGCCTCCGGCTGCGCCCGTCGCCTTGCCGAACATCTCGGCCATCATGCCCTTGAGCGGCGCGCCCTTGGCCAGATAGGCGGCATGGCCGCGGTATGTGCCGGAGACGACGTCGTCGGGGCGAAGCACATCGCAAATGCCGACGGCAACCGCTTCCTGGCCGATCGACAGATGGACAGGGCTCTTGATCTTGTCGGAAGGGTAGACGCGTGCCGTCTCCTCCTCCGCGCGGCGGATGAGACGGAGCGAGCGATAGATACGGGCGAGGTCGGCCTCAGGGAGCATGCCGGCGGCGGCCTTGACGGGGGCTGATCTGACGGGAATCGGTGCGCGCGAGCGACGCCAAAAGCCGGCGGAAATTGAGGTTAGCGACCCGAATTGTCAAGCGCTGCTTGCCGCCGGATCTGATGCTGCTCAGAGATGGTAGATGATCTCCCGGTTGAGGCGCCGGTGGACGATCCATGCGATGGCAGCCGTGGCCAAGGCAACCGTCATGCCGGCTCCCAGCAGGCGCAACGACGGCATGACCCCGCCATGGGCGAGGATGACTGGCGGCTGGATCAGCAGCGAGAACGGGTTGTAGACGATGAAATGTCGAAAGGTTTCCGGAACCATGTCGGTGCTGTAGACGATCGGTACGAGCCAGAACATCATCGCGAAGAAGATCTGCAGGACATGCGGGATGTCGCGGAAGCGGACCGCCAAGTATGCGACCGGAACACTTGCCGCGAAAACGAAGATGACAAGAGGAAGCAGGGTCAATGGCAGGAACACGATCATCGGTCCGGGTGGTTCGAAGATCAGCGCCGAGAGGACGAGCAGCACCACGTAGGCGACGATGAAGGTAATGAATTCCGACAAGACGTCGGCAAGGACGAAGAGCGCCGGCGGCACAAGCGAACTCTGCAGCACTTCCCGCCGCGCGATCAGCGACTGCGATGCCGTGGTAAGCGCGCCGCTCAGGAACCCCCAGGGAATGACCCCGGCGACGAGATAGAGCGCGTAGTTGTTGATCGGAACGCGCATGAAGTTGGTGAAGACCACAATGAGTATGATCGTGGTCGACAGCGGGTGCAGCAGTGACCAGAGCGCGCCGATTGCGGAGCCGACGTAGCGGCGATGGAGGCGGATGAGGGCCAGATAGGAAACCGTGCGCATGCCCTCAAGCAGAGATGCGACAGTAACGCCGGACGTTGGCCGACCTGCATCGATCGTCATTGCCCGCCCACCTGATAGAGGCGCCGGTACTCGGAAACGATCGCTGCGGGCGGGCCATCGGCGACGATTCGTCCCTCCGCCATGAGGATGCAGCGCGTGCACACCCTCTGAACGGTCGTCAGATCGTGGCTGACCAGCAGCGTGATCGGTGTCGCCTGGATGCGCGCGGTCATGGCGGCAGTCGCTCGAGCCACGAAGGCGACGTCACCGGTGGCGAAGACCTCGTCCAGAATGAGGATGTCGGGGGTCTGGAACAGTGTCACGGCAAAGGCGAGGCGTGCGGCCTGGCCGGAACTGAGTTGCTGCAGCGGGATCTCCGCGCGATGCGTCAGTTCCGCGAAATCCAGGATCGTTTCCTCGAGTTCGCGCGAATAGCCGGCGAGCCGCCCCATATGGGCTATGGACAGCTTGACGTTGATCCGCACAGAGAGCGCATGATCGAAACCGATGCCCTGCGCGATGACCGGGGCGATTGATCCCCGCACCGACCGCCGCCCTTCACTGAGGGGATAGATGCCCGCGATCGCCTTCAGCAGCGTGGTTTTGCCGCAGCCATTGCGGCCGACGATGCCCAGCCGTTCGCCCGGCGCAACGTCGAGGCTGACGCCGCGCAGAACTGGAAGCCTGACCGTGGCGGCGCGACCAATGCCGCGCAGGAGCGTCTTCTTCAGCGTGTCGGCCGCCGGATGAATCGGCAGGGATACGGTTGCGTTCTCCAGTCTGATCCGGGCCGAAGAAGAGGCGAAAGCCGCAGGGTCGACCGGGGCGGGTGCGACACCTCCGAGGGCGCCCGGTTCGGGTGCGGGATCGGTCGACCATGCCCAGGGATCGACATCGATCAGACGCTCGACCTCTGCCCGTGTTTCGGCCTCGTGAACCGTGCGGCGGCATTGTCCCGTTCTGATCCGGCTGATCGAGAAGGGCATATCGTCGGTAGCCACGGCGAAATGCCGGCCGCCGTATTCCACGAGTGCATAGTGGCTCTCGCCGTGGCGGGCTTCCACGATGCGAGGCTCCTGGTCCGGCAGTTCGAAGGCCTTCGGCTCGGCATCGATGGCGGCGGCGACCTCGGCCAGGCCTTCGCCGATGAATATCCGCTCGTTGAAGTCGCCCGTGCGTAGCCGCTCCGGGTCGACCGATCCTTCGGAGCGGGCGATGCCGTAATAGCGCCCTTCGATAAGAAGGATGTTGTAGCGGCCGCCCCTGTATCCGTCGACGACGAGCCGAACCTTTCCGGGGCTGTCGACGGGCGTGCGTTTGGCTTCGCTGGAAATGGCCACGCTCATACACGCCCGACAGGAAATCCAAGGGGAGATGGAGGCTCCCTATAGCGCCGCATCGCGTGCAGGGTCAAACGCCATCAGCCGGGCGGTAAGTCTCAAGCAAGGACGGCCAGTCCCGGGTCCAGCAGCACTCGTGATCGAATCGGGGCAGGATGATCACCCGCGCCCTCGACTGTGCCCCGAGCCTGCGAACGAAACTCTCCACCACGGCCGGCGGGACGATTTCATCCCGCGCACCGGCTACGTGGACCTGGGGTATGCCTGCGAGCGGACCTGCGAAGGCGGTTGGATCGAGTGAATCTCTAAGCGGGGTGACGCCGAGGGTCCGGGTCCACAACGCCACATCCAGATATGCCGCGGCCGTCATCAGAAATCGCACGTCATTGCGGCGTGCGGCAACGAGCGCAGCGGCGGTTCCGCCGCCGGATTTTCCGTAGAGCAGCACCGCCGGTGCGCCGATGGCGGCCTTCTGCCTCTCCACCACTTGGTTGAGCGCATCGATCACGACCGGCGCGAGGCGGCCGGTGTCCCAATAGATGGGGTCGCATCGGCGCAGTTCGGCGGGGGGCAGATACTGGCAAGGGCGGCCGATATAGAGGCGATTGGCAGCCGGATCGGCAAGGGCGAGACGCAGCGCGTCAGGATCCTGCGGGGTCGGGTCGGCCGGCTGGCGCCGGTTGACCCATTCTGCCCCGTCGCCCTCGATGTAGACCGACAAGGGGCGGCCACGCGCGGTCAGATGATGATAGGCGACAATGGGGAATCTCGGCGTCGAGATGACGACCTTGGTCCAGCCGTGGCGCTGTGCCAGGGAATCCGTGAGATCACGCCCCTGCTGGATGAACTCGAGGGGACCCGAGCAGGCGGAAAGCAGCAGACAGCAAACGCCAAAAAGAAAAGGGGCCAGCTTATGCAAGCTGGCCCCTCGATCGCTCGAAACCGAAGTGTGCAGGGATCAGAAGGTCACACGCACCGTTCCGGACAGCGTGTACACATCCAAGTTGTCGCGGCCTGCCGTGGAGGTCAACTGGAGGCCACCGGAGAAGGCGCCATAGTTGAAGGCCAGACCGCCGCCGACCACGAAGCCCGTCTTGTCCGGCTTCACGGCGCGGGTGCCGACGAAGACCGTGTCGGTGGTCTCGAACTCATGCTCCAGCCGGCCCATCAGGTAGGGAGTGATCCCACCGAAGTTGTAGCCGACGCTGACGCCCGCGCGGCCCTGGCCGATGTTGCGGCTGTCCTTTGCCATCGCGGCGCCGGCGCTGGTGGTGTAGCTGTCATCCTCTTCGTCGATGTAGAGGTAACCGACGGAGGCACCCAGGCGCCACTGGCCGACCGGGTAGTTGAAGTTCAGCATCGCTGATGCGTACCAGCGATCCGTGTCGTAGGAACCGGTACCACCGGCGCCCGTGCTGACATCGTTGTCCAGCCAGGAGAAGCCGACCGTGCCGGAAAGCACGAAATACTGGCCGAGCTTGAAGGCGACGTACGGGGCAAGCGTCCAGCCGTCACGTTCGAACTCGCCGAGCGCGTCCTTCAGCTTCAGGTCGGTGTCTTCGTAGGTCGCCGACACACCGATGACGATGTTGTCCGTGACGAGATAGTCGATGCCGATGCCGACCGACTTGGTATCGCCGTCGGTGCGCAGGCCAGGCTCGCTGTAGTCGATGTCCGAATAGGCGCCGTTGATCCAGATGCCGACCCGCCGCTTCGCGCCCTGGCCGGCGACGCCGGTGGAACTGCCGAAGCCTTTGTTGCCCGAACTGGTGCCTGCCGAAGCCAGCGCCAGCGGCGAGAAGGCGCTGCCGCCGCCGAGCTCGGCGATACGGACTTCCGTCGGCGCCGCGTTGGTTACCGACGCGATACGCGTGACCACCGCCGCAGCAACCGCCTGGGGCGCGCCCGGGCCGTTACCGCTCGCAGGCACGTAGCTACCATAGTCCTGTGCGGAAGCAGTTCCGGCGAGGAATGTCATCCCCATCGCAGCTGCCCCAACCAGATGAAACCGCTTCATCGTCCACCCCTCGGTCAAGAGCGATAATCCTACGCAAATTTATCTTGCTGCACGTGCCGGGACGCAAGCCCCTTCGCAGCCGTCAGGGATGGATAACAGCTTCCCCCCGCTAACAAAAGGTTATTTCCGCGGATTTCCGCTACGGAGGTGGCTGGGTGTGTCATGACGGCAACAACCCCATGGGACGATCTAGCCGGCCTCGACGCTGCGCTTGAGGCCGGGATCGATCGGTGCGAACTGCTCGACACCCAGGGTCAAGGCGCGCTTCATCCGCGCAAGCCCTTGACGCGCCACGGTTGTGTCGGAATCAAAGAGCATCGCATTGCCACTGAACCAGAGGCCGATCGGATCATCCGGACGCTGGTTCAGGATGATCGCGCCGATGGACACCGCCTCGGCATAACGTCCCTGGGCGATCGACCAGCCGAAATAGGCGATTGCCATGTCGCTGCGTCCGGGGGCGAGGGCCAGGAAGCGGCGGACTTTCTCCGCCCAGTTGTTCATCAGCGGGGCGAAGCGGGGACGGACCGGGGCGAAGGCATCGAGATGGGCGATGCGGCCGCGCAGGTCGAGGGCCCAGAACAGGAGATAGGCCGAATCGTCCTGTTCAAGCCTTTGTTCTAAAAGGCAGATCGTGGCGGCGAGGCGGTCGGCCCGGGCGTCCGTCCAGCCCTCGCGCCCGGCCAGCTGCTCCGACTGGACGATTCGCCCGCCGATCACGCGCGCCAGGCCGAGATTGCCGCGCCAGTCCTCGGGCGGATATTCGGCGCAGGCGCCGGGAAGCGGGCCGGCGGCGGTGAGGGACCAGGTTTCGAGGTCGCGCTGGGCCGGAAGGCCGAAGCGCAGCTGGAAGGCGACGGCGGCGGCAAGGCCGAGCGCGGCGGCGGCGAAAGCGGGCGAAGGCGCCGGAATCCGCCATTTTCCTGGGCCGGCGAGGGCGGCGAAAGCGATCGCCTGGAAGGCCACGGTGGCAGTGGTCTGGAACCAGAAGCAGAGCGTCAGCGAGAGTGCCGCCGCGGTCGCCCCGGCCAGGAAGCGGACCCCTCGAGGTGCCGTGAGCGCCAGCGTAAGCGGCTGAAGACAAAAGACAATCGCGCCCGGGATGCCGGCCGAGAGCAGGGCCTGGAAGCCGCCGTGATGGCTGTGGAAATAGTCGCGGAGCGCGAGGTCCCAGGGCGTGTCGCCGCCGAGGAAGCGGGTCTGGCCGACGCGGTCGAGGTGGCGGAGGAGGCCGAACATGTCGTGGCCCCAGCCCTGGCCGATCACCCAGGTCCAGGCCGAATCCTGGAAGGCGCCCGCCGCGACCTGGATGGCGAGGAGGCGCGACCACAAGGTATTGTTGAGCTGCCCGGTGCCGATATACCAGATGATGAGGAACCCGAGGGGCGGCAGCAGGGCGAGGGCGGTGCCGACGAGGGGGCGCCAGAGCCTTGAAAGCGGGCCGATTCGCTCGATCAGGAGGAAGGCGGGGAGCATGGCGAGCGCGGCGGCGGTGGCGGCGCGATTGCCGGAAACCGCCAGCGGCAGGGCGCCCGCCAGTCCAGCGATCAGCCAGACCTTCCACCGTCCTTCACCATGACCACGCCTCGCCGTGAAGCCGATGACGATCGCCGGGGCGAGCAATCCGTAGAAGGCCATCCAATCCGGATAGAAATACAACCTTCGGTGAGGTTGAAGGGCGAAGACGAGCGGCATGACGATGGCCGGCAGCGCCGCCCCCAGAGCGACTACCGTCCCCCATCGTCCCGCGCCCCGCAGGCAGAGCGCGCCCGCGGTCCAGAGCGCCATGTCGAGATGCAGCAGCACGCCTTCGGAGAGCTGCGGCGCGCCGAAGAGCGACAACAGGGGAAACTGCGCGGCGGGGGCGAAGAGGCCGCTCCAGGCCGCGAGCAGCAGCGGCGGCCAGACCACGGGGGTGGCGATCGCCGCGGCCACCGCCGGCCGGTCGGCGAGCGCCAGCACCGCGAGGCCGATCGCCACCAGCGCGGCGCTGGCATGCAGCGCCGCGCCGATCGCCTCGCTCGGCCCCCAATAGCCGATCTTGAAGGGGGTGAGGCCGATGAAGCCGGCATGCAGCGCCACCAGGAGCCCGCCCAGGATGATGCCGCGCGCCGCCGTCGCGGCGCCGGCTGTCGTGCTCGTCGTCATGGCGGCTGTGCTATCGCGGTTCCGGAGCAGGGGGGAGCGCGGCATGATGGCTGACCGCGCCCGACCGGCGCAACCGCCGGAAACGTCCCTTGCCCGAATCGCCTCTTCCCGAGTCCAGCCCGCCGCCCGCCGTGAGCGTCCTGGTGGTGGTCTATGACGCAGGGCCGCACCTCGCCCGCTGCCTCGCGGCGCTCGAGGCGCAGACGCGGACGGACTTCGAGGTGATCGTCTGGGACAACGCCTCCGCCGACGGCGCCTTCGCCGCGGCGCAGGCGGCCAGTGCCGATCCGCGCTTCCGCTTCATCGAGGCAGGCGCCAATCTCGGCTTCGCCGCCGGCAACAACCGCGCCGCCGAAGCGGCCGGGGCGCCGTGGCTGGCGCTCTTGAACCCCGACGCCTTCGCCGCGCCGGACTGGATCGAGAGGCTGCTGGAGGCGGCGGAGCGGCATCCCGGCACCGAGGCCTTCGCCTGCCTGCAGCTGGACGCGGGCGATCCCACGCGCCTCGACGGGGTGGGTGACGTGCTGTTCGCCGCCGGCATCCCCTGGCGCGGGGCGCATGGGCAGGCGGCGGGGCGCATCGAGGAAGGCGAGGTGTTCAGCGCCTGCGGCGCCGCGGCGCTGTATCGTGCGAGCCGGTTCAGGGAATTGGGCGGCTTCGCGGAAGCCTTCTTCTGCTTCTGCGAGGATGTCGATCTGGGTTTCCGCCACCGGCTGCTGGGCGGGCGGTGCCGGCTGGTGCCCGAGGCGGTGGTGGCCCATGTGGGGGGCGCCAGCGCCGGCCGGCGGTCGGCCTTCGCGGTCTATCACGGGGCGCGCAACCGGCTGTGGCTGCAGTTTCGCTGCATGCCGGCCGCCCTGTTCTGGCCGCTGTTGCCGGCGCATCTGCTGGCCACCGCGATCCTGTTCCTGCAGGCGACCCTGGGCGGCCGGGGCGGCGCCTTCGCCCGGGGCCTCCGCGACGCGCTTTCCGCGCTGCCGCGGCTTTGGGCCGAGCGCCGGGTGATCCAGGCCGCCCGCCGGGCGCCGCTGGCCGCGCTCGCCCGCGCGCTCTCCTGGTCGCCGGGCGCGGCGCTTCGCCGGGATGCGCATGTCTTCGGTCCGAAAGTGCCTTCAACCCGCGAAGGGGAAGCGTAGCCGGAAGCGGAGCCAGAGGAGCGCGATCAAGAGCCGGATGCCGATGCCGCCGCCGAAGTGCCGGGTGAGATAGCAGGCGAAGCCCGCCGTCTTATGGCGCTCGACGAAGGCGGCGGGTGCGCGGCTGGTGGCACCGTGATGCAGCACGCGGAGCGCGGGCAGGCAGAGGATGCGCCCGCCGGCATCGCCGATGCGCCGGCAGAGATCGAGATCCTCCACATGCAGGAAATAGCCTTCGTCGAAGCCGCCGATCGCCGCGAAGCGATCGCGCGGCATGGCGAAGAGGGCGCCGGAACAGGCGGGCACGGCGAAGGGCGCCGCTCCCATCGCTTCCGCATGCCGGTTGAGCGGCGGGAAGAGCGCGGGGGAGAGCCGGTGCAGGCCGAGCCCCTGGCCGAGGAGGCTGGCCGGCGTGAGCGCGTTCCGCGGCGTGCCGGCCTGCACGCGGCCCGCCTCGTCGACCAGGAGGGGCGCGGCGATCCAGGCGGCGGGATCG
>JALHMN010000076.1 GCA_022844005.1 bacterium | reverse complement strand
GCAGATCACCCCCGATTTCCTCACCCAGGCGGCCCGGGGGCTGCTGCGGGAGGTCGATCCGGTCGAGGGCGGCATCGGCTCGGCGCCGAAATTCCCCCAGCCCTACAATCTCGCCCTCCTCTGGCGGGCCTTTCTGCGTACCGGGGGCGCGATGTTCCGCGACGCCGTCACCCTCACCCTCGACAAGATGTCCCAGGGCGGCATCTACGATCATCTGGGCGGCGGCTACGCCCGCTACTCCACCGACGCCCGCTGGCTGGCGCCGCATTTCGAAAAAATGCTCTACGACAATGCCCAGTTGGTCGACGTGCTGAGCCTCGTGCATGCCGAGACCGGGAGCCCGCTCTACGAGGCGCGCATCCGCGAGACGGTCGACTGGGTCCTGCGCGAGATGGTCGCCGAGGGCGGCGGCTTCGCCGCCACCCAGGACGCCGACTCCGAGGGCGAGGAAGGCCGTTTCTACGTCTGGACCGAGGCCGAGATCAACGCTGTCCTCGGCGCCGATGCGCCGGCTTTCAAACAGGCCTACGACGTCTCGGCCGCCGGCAACTGGGAGGGACATACGATCCTGAACCGCTCCGCCCGCCCGGCACTGGGCGATGCGGCAACCGAGGCGAATCTCGCCGCCGCCCGGGCGAAGCTGTTCAACCATCGCGACCGGCGGATCAAACCCGGCTGGGACGACAAGGTGCTGGCCGACTGGAACGGCATGATGATCCTGGCCCTGGTGGAGGCTGGCGCAAGGCTGGGCGAAGGGGCCTGGATCGCCGCCGCCGAACGGGCCTTCGCCTTCGTCTGCGACCGGCTGCAGGCGGGCGACCGGCTGTACCACGCCTGGCGCGCGAACAAGCGTTCGGCCGACGGTTTCCTCGACGATCACGCCCATATGGCGCGGGCCGCGCTCGCGCTGCACGAGGCGACCGGCCGGCCAGATTATATCGACCGGGCAAGGGCTTGGGTGGCGACGCTCGACCGGCATTTCTGGGACAGAGGCCGGGGTGGGTATTTCTTCACCGCCGACGATGCCGAGGCCCTGATCGTGCGGGTGCGGCATGCCCACGACAATGCCGTGCCGGCCGGCAACGGCGTCATGCTGGGAGTTCTGGCGCGGCTGCATGCGCTGACCGGCGATCGCGCCTATCTGACCCGCGCCGATGCCCTGCTCACAGCTTTCGCTCCGGAAATCGGCCGCAACGCCTTTCCCTTCGGCACGCTGCTCTGCAACGCCGAAACGCTGTACCGGCCGGTACAGGTGGCGATCATCGGAACGCGCGAAGAGGCCGACACGGCGGCGCTGCTGGCGGCCTGCCGCTCGGTCTCCTGTCCCGATCGCATCATCAGCCTGCTCGCGCCCGGCGCCGCCTTGCCTGCCGACCACCCGGCCCAGGGCAAGACGCAGATCGCCGGCAAGGCCACCGCCTATGTCTGCATCGGCGAGACCTGTTCGCTGCCGGTCACCGATCCGGCGGCGCTTCGCGAAGAAATGCCGGTGCCCTGATGCGCCGGCGCGTTGTCGACAGCCCCGTCGGGCCGCTCACCGTCAGCGTCGAGGAGGGCGCCATCGTCGGGCTGCGCTTCGGCCGGCTGGAAGGCGAGGACGACCCCTGCTCCAATCTCCTCGATGCCGCGGAAGGCTTCATCGCCGGCTATTTCCAGGGCAATGCCGAAACCTGCCCGCTGCCGCTCCGTCCCGAAGGCACGGCGTTTCAGCGCCAGGTATGGGAGCAGATGCTGGCGATCCCCTTCGGCCATACGAAAACCTACGGCGACATCGCCAAGGCGATCGGCGGTGCCGCCCGCGCGGTGGGCTGGGCCTGCGGCAGCAACCCGATTCCCCTCCTGATCCCCTGCCATCGGGTGATGGGCGCCGGCGGCAAGCTGGTCGGCTTCTCCGGGGGCAGCGGTGTGCCGCTGAAGGTGGAGCTTCTGCGCCACGAGCGCGTGCTGCTCTGATCCCCGCCCGGCCCGGGCCAGGGTCAATGCATTGTTAACGCCCTTGCGCTCAACAATGGGCCTGCTCGATCAGTCCAGAGGCCACGCTTGCCCCGGCGCACCGGCGACATAGAACGGCTCCGTGCCTCCGGCAGCGTGGCGATGATCGCCGCGGGTACTGGCTTGGTCGCCCTCGTGCCGCCATGGAGCTTGGCCTGCTGGATCGGCCTCGGCATCGTCGCGGCCGGCCTCGTCATCGCCGCCTGGCGCAGCCGCCAGCTGGCGCGCATGGACGCGACATACCGCGACGCGATCGAACTCTTCGGCCAGGGTCTGGTCATCTACGACGCGCAAGACCGGCTGGTCGTCTGCAATGACGGTTATCGGCAGGTCTATCCCGACAGCGTCGAGGGCATCCGCATCGGTGCCCGGTTCGAGGACATCCTGCGCTTCGACCTGTCGCGCGGCCTCTATCCGGAAGCGGCCGGCCGGGAGGAAGCCTGGCTCGCCGACCGGCTGGGCGCGCACGCCGATCCGGCCGGATCGGTCGAACAGCGGCTGGGCGACGGGCGTTGGGTCAAGATCGACGAGCGGCGGCTGCCCTCGGGCGGGATTGCCGGCATCCACACCGACATCACCGCGCTGAAGCTGCGCGAGGGCGAGCTGGCAGACAAGACGGCGCTGCTGGAGGCTACCTTCCAGGCGGTGGGCGATGCCATCTGCATCCTGGATCACGACCTCCACCTCCTGGCCTGGAACGATCGCTATCTCGAAATGCGGGATCTGCCCGCGACCCTGGTGAAGCGTGGCCTGCCACTGGCGGACATCCTCGCCTTCCAGGCCCGGCGTGGCGATCTCGGGCCGGGCGATCCGGCCACGCGGGTGGCGGCGCAGATCGAGCTGTCCTATAGCCGATTCCCCAACCGCCAGCGCATGACCTTGCATAGCGGCCGGGTGATTGACATCCGCCGTTACAGCGTTCCGCTGGTGGGGGTGGTGACCATCGCCTCCGACATCAGCGAACAGGCGCGCGCGGAAGCGGCCCTGCAGGCGGAGGAGGCCCGCTTCCGTGACTTCACCGAAGTGTCGACCGACTGGGTCTGGGAACTCGATGCCGGGTTCCGGCTGACGTCCATCAGCGAACGCATCGCCGAGACCCATCATCGGGCCGCGGCCGATTTCATCGGCATGCATCTGAGCGATCTCGGCGTCGCCGCCAGTTCGACGTCCGACCTCGATACCCACCGCGCGATGCTGAGGGCGCGGCAGCCCTTCCGCGACTTCGAGTACAAGATCCGGTTGCCGACCGGCGAATGGTGCTGGAGCGCCATCAGCGGCAAGCCGATCTTCGCGGTCGACGGGTCTTTCGCCGGGTATCGCGGCGTCGGACGCGACATCACCGAGCGCAAGCGGGCCGAACAGGCGCTGCGCGAGTCCCGACAGCGGGTGGCACTGCACGTGCAGCAGACGCCGCTCGGCGTGATCGAGTGCGATCTCGACCTGAGGATAACGGCCTGGAACCCCGCGGCCGAACGCATTCTCGGCTGGACGGCGCGGGAAGTGCTCGGCCGCAGCGTGCTCGACACCCTGGTGCCGCCGGGACAGCACGAACACGTGCGCGGCCTGTACGCCCGACTGGCCGAAACCCGCGACAGTGTCCGCAACACCAACGAGAACCTGCGCCGCGACGGCCGGACGATCACCTGTGACTGGTTCAACTCGCCCCTGGTCGACGCCGATGGGCAGGTGATCGGCGTCGCCTCGCTCATGCTCGATGTCACCGACCGCATGCGGGCCGATATGCTGCTGCGCGAAGCCAAGGAGCATGCCGAACAGACCAGCCGGGCGAAGAGCGATTTCCTCGCCACCATGAGCCACGAGCTGCGGACGCCGCTCAACGCGATCATCGGATTCTCCGAACTGATCGCGGCCGAGACCTTCGGCCCGATCACGCCGCGCTATGTCGAATATGCCCGGGACATCCACAATTCCGGCAACCATCTCCTCGACATCATCAACGACATCCTCGACCTGTCGAAGATCGAAGCGGGCAAGCTCGAACTCTCGGACGACACGGTGGATATCGGCCGTGTCGCCGATTCCTGTCTGCGCCTGGTCGAGGCGCGGGCGCAGCAGAACGGTATCATGCTGACGCGCGAGGTGGCGGTGGATCTGCCCGGCCTGCGCGCCGATGCCCGCGCCGTGAAGCAGATCCTGCTGAACCTGTTGTCGAACGCGATCAAGTTCACGCCCTCGGGCGGACAGGTCCGGCTTACCGCCCGGGCGGCCGCCGACGGCGGGCTGCTCGCTTCCGTGGCCGATACCGGCATCGGCATGAAGCCGGAAGACGTGCCGCGCGCGCTCGAGCCCTTCGCGCAGATCGAGAGCACGCTCACCCGCCGCTTCGAAGGCACCGGGCTCGGCCTGCCGCTCTGCCGGCGGCTCGCCGAACTGCATGGCGGCAGCCTCGAGCTGGAAAGCGAACTCGGTCGGGGTACCGTGGCGACCGTGTACTTCCCGGCCGGCCGTGCGGTGACTGCGCCGCCGGCACCGCGACGCCTTCGCGCCTGAACATCCTCCCCTGTAACGAAGGATTGCGGCAGCCTAGACTCGGGGGTCGAGGGAGGACGCGTATGACCGATAAACTGCTGGTGGAGCGGGACGGACCCGTCACCGTTCTGACCATCAACCGGCCCGAGGCGCGCAATGCGCTCGACAACGAAACCGCGCGGGCGCTCGCCGATGCCTTTCGCGCCTTCGACGCCGATGAGCAGGCCCGCGTCTGCGTCCTCACCGGTGCCGGCGGCAGCTTCTGCGCCGGTGCCGATCTCAAGGTTCTGGGTGGCGGCACCGATTACTTCCCCTGGGCCGGCAGCGATGCGGGTCCGCTGCGCGCACCGCTGTCGAAGCCGGTGATCGCCGCCGTCGAAGGACACGCGGTCGCCGGTGGTCTCGGCGTGGCCTTGTTCTGTGACATCCGCATCGTCGACGAGACGGCGGTGTTCGGCGTCTTCTGCCGGCGCTTCGGCGTGCCGATGAGCGACGGCACCACCGTGCGCCTGCCTCGTGTGGTGGGGCAGGGCCATGCGCTCGACATGCTGATCACCGGCCGCGCCGTGGGGGCGGAGGAGGCATTGTCGATCGGCCTGGCGACGCGCCGGGCGGCGCGCGGGCAGACGCGGGCCGAGGCGGTCAGGCTCGGCCTGCAGGTCGCCCAATTCCCGCAGATCGCGATGTGTTCCGACCGCGCTTCCGCCTATGAGAGTTTCGATCATGAAACGGCGGGCGCCATCCGCCGGGAGATGGAACTGTCGCTCGCCGCCCGCAAGCTCGAGGCGCAGTCGGGCGCGGCGCGCTTCGCCGGCGGTGTCGGTCGGCACGGATCGGGGGCCTGAGCGGTGCAGGCCGTCCTCTGCCGCCAGTTCGGCCCGATCGATTCGCCGCGCCTGGAAGATGTCCCGCCGCCGGCGCTCACGGCGGATGGCGTACGCATCGCCGTCGAGGCGGCCGGCGTCAGCTTCGCCAATCTTCTCGGCATCCAGGGGAAGCACCAGAACAAGCCGCCGCTGCCCTTCATCCCCGGCACCGAGATTGCCGGCACGGTGGTGGAGGTCGCCCCGGATGCCGAGACCGATCTGGCGCCCGGCCAGCGCGTCTGTGCCGGCCTGTCCTGGGGCGGCTTCGCGGAGGAGGCGGTGGTGCCGGCGGCGAACGTCTTCGCCATTCCGGACGGCCTCGACTTCGCCGCCGCGACGCAGTTCCCGACCATCTACGCCACCGCCTATTGTGCTCTCGTCTGGCGCGCCGCGCTGAAGCGCGGCGAGGTGCTGCTGGTTCATGGTGCCGCCGGCGCCAGTGGCTTGGCGGCGGTCGAGATCGGCGCGGCGCTCGGCGCCCGCGTGATCGCCACGGCGGGTTCGGAGGGGAAACTCGCCGTCGCCCGCGAACACGGCGCCGCCGAGGGGATCAACTACGCGAAGGAGGACTTTCGCGCGGCGGTGCTGGACCTGACCGGCGGACGCGGCGCCGACGTGATCTTCGATCCCGTGGGCGGCGACGTCTTCGACCATTCGCTGCGCTGCATCGCGCCGCTCGGGCGCATCATCCCGATGGGCTTCGCTTCGGGGCGCATCCCGCAAATTCCCGCCAACCTTCTCCTGGTGAAGAACGTCACCGTGATCGGTCTCTACTGGGGCTATTACATGGCCTGGGGCAAGACCCAGGCGGATGCGGAGACGCGAGCCGAGGTCCGCGGTCTCTTCGCCGACATGTTCCGCCTGTTCGAGGCGGGCGCGCTCAGGCCGGTGACCGACAGCCGGCTGCCGCTTTCGCGGTTCCTCGAGGGGCTCCGCCGGGTCGAGAGCCGGGCGGTGATCGGCAAGGTCGTCCTCCTGCCGGGCGGGTGAGCGCCGATCAGTGCAGCGTGTGTGACACCGGCATTGCTGCCGTGTGCGGATGCGCCTGTGCCGGCGCCAGCAGCAGGCCGGCTGAGGCGAGATGGCCGGCCAGCGCCGCCGCATGGTCGATCGCCGTCCGTGCCGCGGCGGGAGGCAGATAGCCGGCGATCAGCATCGCTCCCTCGCCGTAGCAGCCGCGCTGGAAGCCGGCGATGGCCCGCAGGAAGCTCACCTCGTCCGGGCTGACATGCCGGCAGTTGATGCAGCGGACGTCGATCGACCGCTCCGCC
Organism: bacterium; assembly: GCA_022844005.1. GTDB lineage: Bacteria > Pseudomonadota > Alphaproteobacteria > Ferrovibrionales > Ferrovibrionaceae > Desertibaculum. The sequence continues at coordinate 15,887 of JALHMN010000076.1, read as the reverse complement.
GCCACCGCCAGCGTGCGCATCAGGCCGTGCAACGGCGACAGGGCCGCCTCGCAACCGGCCACCTCGAATCCTTCCTCCAGAAGGCGGCCGGGCGGTGCCTTGCCTTGCACCGCCTTCACCCAGACCCGGATCGCCCAGACCGTGAACTGTTCGGCGAAGCGCAGGGCTTCCAGATGCGGCCCGCCTGGACAGTTGTCTTCGTGATTCGCCACCGGTTCGCCTCCGATCATCGCGTCGGTCGAGCCTATGATGGCGTTTATGAAAATGCAAACCAGTATCAATAATAACAGAAGAGCCCCCGCCCGCTGCCGGGCGGGGGCTGGGTGTCAGGAAGCGATGTGATTGACGGCGCGGCGGAAGACCTGGCGGGCCTTGAGCAGCACCAGTTCTTTCCAGTCGTCCTCGTCGGGATAGAAGGCCTTGCGGATATCGGCCTTGATCCGGCGGGCCAGTGGCGAGGCGAGATCGCCGTTCAGATGCAGCCAGTTGTCCGCCATCAGGCTTTCCATGACGAAGGCGGTGGGATAGGTGCCGTATTCCACCGCGATCGGCGTCACCTCCGCCTTGGGCAGCATGTCGGACAACGCCGCCTCCATAAGGCCGGACAGCTTGGCCGAGGTCGAGGTCCCTGCTTCGGGGGAAGTGACTGAATCGCCGTACCAGGCGACCGCGCGATCGAATTTCTCGTTGCCCGGCCGGCCCATGGTGATCAGCTCGCCATGCCCATAGGGGCCGAGGCCGGTATGCATGTCCACGAAGGCGACGCGCCTGGCCTTCAAGAGGTACTTCTCGACGATCGCCTTGAAGGTGAGATGCGACCAAGTGGGCGCCTTACCGCCGAAGAAAATCCCGTTGGGGTACTCGTACTGGCCGCCCGAGATGGTTTCCTGCAGTCCCATGGGGCCGTGCTTCGCCGCGAAGGCACCGAAGGCGGCGCGCCGCGCGGCGGCGGTCGCTTCTGTCCATTCCGCCGGCGCGACATGCGGCATCAATTCCGCCAGGGCCGGGCGCCGCGGCAGCTTTCCGAAATCGGGAAAGTTGCGATTCAGGTCCACATTCTCCTGCGTCACCCGGCGTATCCAGGCGAAGCCATGCGGATTGATCGCATGCACCAGTACCACGGCGACGCCATCCGGCAGCTTCTTCCAATCGCCCAGCCGCAGCCAGCCCACCTGCGTGCCGGAGCCGCAGAAACCTTCCACGCCATGCGTCGCCGACTGGATGACGACGACCTTGCGCGCGTTGGGCGAGCCGATGCGCAGGACATCGGTTGCGAGCGCTCCGCCATCCGGTCCCTTTTCGGGGTGCTTGAACGTATGGACCTTGCCCCCGGCCGCCGCGGCGGCATCCAGGAACTTCGCCCTGGCCTCGGCGTAGTCCTTCGCAAAAAACCTCTTCGCTGACATCGACACCCCGTCCCTTCGTTGGAGCGCTGAAGCTACAGAGGTCGGGGCTGGCCCCGCAATGCGGGGTTGCAGAAATAGCGGGAGGCTGCCGGGGGTCGAGGCCGGCAGCCTCCCAGAGGGGCCCCGGCTAGGAGGAACCGGAGGCCTCACCCAGCGGGGTCGGGCGCTGGGGTCTTGACGAAGACATTGATATTGAAACTGCGATTTAGTTGCAACAACAAAATCGCGGCAGGACGTCGCACCTCACGGGGCCACGGGTATCGAGCGGCTATTGCGGGCGAGGCCGCCGCAGATAGCTGTCGCGATCGGCCGTCTCGATGGCGACGTCGCGCAGGCGGCCTTCCCGGAATACCGCCAGCCGCACGGTTACGCCGGCGCGCCCGCGACGCCAGAGGCGGCGATAGAACGGGGCCAGCCCCTGCACAGGCACGCCGTCCAGGGCGACGATGACGTCGCCGGTCCTGATCTCCGCCTGCGCCGATGGCCCATGATCGGCAAGGCCGGCGACAACCAGGTGCTTGTCGGCCTCGGCCAGGTAGAGGCCGAGCCACGGGCGCGAGGGCCGGCCCGACACGCCGCTGTCGCGCAGCCGCGACAGGATCGGGACCAGCAGGTCGATCGGCACGAACATGTTCCCCGGCCGCTCGCCTTCGGCCAGATGCAGCGAACCCACGCCGACCAGCTTGCCGTTCTGGTCGATCAGCGCCGCGCCGCCCCAGTTCGGATGCGCCGGTTCGGTGAACAGCGCCTCGTCCAGGAGATATTCCCAATAGCCCGCGAATTCGCGCTTGGCCTTCACCTCGGCCGCCAGCGCCTGCTTCATGCCGCCGTGCCCGGCCACCAGCATCTTGTCGCCGGGCAGGACGGTCGCGGTGGTGCCGAAGCTGAACGGCTCCAGGCCGAGAGGCGTCGCCGCTCGCACCAGGCCGAAACCGGTTTCGAAGTCGTAGGCGATGACGAAGGCTTCCGACATCGCGCCGTTCGAGGCGGCGAGCGTCACCCGCTCGGCCTCGGCGATCAGATAGCCGATGGTGAGCACCAGCCCTTCGCGGTCGATCGGGATACCGTTGCCCTCGCGTTCCGTCCCCAACGTCCGGGCGGTGAAGGCTTCGGGTGGCACTTCGGCCCGAAGGCCCAGCATCCGTCCGACCGTCCGGCCCAGGTCGAAGGCGAAATCCTCCTGCCGGGGCCGTGCCTCCGGCGCCACGCCCGGACGGAACAGGTCGGTCATGCCGAAGGGACGATGACCGTTGACGTATTTTCCCTCCGACTCGCGCGCCACGTCACCTCCCCTTGAAGTTGGGCTTGCGCTTCTCAACGAAGGCGGTGACGCCCTCGGCGTGATCGTCGGTCATCATGCTGTCGGCCATGCGCTCGGCTTCCATCTGCAGTTGCGTCTCCATCGTCTGGTTGAGCGACGCATTGAACAGGGCCTTGGCGTTCGCATAGGCGCGGGTGGGGCCCTGCGCCAGGCGCGAGGCGAGCTTCCAGGTTTCCGCCTGCAGGTCCGCCTTCGGCACCACCCGATTCACCAGCCCCAGTTCCTTCGCCCGGGCGGCATCGAAACGATCGCCAAGGAAGGCCAGTTCCAATGCCATCTTCATGCCCATGGTCCGGGCCACGAAATAGGATGTCCCGCCGTCGGGGCTGGCCCCGATGTGACAGTAGGCGAGCGTGAAGAAGGCGTCATCGGCGGCGACGGCGAGGTCGCAGGCGGCGAGCAGCCCCAGGCCGAACCCGGCGGCCGCGCCCTCGACGCTCGCGATCACGGGCTTGCCCATCCGCCTGATCGCGAAGATCGGCAGGTGCAGGATGTGGATGCCTTCCAGGATCTGCCGATAGCGCTCGGCCTTGTCCATCTCCAGGCGCTGGTGCATCAGCTTCACGTCGCCGCCGGCCATGAAATGCCCGCCGGAGCCGCGGATGACCACGCAGCGCACCGCCGGGTCCAGCTCGACCCGGCCGAGCGTTTCGCCCAGCGCCACCCGCAGTTCCATCGACAGCGCATTGCGCGCCTCCGGGCGGTTCAGGGTGACGGTCGCCACTCCCTCCTTCAACTCGCAGAGAACCGTATCGCTCATGGGCGTTCCTTCCGTAGGCTTGTCGGGATAGTTATGCGGGGAAGCATAGCCGGAGCACGCCGCCGGCCGCCATCGTCGCGCGGCGGAAATGACGGAGGTTCAGTTGAGCGGGATCGGAATCGGAATCGTCGGCGCCGCGGGGCGCATGGGACAGATGCTGGCGCGCGAATCGCGGGCGGCCAGCATGCGCATCGTGGGGGCGACGGAAGCGCCGGGTTCCGCCGCGCTGGGCAAGGATGTGGGCGAACTCGCAGGCCTTGGCGCCATCGGCGTCCTGATCGGCGACGATCCGTTGCCGCTTTTCGCCAGCGCCGATGTCGTGCTCGACTTCACCGCGCCGGCCGCCACCCGCCGGCACGCCGAGATCGCCGCCCAGGCGAAGTGCCCCATGGTGATCGGCACGACCGGCCTCGAGGAAGAGGACCTCGACGTCATCGCCCGCGCCGCCCAGCACACCCCGATCATGCGCGCCGCCAATACCAGCATGGGCGTGACGCTGCTGATGTCGGTGATCAGGCAGATGGCGGCTTCGCTGGACGAGGATTTCGACATCGAGATCGTGGAGATGCATCATCGGCTGAAGGTGGACGCCCCCTCCGGCACGGCGCTGGCGCTGGGCGAGGCGGCGGCGGCTGGGCGCAAGGTGAAGCTGGCGCGGGTCGCCGATCGCGGCCGCGACGGCCTCACCGGGCAGAGGAAGCGCGGCGCCATCGGCTTCGCGGCCCTGCGCGGCGGCAATGTGCCGGGCGACCACACGGTGATCTTCGCCGCCGATGACGAGCGTATCGAGGTGACCCACCGCGCCGGCAATCGCGCCATCTTCGCCCGCGGCGCGCTCAAGGCGGCGCATTGGATTCAAGGGCGCAAGCCCGGTCTCTATTCGATGAACGACGTGCTCGGTATCGCCGGCTGACGGCGCAGACAACGAGATCGGGGGAGAGCAGCTCATGATCAGTGATCTCGACCGCATCGTCATGGCGGTGCCGAACGCCGCCGAGGTGGCGCGGCGCTGGAGCGCCGCCCTCGGGGCCGTTCCGCACCGTACGCTTCCCTTGCCGGAACTGGGCGCGCGCAGCACCGAACTGCGCCTGGGCCGTTCGGTCGTCGAACTTCTGGAACCCGACGGCGGCGGCCCGGTCGCCGAGGCGGTGGCGGCACGGGGGGCGCATCTCTTCGCGGCCGGCCTCGCCAGTCCGGATCTCCCCGCCCTCGCCTCCCGGCTCAAGGGGCGAGGCCTGGAACCCCTCGCCGCCGACGGCCGGCTTTGGCTCGACCCGGCGATGCTCGGCATTCCGGGGCTACGCCTCTCGGTGGGCGCCGCGATCCTCCGCGAGCCCGTGGGCGATATCGACTACCTCTACGAGGCGACGCTTCTGGCTGCCGACCATGCCGCCGCCACCGACCGCTTCGCCGCGGTCCTGGGCCTCGATCACGATCATTTCGTCGCCATCGCCTCGGAAAAATATGGCTACGAAGGTACGCTCACCCTGTTTCGGCCGGACCGGCTCGCCCGTCTCGAGATCATCACGCCGACCAGGGCCGACGCGACCATGGGCCGTTTCTTCGCCAAGACGGGCGACGCGCTCTACATGGCCTTCGCCGAATCCGACCGTCTCGCCGCGATCGGGACCCGCCTGACGCAGGCGGGCGAGCGCAGCACGCCGACCGCGCCGGCGAACCGCCTACCCGCCAAGGGACCGGACTCGCTCTTCGTCCATCCGCCGAGCCTGGGCGGGATGATGCTGGGTCTGTCGCGGCCCAGCATGGCCTGGTCCTGGTCGGGCGCGCCGGAGCGGGTCCTGGGCATCGACTGAGCCGATTTCGGTCACCGAGGCCGGCCTTCGCCGCCAGCTGCATATATTTTATGCAGGACGCCCCTCCCGCCACCCCCTGATCCCTGGTTAGGCACTGGTATGGGACTTGCGTTGCGGGTCCGAAGCTACGCCGGCAAGGGCCGGCTTCGGGGATCTCGGAGGGGTTTCATGCGACGCCTGTTGTCTTCTTTCGCCGCCGCCGCCATCGGCCTCGCGGTCCTGGCCCCGGGGGTCTCCGCGCAGGAGAAGATCAAGCTGCGTATCATGGGAATGCCGCTCGCCACCGGCAACATCCAGAAGAACAAGGAACAGCCCTTCTTCGAGACGCTGGCCGCGAAGACCGGCCTGCCGATCGAGGTCGACTACAAGACCCTCGATGCCACCGGCATCAAGGAGTTCGAGCAGCTGCGCGTCATGCGCACCGGCCTGTTCGACATCGTCGGCCTGCGCATGGGCCAGGTCTCGCGCGACGAGCCGATCCTGCTCGGCCTCGACCTCGTCGGCCTCAACTCCGACTACGCCACCGCGAAGAAGGTGGTCGCCGCCTTCTCGCCCGCGGTCGATGCGCGCCTGCAGCAGCAGTTCAACGTGAAGCTGATGGGCGTCTGGCCCTTCGGCCCGCAGATCGTCTTCTGCAAGCCGGCGATCAAGAGCCTCGCCGACCTGAAGGGCCTCAAGGTCAGGATCCTCGACGGGGTGATGGCGAAGTTCATGGAGAAGGTGGGGGCGACCCCGGTCACCATGGCCTTCGGCGAGGTGTCACAGGGCCTGTCGCTCGGCACCATCGACTGCGCCGTCACCGGCCCGTCTTCGGCCAATTCCGCCGGCTGGCCGGAAAGCGCCACGCATGTCTACCCGCTCGGCCTGCAGGTGGCGACGCAGGGCTACGGCATCAGCTTGGCGGCCTGGAAGAAGTTCACGCCCGAGCAGCAGAAGGTGCTGCAGACCGCGATCGAAGGCCTGACCGATGACATCTGGAGCTATTCCCAACAGCTCTGGGACGACGCGATGAACTGCAATGCCGGCAAGGACCCCTGCACGACGGGCAAGAAGTACAAGCTAACCACCGTCACGCCCACGGAAGCCGACAAGGCGATCGTGCAGAGCGCCGTCCGCGAGATCTCCTTCCCCGCCTGGCAGGAGCTCTGCGACAAGTCGGTCGCCACCTGCTCGGCCAACTGGAAGAAGGCGGTCGGACCCATGGTCGGCCTGAACTGACGGTCCGGGCCGGTCCCGCCGGGGCCGGCCCTCCCTTGCATGAAATCCCTCGAACGCATCGCCTCGATCGCCTTCGGCCTCGTCTTCCTGTTCCTGTCGCTGGCGGTGGCGGTGGAAACCGTGTCGCGCAAGGTCTTCAACGTCTCGCTGCAGGGCGTCGATGAACTCGGCGGCTACTGCCTCGCCGTCGGCGGGGCGCTCGCCTTTGCCGTGACGCTCGCGGCGAACGCCCATATCCGGATCGACCTGCTGCATGACCGCCTGGGGCAAGGGTTTCGCATCCTGCTGAACGGCCTCGCGCTCCTGTCGCTCATGGTTGCCGCCGCGGTCCTCGCCTGGATGGGCGGCATCGCCCTCTCCGACAGCATCGCCTACAACGCCACCGCGCAGACGCCCTGGGCCACGCCCCTGCGGCTTCCGCAAGGCGCCTGGCTCGCCGCACTCGCGCTCTTCCTCCTGGTGGCGCTGGTGCGGGCTGCCGGGTGGCTGGCGGCGCTCGCCGGCCGGCGCTGGTCGCGGCTCGATCGCGGATACTCGCCGCGCGGCAGCAGGGACGAACTGGAAGAGGAACTGGCCGATCTCAGGGCCCGCGGCATCGCCGGACCGGCCGACCCGTCATGAGCATGGTGGCCGTCGGCATCACCGGCTTCCTCGTCATGGTCGGGCTCATGCTCCTCGGCCTGCCGATCGGCGCCGTCATGCTCCTGCTCGGCCTCGGCGGCGGCATGCTGGCTTTCGGCGACGCCTTCCTGCAGTCCTCCGCCTCCATCGTCTGGGGCGTGATGAGCGACTACGGCCTCACCGCCGTGCCGCTCTTCGTGCTGCTCGGCGAGTTGCTGCTGCGCAGCGGCATGGCGGACCGCATGTACATGGTCTTCGCCGCCTGGCTGGGTCGCCTGCCCGGCGGATTGCTGCACACCAATATCGGCTGCTGCGCGCTCTTCGCCGCCACCTCGGGCTCGTCGGTGGCGACGGCCGCCACCATCGGCACAGTGGCCCTGCCCTCGATGGTCCGGCACGGCTATCCGATGCCGGCGGCGCTCGGCAGCCTCGCCGCGGGGGGCACGCTCGGCATCCTGATCCCGCCCAGCGTCAACATGATCATCTACGGCTCGATGACCAACAACTCGGTCGGTAAGCTGTTCATCGCCGGCATCATCCCCGGCATCCTGCTCGCCGGCAGCTTCATGCTGTGGATCCTGATTTCCAGCCTGGTGCGGGGAAGCGCCAAGGCGCATGAGCCCGCGCCGCTCGCCGAACGCATCAGCCTGCTGCGCTATCTGGCCGAGCCCGTCATTGTCTTCGGCACGGTGATGGGCAGCCTCTATTTCGGCATCGCCACCGCCACCGAATCGGCCGCCGTGGGCGTGGTCGTGGGCCTGCTGCTGATCGCTCTCGGGGGCAAACTCAGCTGGAAGCTCCTGGAAACCTGCTTTTTGTCCAGCGCCCGGACCACCGGGATGATCCTCCTCATCGTCGTCGGCGCTTTCGTGCTCAATCTCGCGCTCTCGCTCACCGGCATCGGCGAGGCATTGACGAAATGGGCCACCGGCTTCGGCCTGTCGCAGGTGGCCCTGCTGGTCGCGCTGATCGGCTTCTACCTGATCCTCGGCATGTTCACGGACACGCTCTCCATGATGGTGGCGACCATCCCGCTCACCTTTCCGGTGGTCAGCGCCGCCGGCGTCGACCCGATCTGGTTCGGCGTCTTCATCGTGCTGATGTGCGAGCTGGGGCTGATCACGCCGCCGGTGGGGATGAACCTCTTCGTGGTGCAGGGCATCCGTCCCGATCGCGGCCCGGTGGCCGATGTCATACGCGGCGCGCTCCCCTATGCCGCGATCATGATCGCCTTCACGATCCTGCTGATCGCCTTTCCCGGCATCGCCACCTGGCTGCCGCAGCTGATGCGCGGCTAGCCGATGGCGCGCTGGCGCAATCGCGCCAGCATCCGGCTGAACACCGCCGGTTCGTCCAAGGCCCGGGACAGCACCAGCGCGCCCTGAATCCCGGCCAGAATTTCCTCGGCGAAGTCGGCCGCCGCCGTAGGGTTCCAGCCGGCACGGGACAGCGCATCCGTGAGCGCCGCGCCCCAGACCGCGAAATAGGTGCGAAGCGTGGTGGCGAACCGCTCACGCGTATCGCCGAGCGAGAAGACGCCGACCAGGCAGACCCGCCCGCCGCCACGAAAATAGGCGTCGACGGCCTGGAACATTCGCCCGATCCCGGCCGCCGCGTCGGGATCGCGGCGCAGCGGCTCGAAGACATGCGTGGCGAACCAAGCGTCGATTTCGGCCAGGACCGCCGCCGCCATCTCCTCCTTTCCGCCCGGGAAGAAGTGATAGAGGCTGCCCTTGCCGAGACCGGTCGCCACCGTGATCATCGACAGCGACGTGCCCTCGAAGCCGAATTCCCGGAACAGCTCTCCCAATGCCGGCAGCGCATCGGCGCGTTCGGCGACGAGGCGCGGCAAGCCTAGAGCCCGAGGTCGGTGAGGCCGGCCGGCCGGGATCCGGGGACGGCCCAGTGTAATTTGCGCTCGGCGGCTTCACGTTTAAATGGCGGGAGCGGGAAATGCTGCACCGGTTCAGCCTTTAGCGGAAGGGTAAGAGTATACCATCCGGTACACAAACCTGCAACACTCGTTTGTTGTCATGGCGTTAGGCCGATTGGGGAAGCCTTCGCATCCGACCCAGCGCCTCCCCCAGGGCATCGGCGAAGGCCAACCGTTCCTCCATCGGCAGGAAACTTCCCACCGCCAGCACCCGCCCGTGCGAGCGCAGCACCAGTTGAGAATTGAGCAACTCCGGATCCGGCCGCTCGACCCTGACCCAATAGGGCTGGAAGCGGACCGCCCGTTCGCGCCCGCGGGCATCGACCTGGCGGACGAGAAGCTCGCTCTCGCGCAGTTCCACCGCCTCGAAGCGGCGCGCGGCATGGTTGTTTAGCTTGAAGGCACCCCAGAGAAGGGCCACGTCCAGCAGGATGAATCCCGATACGGGCCAGGCGCCGACGAACCAGAAGCGCAGCGACGCCAGCAAGGAGACGCCGACCACCACGGTCATCAGGACGAAGAAGCCGCGCCGGCCGAGCGACCGGTGCGGCCGGAGGCAGGCCTCGAAAACGGAGGGGTCGCTGGTGGCCAGGGTGACGCTCATCGAGGCGACAGGATAGGTCGCGGTCCCGCTTGCGGCAACGAAGCCTTGCCGCCATCGTCCACGCCATGAACAAGGTCAGGGTCGAAGAAATGTTCCGCCGGCTCGCCGAGCGGGATCCGGAGCCGCGCGGCGAACTCCACTACAAGAACCCCTATACCCTCCTGGTGGCGGTGGCCCTCTCGGCCCAGGCGACCGATATCGGCGTGAACAGGGCGACGCGGCCGCTGTTCGAAATCGTCGACACCCCGCAGAAGATGCTGGCGCTGGGCGAGGAGAAGCTGCGCGACTACATCAAGACCATCGGCCTCTTCAACACCAAGGCGAAGAACGTCATCGCGCTGTCCAGGATCCTGGTCGAACAATACGCAGGCGAGGTGCCGCGTGACCGCGAGGCACTGGAAACGCTGCCCGGCGTCGGGCGCAAGACCGCCAATGTCGTTCTCAATATCGCGTTCGGCGAACCCACCATCGCCGTCGACACCCATCTCTTCCGCGTCGGCAACCGCACCGGCCTCGCACCCGGAAAGACCCCTCTGGCTGTGGAACTCAAGCTGCTGAAGGCCGTGCCGAAGAAATACATGCTGCACGCCCATCATTGGCTGATCCTGCACGGCCGCTACATCTGCCTTGCCAGGAAGCCGCGCTGTCCCGACTGTTTGATCGCAGATCTCTGTGCCTTCAAGGAGAAGACATCCCCGCCATGACCCGTCTCGAAGATATGAAATTCGTCACCGGCCAGGGGCGCTACACCGACGACATTCGCATCGAGGGCGCGTTGCATGCCTATGTGCTGCGCTCTCCCTACGCCCATGCTCGAATCGCCGGAATCGACACATCCGGCGCCGCGGCCATGCCGGGCGTGCGGCTGGTCCTCTGCGGTGCGGATCAGGCGGGTGACGGGATCGGGCCGATGCGCTGCCCGGTCGCGGTCGGAAAGCCCGACAAGAGCGACTATTTCGACCCGCCGCGACTGCCGCTCGCCGTGGGTCTCGCCCGCCACGTGGGCGATCCGGTGGCGCTGGTGGTGGCCGATACCTGGCTCGCCGCGCGGGACGCCGCCGAGGCGATCGAGGTTGAATACGAAGCCCTGGCGGCCGTCGTCGACCTCGAAGCCGCCGCCGCCCCGGGCTCTCCCCTCGTCTGGGACCGGGCGGCGGGCAATACCTGCGTCGAGGTCGAGCGCGGCGATGGGGACGCGACCGGCGCTGCCTTCGCCCGAGCGGCACACGTGGTCTCCCTGCGGGTGAAGAACAACCGGCTGATCGTCAACAGCCTGGAAACCCGGGCCGCCATCGGCGAATACGATGCGGTCGGCGGCCGCTACACGCTCACCACGCCCAGCCAGGGCGTGCATTTCATCCGCAAGATCCTGGCTCCCGATGTGCTGGGCGTCCCTGTCGAGAAGCTCCGCGTGCTCACCCCCGATGTCGGTGGCGGCTTCGGCATGAAGTTTCAGGCCTATCCGGAACAGGCTCTCGTCCTCTGGGCGGCGAAGCGCCTCGGCCGGCCGGTGCGCTGGTCGGCCGACCGGGCGGAATCCTTCCTGTCCGACACCCATGCGCGGGCCCATGTCAGCGAGGGCGAACTCGCCGTCGATGTCGAAGGACGCTTCCTCGGCTATCGCGCGCGCACCCTCTGCGACATGGGGGCCTATGCCTCGTCCTATGCGCCGGCCATCGGCTCGCTCGGCTTCATGAAGGTCGCCACCGGCCCCTATCGCATGCCCGTAGCGCATCTCACCGCGCGCCTGGTCTTCACCCATACCGTGCCGGTCGATGCCTATCGCGGCGCCGGCAAGCCGGAGGCGCAATACCTGCTGGAACGGCTGGTCGACCAGGCGGCGGCCGCCTGCGGCCTCGACCGGGCCGAAATCCGCCGCCGCAACATGCTGCGCCCGGCCGATCTGCCCTGGAAGAATGTCTTCGGGGTGATCTACGACTGCGGCGATTTCGCCAAGCCGTTGGACCGCGCCCTGGCGCTGGCCGACCAGCCCGGCTTTGCCGCCCGCCGGGCGATATCGGAACAGGCAGGCCGGCGCCGCGGCTTCGGCATCGCCGCCTATGTGCATGGTACCGGCGGCGATCCGGGCGAACGCGCCGCGGTGGAAGTCGGCCCCGACGGGCGCATCATCGCCAAGAGCGGCACGCAATCGCAAGGGCAGGGCCACGCCACCGCCTTCGCCAGCGTGGTGGGCGAAGCGCTCGGCCTGCCGGCGGCGGAAATCGGATTGAGCCAAGGCGACAGCGACGCGCTCGACCGGGGCGGCGGCACCGGTGGCTCTTCCTCGCTGCTGCTCGGTGCCAGCACGCTCGCCAAGGCCTCGGCCTTGCTGATCGAGAAGGGCCGCCCGGAAGCGGCCAGGGGGCTCGAGGCGGCGGAGGCCGACATCACCTTCGATGCCGGCCACTACCGTGTCACCGGCACCGACCGCCGCATCAGCCTGCGCGAGGTGGCGAAGGCGGCGGGCGGCCTCGCCGCCGATGCCCTGTTCGACGCCAGCCACCTCTCTTTCCCCAACGGGGTGCAGGTCTGCGAAGTGGAGGTCGATCCGGAGACCGGCCGCCTGACGCTCGAAAATTATGTCAGCGTCGACGATTTCGGCCGCGAGATCACCCCCACCCTGGTCGATGGCCAGGTGGTCGGCGGGATCGTCCAGGGCATCGGCCAGGCCCTGATGGAAAATGCGGTGTTCGACGCGGAGGGTCAGCTCCTCACCGGCTCCTTCATGGATTACGGCATGCCGCGGGCGGACGACCTCGGCCCCTTCGCCCTCGACCGGGCGTCCATCCCGACCGCGAACAATCCGGCCGGGGCCAAGGGGGTGGGAGAATGCGGTACCATCGGCGCGCCGCCCTGCGTGGTCTCAGGCGTCTGCGATGCGCTGGGCGTCGCCCATATCGACATGCCGCTCACGCCCGAGGTGGTCTGGCGCGCCGGCCGCTGAGCATCAGACGAAAACCGGCAACGTCCTGGGCAGCACCGTGATGGACGCCGGCAGGCGGCCGATCGTCTCCCCGTCCAGATCGACCAGCGTCTGCGCATCCGCCTCGATGCGGAACCGCCGGCCGCGCCGGACCGAGACTTTCGGATGCTCGACATGCCGGCCCTCGAACAGCCAGGAGGGTTTCTGCAGCAGGATATCGCTGCGGGCGATGTCGCCGAAGGTGACCAGATCCAGGATCCCGTCATCCAGCGCCGCGCCCGGCGCCAGCAGCATGCCGCCGCCGCCGTTCGGTGCGTTGCAGCACAGGCCCGCGTAGAGCGTCTGCGTCTCGGCCGGCCCGCCGTCGATGGCGAGGCGCACCTTCCGGTGCTGATAGGTCAAGGTCACCATCAGCGTGACGGCGAAGTAGCTGAAGCGCCCGCCCAGCTTCTTCAGGAAGCGCGAGGCGCTGGTGCGATAGCTGATTTCGGCCGCCGCGCCGAAGGAGGCGGTGAGATAGCCGTAGCGGGTGACCGGCTTGCCATCCAGGCCCTCGCAATCGACCCGGATCATGTCGATCAACCGCCGATTCCCGGCCGCGAGGGCCCGAAAAGCGGCATCTTCCCCCCGCAGCAGGCCGAGGGCGCGGCAAAGTTCGTTCGCCGTCCCGGCCGGTATCGGTGAAAGGGTGACTCCGGCAGCAGTAGCGTCCTCGTCTACGAAGCCGTTCAGCGCCTCGTTCACCGTGCCGTCGCCCCCCACGGCGATGACATGCTCGACGCCCCGCTGGATCCCGGCGCGCACCAGGCGGGTCGCATCGCCCGGCGCCTCGGTGAAGACGATCGCGGGGTCGGGAAGGTGGCGGCGGATCGCGGCTTCCACGCGCGGCCAGTTCCGGCCGCAGCCGCCACGGCGCGCCGCCGGGTTCACGACGACCAGCGCCGAGCCCATTCGAACCTCCCCCTGTTCTTGGCCGGAAGTCTAGGGCTGGCCTGCCATGCCGCCAAGCCGGCTTGCGACCCCATCGGGGCCAGAGTAATCAAACCGCCTGGATCAAAAGGATTTCGGCTTCAGGAGGAAACCCATGGCGACCGAGCTGTACCATTTCGTCGGCGGCAAGAAGGTCAAAGGCACCTCGGGCCGGTTCGGCGATGTCTACAACCCGACCACGGGCGAACTCGCCGCCAAGGCCCCCTTTGCCACCGCCGAGGAAGTCCGCGCGGTCATCCAGAACAGCCAGGACGCCTTCGCCGGCTGGGCCGCGACCTCGCCGCTGGTCCGGGCCCGCGTGATGTTCAAGTTCAAGGAACTCTGCGAGAAGCACGCCGACGAGATCGCCACTCTGATCTCCAACGAGCACGGCAAGGTGCATTCGGATGCCAAGGGCTCGCTGCAGCGCGGCCTTGAGGTGGTGGAATTCGCCTGCGGCATCCCGCATCTCCTGAAGGGCGAGTATTCCGACAACGTCTCCCGCGGCATCGACCTCTATTCGATGCGCCAGCCGCTCGGCGTCGTCTCCGGCATCACGCCCTTCAACTTCCCGGCCATGGTGCCGATGTGGATGTTCGGCGTCGCCATCGCCTGCGGCAACACCTTCGTCCTGAAGCCCTCGGAGAAGGACCCGTCCTGCCCGCTTCGCCTCGCCGAACTGATGATGGAAGCGGGCGCCCCTCCCGGCGTCTTGAACGTCGTTATCGGCGACAAGGTGGCGGTCGACACCATCATCACCGATCCGAACGTGAAGGCGGTCTCCTTCGTCGGCTCGACCCCCATCGCCCATTACGTCTATTCGACGGCGGCCGCGCACGGGAAGCGCGTCCAGGCCATGGGCGGTGCCAAGAACCACATGATCGTCATGCCCGATGCTGATATGGACCAGGCGGCCGATGCGCTGATCGGCGCCGGCTACGGCTCGGCCGGCGAACGCTGCATGGCCGTCTCGGTCGCCGTGCCGGTGGGCGATAAGACCGCCGACGCGCTGATCGAAAAGCTCACGCCCCGCGTCCGCGCGCTCAAGGTTGGGCCGTCAATCGCGCCGGACTCCGAGATGGGCCCGCTCGTCACCAAGGAGCATCTGGCCAAGGTGAAGGGCTATGTCGATCACGGCGTGAAGGAAGGCGCCAAGCTCGTCGTCGACGGCCGCGAATTGAAGCTTCAGGGCTACGAGAACGGCTATTTCATGGGCGGCTGCCTGTTCGACGGCGTGAAGCCCGAGATGAAGATCTACAAGGAAGAGATCTTCGGCCCCGTGCTCTCCACCGTCCGGGTCGACACGTTCGAGGAAGCCGTGCGCCTGCCTTCCGAGCACGAATTCGGCAACGGCGTGGCGATCTTCACCCGCGACGGCGACGCCGCGCGCGACTTCGCCAACCGCGTCCAGGTCGGCATGGTCGGCATCAACGTGCCGATCCCGGTGCCGCTCGCCTTCCACACCTTCGGTGGCTGGAAGTCCTCCGCCTTCGGCGACACCAACCAGCACGGGCCGGAGGGCGTGCGCTTCTACACCAAGATCAAGACCGTCACCTCGCGCTGGCCGACCGGCATCCGCGCCGGCGCCGAGTTCAACATCCCGACGCTGAAATAAGCCTCGCCGTCGGATAACCTCAGAACGGGCGGCGGCAGCGCCGCCCGTTTCGTGTTTAGAGCGTCGATGACCGAAGCCACCCCCATCGCCGAATACCGCCGCCTTCGCCGCGAAGGCGTGCTGAAACACGACCCGGCGCAGGAACTGGCGGCGGAGAAGCTGGAGGCGCTGCACCGCCAGCTCGAGGGCTACAAGCCCGACCGCGAGGCGGGCGGCTGGCGCGGCTTCTTCGGCCTGTCGCGGAAGTCGGGCGAGGAGCCCCCGCAGGGCCTCTACATCCACGGCGATGTCGGCCGCGGCAAGTCGATGCTGATGGATCTCTTCTTCGACACCGCCCCGGTGCCGAGGAAGCGGCGCGTGCATTTCCACGCCTTCATGCAGGAAGTGCACGCCGAGATCTTCCGCTTCCGCAAACTCGACGCCAAGGATCGCGACGGCGACGATCCCCTGCCGCCGCTCGCCAAGAAGATCGCCAAGGACGCCTGGCTCCTCTGCTTCGACGAGTTCCAGGTGACCGACGTGGCCGACGCGATGATCCTGGGCCGCCTGTTCCAGAAGCTGTTCGACCGTGGCGTGGTGGTGGTGGCGACCTCGAACCGCGTCCCCGACGACCTCTATGCCGGCGGCCTCAACCGCCAGCTCTTCCTGCCCTTCATCGCCATGCTGAAGGAAAGGCTCGACGTCTTCGTGCTGGAGGGCGAGG
>JALHMN010000075.1 GCA_022844005.1 bacterium | reverse complement strand
CGGGCCAGGGCGGCGCTCGATTTCCTCACTGCCATCGGGGTGCTGAAGACTGCCATTCCCGCGCCCGCCGCGGCGGTCGCCCCTCCCCCGGCGGCGCCGATCGCCACACCGACGACCGCCGCCGCGCCCGCGCCGGGACCGGTCGTCCCGCCGGTCGCGGCGGGAAGCGACTGGCGCCTGCAGCTCGCCACCGTGAGCAGCGAGGAAGCCGGCCAGTCCGAAGCCCGCCGCCTTTCCCGCCGCTTTCAGGTGCCGCTCGCCGGCATCTCCCTCGCTTCGGAGAAGTACCAGATGCCGGACGGTACGACCGTCTTCCGGGTGTTGAGCCAGCCGCTCGCCGACGCCACCGCCCGCGAAGCCTGCGAGCGGATCAAGGCCGACGCCGGCAGCTGCCTCTTGGTCAGGCCCTGAAGGCGTCGCGGCGGGCCGGCGACAGCACCCGCTGAACCGCATCGGCCCAGCCGCGCGTCAACGCTTCGCGCCTTTCCGCCGGCATCGACGGGTCGAAGCGCCGATCGAGCCGCCACTGCGCCGACAAGGCGTCGAAGGAGGGGTAGAAGCCGATGCCGAGCCCCGCCAGCGCGGCGGCGCCCAAGGCCGTGGTCTCTGTCTCCGCCGGACGCTCCACCGCGAGATCCAGGATGTCGGCCAGGAACTGCATGGCCCAGTCGTTGCGGACCAGCCCGCCATCGACCTTGAGCGCGCGGGGGGCCGGCGCCCCGTCGCGGGCCATGGCATCGAACAGATCGCGGGTCTGGTAGGCGATGGCTTCCAGCGTCGCGCGGGCGATCTCGGCGGGACCGCTGTCGCGGGTCAGGCCCAGCAGCGCGCCGCGCGCCTCGGGATCCCACCAGGGTGCGCCCAGGCCGACGAAGGCCGGCACCATGTAGACGCCGCCGGTATCCTCGACCGATCGCGCCAGCGCCTCCGTCTCGGCCGCCGTGCGGATCAGGCGAAGACCGTCGCGCAGCCACTGCACGGCCGCGCCGGCGACGAAGATCGAGCCCTCCAGGGCATAGGTCACCTTGCCGCCGATCCGCCAGGCGACGGTGCCGAGCAGTCCGCTGCGCGAGGTGACGAGCTGCTCGCCGGTATTCAGCACCACGAAGCAGCCGGTGCCGTAGGTGCTCTTGATCATGCCGGGCTCGAAGGCGGCCTGGCCCACCGTCGCCGCCTGCTGGTCGCCGGCGATGCCGGTCACCGGGATGGCCCGACCGAACAGCGCCTTGTCGGTCTCCCCGAACAGGCCGGCGGAATCCTTCACCTCCGGCAGCAGGCTCGCGGGGATGCGCAGGCGCCGCAGCATGGTCTCGTCCCAGGCCTGGGCCCGGATGTCGAACAGCAGCGTGCGGGCGGCATTGGTGGCGTCGGTGGCATGCACCCGTCCGCCGGTGAGCCGCCAGAGCAGAAAGCTGTCGACGGTGCCGAAGGCGAGGTCGCCCCTCTCGGCCCGCGCCCGCGCGCCTGGCACGTTGTCCAGCAGCCAGGCGAGCTTGGTACCGGAGAAATAGGGATCGAGGATCAGGCCCGTCCTGTGCCGCACATGCTCCTCCAGTCCCTCGGCCCGGAGCTCGGCGCAAGTCGCGGCGGTGCGCCGGTCCTGCCAGACGATGGCATTGGCGATGGGCTTGCCGGTGGCCCGGTCCCACAGAACGGTGGTTTCGCGCTGGTTGGTGATGCCGATGGCGGCGATGCTGGAGGCACCCGCCCGCTCGATCAGGCGGCGGCAGCAGGTCTCCACATCGGCCCAGATCGTCTCGGCATCGTGCTCGACCCAGCCCGGCTGGGGATAGATCTGCGGCAGTTCGATCTGCTCGGTCCCGCGCTGCCGCCCGGCGGCATCGAACAGCATGGCGCGGCTCGACGTCGTGCCCTGGTCGATCGCCAGGATCAGGCCTTCACTCATCGCTCCCCCCGTCGCCCTTGCGCTACTGTTGCTGCCGCCGCCGCGCCTCGCGTTCCGCCGTGGCGGCGATGTCCTCGGCCCTGAGCGCGGCGGCCGACCCGGTCGGCAGCCGGCCGCGGGCGCGATTGGCCAGCTGGCGGGCATCGCCCATCTGGCCCTGGCGCATCGCCCGCTCGGCCGAGGCCAGATCGGCCATGCCGAGATTGCCGTCGCGGCCATAGGCGACCGCGAGGTGATACCAGACCGAGCTGTTGTTGGGATCGTCCCGCGCCGCCGTCTCCAGGTTGGCGATGGCGGGCTTCACCAATGCGGGATCGTCGACACTGACCTGCGCCTGCCCCAGCGCCAGCCGGATCAGCCCCTCGTTCGGCGCGAGCGAAACGGCCTTCTCGAGCAGCGGCACGGCCTCCAGCGCGCGGCCGTTCTCGAACAGCATCTGCGCCTTCATCTCGAGGTAGTAGGGATCGTTCGGCGCCTCCGCGAGCAGCGTGTCCATCAGCGGCAGGGCCCGGTCCAGGTTGGGCACTCGATAATAGGCGATCGCCCGCGCATAGCGCGACGCGGCCGAGCCGTCGCTCTCGGGAAAGTGGCGGAGCGTGGTGCCGAGGGGTTCGAGGAAGCCGATCAGCTTGGCACGCACGCGCGCCAGCAGGACGTCGAGCTGGGGAGAGGGCTGCTTGCTGATGAAGGGCGACTGGTTGACGCGCGAATTGAGGGCGTCGATGCGCTCGCGCGACACCGGATGGGTGCGGACATAGGGGTCCTGCCGGCCGATGAGGAGCGCTTCCTGGTCGCCGAGCACCTTCAGGAACTCGACCAGGCCGATCGAGGTCGTCCCCGTACGATCGAGGAAGGTCACGGCCGCCTGGTCGGCCTGCGATTCCTGGGTGCGCGAGAACTGCAGCAGCGAGCGCTCGGCGAGCGACGTGCCGCCGCCCATCACCGCCGTGCCGGCGCCGCCGCCGCCCGCCACCACGGCGGCCGCGCCCAGCAGGATCGACAGCAGGTACAGGCCCATCGCATCCTTCATCGCCTCCTCGCCGCGGGCCAGATGCCCGCCCGCGATATGCCCGGTTTCATGCGCCAGAACGCCCAGCAGCTGCGCGGCGTTCCGCACCCGGATCAGGAGGCCGGTATGGAAGAAGATGTTCTGCCCGCCGGCCACGAAAGCGTTCAGCGAGCCGTCGTTGATGATGTGGATGCGGACGGCGTCGGGTTCCAGTCCGGCAGCCTGCCATACTGGCGTGGCGAGGACCCGGATGATATGTTCCGTCTCCGCGTCGCGGATGAGGGAGAACGACCTTGTCTGCGCGGCGGATTCGACGACCGGCGCCGTCGCGACGGCTGCCGCGAGGAGGACCGCCCCAAGCCGTCCTGGCAGGACGCGTTTCATGAACTTCATTACCTCCGGCCCCCGCAATGCAAGGTAGGAACACGGTGCCGCGTCGTCAATCGACAGGGACCGCGATCAAGATCATCGGCGTCTGTCTTCTTCTCGCCGCCTGTGCCCAGCAACCCACAGCCACCGGACCGCGCTTCGGTGGCGCCGCCTCGGACGAACCGCGCGCGGCTACCATTGCACGCGACGTCGTCGAAGCCGGCGGCAGCGCCGCCGACGGGGCCGTGGCCGGCTTCTTCGCCCTGACCGCCACCTTTCCGGCGGCGGCCTCGCTCGCCGGCGGCGGTGTCTGCGTCGTGCATCGTCCCGATCCGCAGCAGAGCGAAGTGCTCGATTTCCCGGTGCGCGCACCGGCTCGCGGCGGCTCGATCGGCGTGCCGGCGGCGACGGTGGCGATGGCGGCGCTGCACGCGCGCTACGGCCGCCTGCGCTGGGAACAGGTGGTGACGCCGGCCGAGCAGCTGGCTAGGTTCGGCCATCCGGCATCGCGGGCCGCGGTGCTGACCATCCGCGCCACCAGCGTCGGCCTGCTGGAAATCGCCCCGCGCATCTTCGGCGGCCCCGGCGGACAGGCCCTGGCCGAGGGGGAGACGCTGCAGAACCCGGCCCTCGGCGCGACCTTGGGACGCATCCGCACCTACGGCGTGCAGGACCTGCATCGCGGGCCCCTGGCGCGCAGTTTCGCCGACGACATCCGCGAGGCGGGCGGTTCCGTCGACGAGACCGATCTGCGCGCCGTGGTGCCCTCCTGGACGCAGCCGCTCGCCATCGACTTCGCCAATTCGAAGCTGCTGGTGCCGGACAATATGGCGGGCCAGGTCTTCGCCGGCCTGTGGGGCGATCTGGTGCGCGAACCGACCCTCTGGCGCCAGGTCCGTCTCGACCGCTCGGGCTTCCTCGATGCGATCGGCGCGGCCAACCAGCGCATGGGCAAGAGCCCGCCCTTCGGCTCGGACAATGCGGTCGGCATGGTGGTCGCCGACGGCAGCGGCATGGTGGTCGCCTGCGGCTTCACCATGGGCAATCCCTTCGGCGCGGTGAAATACGGCCGCGCCACCGGCATCATGCTGGCCAATACGCCGGATCCTGGGCTGGACGAACAGGCGCTGCTGCTGCCGCTGGTGGGTGCCAGTCCCAACATCAAGCAGGTCTTCCTGGGCGCGGTGGCGACCGGCGGCGCGTTTGCGCCGGCGGCGATGTTCGAGACGGTGGCGACAGTCGTCGCGGGCGACAAGCGCGCGCCCGAAGCCCTGGCGCGCCCGCGCACCTTCTGGGCCGGCGACAAATCCTTCGTGCTGCACGAGAACGGCGTCGACCCGGCGATCCTGGCCTCGGCGCGGCAGAAGAATCTCGAGGCGGTGCCGATGCAGGCGATCGGCCTGGTCGACATCCTGCACTGCACCGAGGCCCTGCCGCGGGTGCCGTCCTCCTGCGGCTTCCGTAGCGATCCGCGCGGGCACGGTATCGGGGCCGGCGGGGGATTCTGATGCCGAAGCCCGCCCGCCGGGGAGCTATTGATCCCTTCTTCGTCATGGAAGTGATGAAGGCGGCCGCCGCGCGCCAGGCCGCCGGCGGCGACGTCATCCACATGGAAGTGGGCCAGCCCTCCACCCCGGCGCCGCGTAAGGCGCTGGAAGCGGTGGAGCGCGCGCTTCGCAGCGAGACGCTCGGCTATACCGACGCGCTCGGCATCCCCTCTCTCCGCGAGGGGATCGCGCGCCACTACAAGACCTACTACGGCGTCGATGTCCCGGCCGAGCGGATCGTGGTCACGACGGGTTCCTCCGGCGCCTTCCTCTTCGCCTTCCTCGCCGCCTTCGATGCCGGCGCCCGGGTGGCGCTGACCGAGCCGGGCTACCCCGCCTATCGCAACATCATGCAGGCGCTCGGGATCGAGGTGGTGCCGCTGCCCGCCCGTGCCGAGACGGGATTCCGCGCCGAGCCGGCATTGCTCGACCAGGCCGGCCGCATCGACGGCCTGCTGGTGGCGAGCCCGGCCAATCCGACCGGCACGATGCTGGACGCCGCTCAGCTGCGCGGGCTGGTGGAGGCCTGCCGTGCCCGCGACGCCTGGCTGGTCGTCGACGAGATCTATCACGGCATCACCTATGGCGGGCGGGCCGAGACGGTGCTGTCGGTCACCGGCGATGCGATCGTGGTGAACAGTTTCTCCAAGTACTTCTCGATGACCGGCTGGCGGCTGGGCTGGGTCGTGGTTCCGCCCGCCCTGGCGCGCGCGGTCGAATGCATCGCCCAGAACTTCTCGATCTCGCCGCCGGCGGTGTCGCAGGTGGCCGGCCTCGGCGCGCTCGCGGCCTATGAGGAGCTGGACGCGAACGTCGCCCGCTATGCCCGCAACCGCGCCGTGCTGCTCGAGGAACTGCCGCGCGCCGGCCTCGACAGGCTGGCCCCGGCCGACGGTGCCTTCTACATCTATGCCGACGTCTCGCGCTTCACCAACGATTCGCCGGAATTCGCCCGCCGCATGCTGGCCGAGATCGGCGTCGCGGCGACTCCGGGTATCGATTTCGACCCGACCGAGGGCAAGCGCTTCCTCCGCTTCTCCTTCGCCGGCGCGACCGATGACATGGTCGAAGCCGCGGCGCGGCTCCGCCGCTGGCTGAAGTGAGCGAAGGCTTCGCCATCCGGCCGGCCACGCCTCCCGGCTGATGCGGTGTCGCTCGCGCTGCTGAGCTGGCTGCACTACCTGCTGGCGGCGGCGCTGGTCGTGCTCTTCGTCAACACCTTCGACCTGTGGGTCTGGCTGCTGCGGGTCCTGGGGCCGGCGCAGGCTACGCTGGTGCCCTTCGCCGCCGCCGCCCTCATCTTCCTGTGGATCGGGCTCGAGGCGCGGCGGCGTGGTGGCTTCGTCCCCTGGGCCCTGGTGGCCGCGGTCCTGCTCGCAGTCTGGGGCCTGCTGCTGCCCGATCCGCAGTTTCCGGCCAAGCGCATCCACATCCCGCAATACATCCTCCTCGCGCTGGTCGTTCGCCGCGGCCTCGCCCGGCATGTCGACGGCTTCGGGCTCCTGGTCATGACCGCGCTCGCCGCGGCGCTCTTCGGCCTGCACGACGAACTGATCCAGGGCCTGCACCCGAGGCGTACCTTCGGCACCGCCGATCTGGAAGTGAATGCGCTCGGTGCCCTGGCCGGCAGCCTCGCCGGGCATGGCCTCGGCCTCTTCCGCCGGCCTGTCGAGGATGGGGCGGGCTGGCCGCATGCCACCGGCCTCATCGCCGTGCTGCTCGGCGCCGTCGCCGCCTATCCCCTGATCGCCGGCGTCACCGGCTGGGTGTTCCATTGAAAGCGAACGGCATGCTTCTTGATACGCTGACGCCCGTACCCGATCGGAGCGCCCGCATGGCGATGCCCCCCAGCCGCTTCTGGCAGGACCTGACGCACGAGGATTTCACCCGGCTCGATCCGGAGCGCACGGTCGTCCTGCTGCCGGTGGCCGCGATCGAGCAGCACGGTCCCCACCTGCCGGTCAGCGTCGATGCGACGCTGAATGCCGGCGTGCTGGCGGCCGCCCTCGATCTGCTGCCGCAATCGCTGCCGCTCCTGGTGTTGCCGGCTATGCCGGTGGGCAAGAGCGACGAGCACATCGCCTTTCCCGGCACGCTCACCCTCTCGGCGGAGACGCTGATCCGGCTATGGACCGAGATCGGCGATTCGGTTGCGCGCGCCGGCCTGCGCAAGCTCGTCCTCTTCAACGCGCATGGCGGCCAGCCGCAGGTGATGGACATCGTCGCTCGCGACCTGCGCCTGCGGCACCGCATGCTGGTGGCGGCGGTGAACTGGTTCGCCTTCGGCCTGCCGCCCGGCCTGTTCACGCCCGAGGAGGAGGCGCACGGCATCCATGCCGGCGATATCGAGACCTCGATGATGCTGCACCTGCGCCCCGACCTGGTGCGCACCGGCCGGCTGGCGAATTTCCGCCCCGCCAGCCTCGACCTCGCGAAGGACTACCGGCACGCGAATTTCCTCGGCCCGACCCCGATCGCCTGGGCGGCGCAGGACCTCAATCCCGCCGGCGCCTGTGGCGATGCCAGCCTGGCGACGGCTGAGAAGGGCGCGGCGGCGGTGGCGCATGCGGCCGCGGCACTTGCCGCTCTCCTCGACGAAGTGTCGCGCTTTCCTCTCGGCCATCTGAAAGACCGTTGAGGCATGCCGCCGCCGATCGTCACGCTGGAGCATGTGGGCAAGACCTTCAGGGGCGGCGTGACGGCGCTCCGCGACCTCTCCTTCGCCGTACATGAAGGCGAGTTCGTCAGCCTCCTCGGCCCCTCGGGCTGCGGCAAGAGCACGGCCCTGCGCATCCTGGCCGGGCTGACGGAGGCGAGCGCGGGCCGGATTGCCTGGCCGGCGGCCCCGCCGGTCCGCGCCCACGACTTCGACATCGGCTTCGTCTTCCAGGAACCGACCCTGATGCCCTGGGCCAGCGTCGCCCGCAACGTGGCGCTGCCGCTTCGCCTGCGCAACCTGCCGCGCGCGGAGGTCGAGGAGCGGGTGGGGGCGGCGCTCGCCGCGGTGGGCCTCGGCGATTTCGCCCGCAGCTATCCCCGCCAGCTGTCGGGCGGCATGAAGATGCGCGTCTCCATCGCCCGCGCCCTGGTCACCCGCCCGCGCCTCCTGCTGCTCGACGAACCCTTCGCGGCGCTGGACGAGATCACCCGCTTCAAGCTGAACGACGACCTTCTGGCGCTGCAGGCGGAAGCCGGCCTCACCGTCGTCTTCGTCACCCACAGCGTCTTCGAATCGGTCTATCTGTCGAACCGCATCCTGGTAATGGCCGCGCGTCCCGGCCGCATCGCGGCGGAGATCGGCGTGCCGGCGCCCTATCCGCGCGACGAGGCGTTCCGCACCTCGCCCGAATACGGCGCCCTCTGCCGCGAGGCGAGTGCTGCGCTCCGCCGCGCCATCGAGGAGTCGGGTGCGTGAAAACCCTATCGCCGCAGCGGCAGCCGGCGGAGCACGCCGATATCCTCCTGGTCGAGCGGCACCTCGACGCTGCGGCCGATCAACTCGGCGAGGTCGCGGTTCGCCGCGGTGATGCTGAGCGTGTAGAGCTTGCCGGGTCCCACGTTCTCGATCGCATGGCTGCCGCCGCGCTGGACCAGAAGCGAATCGCCGGCTTCCAGCAGCCGCGCCTCGCCGTCGCAATGCGCCCGCCCTTTGCCCTTCAACACGAAGAAGAACTCGCGCGCCTTGGCCAGGCCCTTCAGGCGCGTGCGCCCGCCGGGCTGATAGATCTCGACCACCGCCGTGAAATCGGAACCGGGCCGCGCGTCGGGTTCCGGCTCGACGATGCAGGCGAAGTAGCTGGTGGCGTCGGGCCTCGCCTTGAACGCCCGGTAGGCTTCCGCTCGCAGCACCCTGGCCGGCATCACGTCATCCTCCCTTCCGCGGCGCGTCGCGGCATCGGCGCGCCGGCTGTTCGCCCGCAGACTGGCAGCCGATCGCTTCCGTTCGATGACCTAGCAACGCGCGTGCCGAATGCGATGACCGAGTCGCTCATCGAGTCGCCGGGTCGATCCGGCGCCCGCTTGGTCATCATCTGGGCGTATGCCCGAAGGCTCTGCCCGCATCGGCGGCATTGTTGCGTTGCGGTCGAGACCTTCGCGTGTGCAGCATGAGCGAGGGCCGGCGACAGCGCGGCGACGGCGCCCTCGAGATCGGTTTCAGATGCGTCGACGGCGCGACGCGCCTCGCGCATCTCTTCCAGCACGATCCCTGCCGGGCGCTGTTCCCGCGCGCCGAGCCGGACGACATCGGCCAGGCTGTGCTGATCACGACCTCGGGCGGTCTCGCCGGTGGCGACCGTCTGCGCATCGCGATCAACGGCGAGGCGGGCGCCCGCCAGCTGCTCGCCACCCAGGCGGCCGAGAAGGTCTATCGCAGCGACGGGGCGCCGACCGAAATCGAGATCGCGCTCGGCGTCGGTGCCGGCGCCTGGATCGAATGGCTGCCACAGGAGACCATCCTGTTCGAGGGCGCCCGTCTCAGGCGCCGCGTCGGCCTCGACGTGGCGGAAGGGGGCAGTCTCCTCGCCGGCGACATGCTGGCCTTCGGCCGCGCCGCGCGGGGCGAGAAGTTCACGACCGGCTGGCTCTTCGATCACTGGCGCCTGCGGCTGGGCGGGCGCCTCGTCTGGGCCGACCAGCTTCTGATCGACGATCCGCCGGCCGATCTCGCCCATCCGGCGGGGTTCGACGGCGCCGGCGCCTTCGGCACGCTCATCTATGCCGGGCCGCGGGCCGAGGCGCTGCTGCCGCGCGTGCGGGAGCTGCTGGAGGGTTTCGACATCCGCGCCGGCTGCACGCTCATGGGCGGCCTGCTGCTGGTGAGGCTGCTGGCCGGGGATGCGGAGCCGCTGCGGCACGACTTTGCCAGACTGTGGATGCTGATACGCTCCGAAGCGGGCGGTCTGCCTGCGCGCATGCCGCGCATCTGGCATACTTGATGCTTCGCCGCAGGGGCCAAAGAGGGACGGGGATAGAGGCATGAATCTGACGCCGCGGGAGAAGGACAAGCTCCTGGTCGCCATGGCGGCCGAGGTGGCGCGGAAGCGCCTGGCCCGGGGGGTAAAGCTGAACCACCCGGAAGCCATCGCGCTGATCACCGATTTCGTGGTCGAGGGGGCCCGCGACGGGCGGACCGTCGCCGAACTGATGCGCGACGGTGCCGGCGTGATCACCCGCGCCCAGGTGATGGAAGGGATCGCCGAGATGATCCACGAGATCCAGGTGGAGGCGACCTTCCCCGACGGCACCAAGCTCGTCACCGTCCACGAACCCATCCGCTGAGGGGCCCGCACATGATTCCCGGAGAGATCATCACGGGTGCCGGCGAGATCGAGCTGAATGCCGGCCGCGCAGTCGCCATCGTCGAGGTCGCCAATACCGGCGACCGGCCGATCCAGGTCGGCAGCCACTACCACTTCTTCGAAACCAACGAGGCGCTGAAGTTCGACCGCGCCGTGTCGCGCGGCATGCGCCTCGACATCGCGGCGGGGACAGCGGTCCGCTTCGAACCGGGCCAGACCCGCAAGGTGCAGCTCGTCGCCTATGCCGGCGGCCGCGTCGTCCACGGCTTCAACGGCAAGATCGAGGGAGCGCTCTGATGGCGACCCGCATTTCGCGCTCGGCCTATGCCGGCATGTACGGCCCGACGGTGGGCGACAAGGTCCGCCTCGCCGATACCGACATCATCATCGAGGTGGAGCAGGACCGCACCATCTATGGCGAGGAGGTGAAGTTCGGCGGCGGCAAGGTGATCCGCGACGGCATGGGCCAGTCGCAGGTGACGCGGGCCGCCGGCGCCGTCGACACCGTCATCACCAACGCGCTGATCCTCGACCACTGGGGCATCGTCAAGGCCGATATCGGCCTCAAGGACGGGCGCATCGCCGCCATCGGCAAGGCCGGCAATCCGGACACGCAGCCCGGCGTC
The DNA here is from genome assembly GCA_022844005.1 of bacterium. Lineage (GTDB taxonomy): Bacteria > Pseudomonadota > Alphaproteobacteria > Ferrovibrionales > Ferrovibrionaceae > Desertibaculum. Next base: position 11,922 of record JALHMN010000075.1, on the reverse strand, counting down.
GACATCATCATCGGCCCCGGCACCGAAGCCATCGCCGGCGAGGGCAAGATCATCACCGCCGGCGGGCTCGACATTCACATCCACTTCATCTGCCCTCAGCAGATCGAAGAGGCGCTGATGTCGGGCGTTACCACCATGGTGGGCGGCGGCACCGGCCCGGCGGCCGGCACCTCCGCCACCACCTGCACGCCGGGGTCCTGGCACCTGATGCGCATGCTGCAGGCGGCCGAGGCCTTCCCGATGAACTTGGCCTTCCTGGGCAAGGGCAATGCCGCCCGGCCGGAGGCGCTGATCGAACAGATCGAGGCGGGGGCGGCCGGCCTCAAGCTGCACGAGGACTGGGGCACCACGCCGAAGGCGATCGACACCTGCCTCAAGGTCGCCGACCAGTACGACGTGCAGGTCGCCATCCACACCGACACGCTGAACGAGTCCGGCTTCGTCGAGGCCACCATCGCCGCCATGGCGGGCCGCACCATCCAGGCCTTCCACACCGAAGGGGCGGGCGGCGGCCATGCGCCGGACATCCTGAAGGTGGTGGGACACCCGAACGTGCTGCCCAGCTCCACCAACCCGACCATGCCCTACACGGTGAACACCGTGGACGAGCATCTCGACATGCTGATGGTCTGCCACCACCTGGACCAGAAGATCCCCGAGGACGTGGCCTTTGCCGAAAGCCGCATCCGCCGCGAGACCATCGCCGCCGAAGACATCCTGCACGACCTCGGCGCCATCTCGATGATGTCCTCCGACAGCCAGGCCATGGGCCGGGTGGGCGAGGTGATCATCAGGACGTGGCAGACCGCCGACAAGATGAAGAAGCAGCGCGGCCGCCTGAAGGAGGAGAAGGGCGACAACGACAATTTCCGCGCCCGGCGCTATATCGCGAAATACACGATCAACCCGGCGATCTCCCAGGGCATCTCGAAACACGTGGGTTCGGTCGAGGTCGGCAAGCTCGCCGATCTCGTCATCTGGACGCCGGCCTTCTTCGGGGTGAAGCCCGACATGATCCTGAAGTCGGGCTCCATCGCCGCCGCCGCCATGGGCGATCCCAACGCCTCGATCCCGACGCCGCAGCCGATGCACTACCGCCCGATGTTCGCCTCCTTCGGCCGCAACATGGTGGAGAGCAGCGTGCTGTTCCTCTCCCAGGCCGGCCTCGCCAACGGCATCCCGGCGAAGATCGGCCTTTCCCGCCCGTGTCTCCCGATCGAGAACGTGCGCGGCGGTATCTCCAAGAAATCCATGATCCTGAACGACGCGACGCCGCATATGGAAATCGATACCGAAACCTACGAGGTCCGCGCCGATGGCGAGGTGCTCACCTGCGAACCGGCCAAGGTGCTGCCCATGGCCCAGCGCTATTTCCTGTTCTGACCATGCGCCGCGCCACGAAGATCGCCCGCAAGGGCACGTTCGAAGCCTCCTTCGCCATCGACCGGCTGACCCTCGACTACGAGGACCGCTTCCGCCGCAGGAAGCGCTTCACCGCGGAAGGCGGTACCGACGTGCTGCTCGACCTTCCCGACACCACCATGCTGCATGATGGCGACGGGCTGGTGCTGGAAGGCGGCGGCTATGTCGAGGTCGCCGCCGCGGCGGAGAAGCTGATCGAGGTGAAGGCGGCGACACCCGGCCTCCTCGCGCGCCTCGCCTGGCATCTCGGCAACCGCCATCTGCCGATCCATATCGGCGAGGACCGCATCCTGCTCAGGGACGATCACGTCATCCTCGACATGCTGAAGGGCCTGGGTGCGGAAACCCGCGCGGTGGAGGAGGCCTTCGACCCCGAAGGCGGCGCCTACAACCAGCGCAACCACGAAAGCTACTCCCTGGCCGGCGCGCATCATCACCATGGCCATGATCATGGGCACGGCCACGATCATCACGACCATGAGCACGGCCCCGATTGCGGCCACGACCACCGCGGTCATGACCACAAGCACTGACCCCTGGCTCTACGCGCTCCTCGCCTGGACCTCGCCCGCCTATCCCATCGGGGCCTATACCTACAGCCACGGCATCGAATACGCGGTCGAGATCGGCGCGGTGAAGAACCGCGAGACGCTCAGCGACTGGGTCGGCCGCATCGTCTCGAAAGGCGCGGGCTTCCTCGACGCCGTGCTGTTCGCCGAGGCCTGGCGCGCGGCAGACGACCCGGTCCGCCTTGACGAATTGAACGAACTGGCCGCGGCCCTGCGCGGTACGTCGGAGACAGCTCTCGAATCGAGCCAGCAGGGCGCCTCCTTCCTGATGGCGACGCGCGCCGCCTGGCCCGATGCCGCGCTCGACGCCTTCGCCGAGCGCCAGAACGGCATCGCCGCCCTCCCCATCGCCTTCGCCGTGGCCGCTTCGGGCCGCGTGCCGCTCGAACCGGCGCTCACCGCCTATCTGCACGGCATGGTGGCCAATCTCGTCTCGGCCGGCGTCCGCCTCGTCCCGCTCGGCCAGACCGACGGCCAGCGCGCGCTGGCGGCCCTTGCCCCCATCGTCGCCGCCACGGCCGCGCGCGCCATGGCGACCCCGATCGAGGAGGCAGGCAGCGCCGCGCCGATGGTCGACTGGACCAGCATGCGCCACGAAAGCCAGTACACCCGGCTCTTCAGGTCGTAGGTGTTTAGTCAGTAGCGGAAAAATAGGCGGTTCCATTTGGCGAGTTTGGCGGGCTAAGTAGCTAGATGAGCGACGAAGACGATCTTGACGCCAGTGCACCCGCAAGGCGGAAGGCCTCCAAGGTAGATAAAGCCGTCGGAAGGCCGAGGTCGAAGAGCCTCCAAGGTCACGGCAATAACTCGGTCGTGTATGTCCCCGTCATCCTGAAGCTATTCCGCGACCGGTGGCGTCCGGGCGCAGCAACGATCGTCTTTTCGCTTGATGACGTGCGTACCGCTGTGGAAGCGGTGCGTGCCAAATCCGACAATCCCGATCGCATATCGTCGCGCAATCCCGCCGACGTGATCTATCGCATGCGCTCCCGCACTAAGCTTCCCGAAGAAATTCTGGCCAAGGGATTTCATGTGCTTCGCGCAGTTGGCCGCGGACGCTACCAATTTGAGAAGGCTTCAAGCGGCATCATCGAAGTACCGGTGAACGACCTTACGCCCACAATCGATCAAACGCCTATGCCGGTGCGTCGCTTGCTGCCCGAGACAATGGCGGAAATGGACGAACAGGCACTGTTGTCCGTCGTCGGCTATTGCATGTTGCTCGATCACTTCACCGGCATGAAGATTTATCGCCTGCGCTCGCATGTGCGAAAGAGCGTGCCGGGTATCGGACAAGCCGAACCCGACGCGATCGACGTAGGCATCGCATCGGGTGACGATGACGTACCGGTCGTATTTCCGATCGAAGCGAAAGCCGTATCTGACGAACTCAACCGAGTTCAAATCTTCAACATGATACAGTACGCGGCACACTATTTCCCCGGCCTGAAGGTGCGGCCGTTGGCAATAAAGGTCGACTATCAGTCGGCGGTGCATCTTATGGAATTCAATGTGGCTGCTCGCCCCGGGGATCTTCGCATCATCCGATCAGCGAGCTACGCGATCAACACGTCGGAGGCGCAAATCGCCATGATCCGCGCAACAAGTGTACCGAAACAATGACTAGGAAGCCCACAGGCATCGAACTTTTCGCAGGCTGCGGCGGGCTATCGACCGGGTTTCTTGATGCCGGGTTGTACGTCGCCGCTGGGTTCGAACTCGATCGCCGTGCGGTTGACGCATACGACTATAATCATGCGTATCGTGGAAGTCGCGGCTTCGTCGCAGATTTGAACTTCGCTTTGGGCGCCGAGTTGTTGCGGGAGGCGGGGATCGACGAAGTTGATTTCGTTGTTGGCGGTCCGCCGTGCCAGCCGTTTTCGATCGTAGGCAAGCGCCAAGGTGTCGCCGACGATCGCGCAGCGCTGATCGGTCATTTCGTCCGCATCGTCGAAGAATTGGAGCCCAAGGCATTCCTTCTCGAAAATGTGCCAAATTTTGCCACGATCGCGGATGGGGCGATCCTAGAAAACGCGATGGTTGAATTTCGAAGGCTGGGATATGCCGTCGATCATCAAATCATGTCGGCCGCTGATTTCGGCGTTCCGCAAAACCGCAAGCGCCTGATCGTGCTAGGGATGAAGCTCCCGAAAGGTGGGAGGCTGGCTTTCCCTGAAGGTCCGTATGGCCGTCCGAACCGCCCCTATAGGAGTGCGGCAGAAGCGATCAGCGATTTACCTGACGCCGGTGAGTTCGGTGAAACCGGAATTTACAATCATGAACCCACGGCGCATTCGCCGGACATGGTGGAACGTCTCAGCCGGCTTGAACCCGGCAAGCGCGAGCGCGGGTCCTTCCATGATCGACTTCATCCTGATCGCCCGTCCTATACGCTGCGCGCGGGTTCGGGAAATTTCAGTCCCTTGCGGCCGGTGCATTACAAGCATCATCGCGTAGTGACGGTTCGCGAAAGTGCCCGCCTTCAGGGCTTCAGCGATGATTTTATCTGGCCCGATCGTATCCCGCGATTGCAACAGTATCGGCAAGTTGGGAATGCTGTCCCCCCTCCGATGGCAAAGGCCTTCGCTGAATGCTTAGCGCAACAAATGGACTGGACCCTGGATGTAGCAGGGTGCGCGGGCAACCCGTCGACGCGCCCGCCCGCAAACGTCCTTAGTGATGATGAGCGTCGGGCTCTTCGCACGTCACGAATGCGCGGTGCTTCGTTGGGTAAGGCGGCGCTTGCGGCAGAATAGGAAGCTAATTTTAGCAGATATGTGGCCATGCCCGCCCTAACGTGCGGCGAAAGCTACGCAGTCTGATCTCCTTGAGGTTTCTACTTTTCCGCTTCGAAGAACCCGATCATCCGCACCAAGCGCCCGCTCGCGTCGACCTCCGCGAAGTCGACGCCGTTGCGCAGCGGCTTGCCGCCGGCATCGATCCGCGACCAAGAGAAGCGCGAGAAGCGGTGATGCGTTTCGACGGCGCTCGTCAGCGTGATGCGCGAACCGGGCAGGCGGGCCAGCACGCGGCCGATGTGGTCGGAGAGTGCGTCGACGCCGATCGTCTCGACCGTGGGATCAGCGTAGACGCCGTCCTCCGCCCAGATCGGCGCGAGCATGATCTTGCGCTTCGCCGCATCCGGCTCGTTCCAGGCGGCGAAATAGATGCAGACCACTTCATCGATCACGCTCATGGCCTATGCTCCAATTCCTGCCACCGCGCTGGCGCAGGCCTGCTTCCTCCCTGTCAGGCAAAGGCGCCCGCTTCCATCTTCTCGATCACCGCCAGCACGTCCTCGGTGCGGCCGCTCCGGATGAGATCGATCGCCCGCTCGCCGTTCAGCATGGGGTGAGGTGTAAACAGCCACTGGCGCGTCTCGCCGGGCGCATAAAGATCGGACAGGCGCTCCACCACGTAGTGAAGCTTCACCAGAAGCATCTGGATTCGCGGGTCGGGGGCCGCTGCGCCTTCCGCCCAGCGTTTGACCGTCGCCGGGGAGACGGCCGCGATTTCGGCGATGTCCCCGGTCACGAGGCTACCCCGAGCCGTCAGGTCTTCCAGGATACGGGCGAGAGCCGCGGTCATGCCTTCCACTCCGGCAAACCGGTGTCATACCGTCGACATATAATGCGATTTGGCAAAGGCAATCGGCCCCGTCTCGGTGTTCACACCCCGCGCCCCTCCGGCCCGCTATAGGCGCGCTCGACCTTCGCCACGCGAAGCTCGTAATGCGAGTACCAGCGCTCCTGGCCCAGGCGCTGCGCCGTCAGGTGGCGGTCGTTCGCCTTCCAGGCGGCGATCGAGGCCTCGTCGGTGAAATAGGCCACCGTGATGCCGAAGCCGTCCGCCCCCCTGGTCGATTCGGCGCCGAGGCAGCCCGGCTGTTTCAGGGCGAGGTCCACCATGGCCTTCGCCATCGCCTCGTAGCCGTGGTCGCCCTCGGTGCGGCGGGCGGAGAAGATCACCGCGTAATAGGGCGGCTCGGGCGTGCTGGCGAAGGCCTTGTCCATCTTCAATCCCCCATCGGAACGGCGAAGTGATCATCGAGCGCGGCCAGCGCGCTCTCGAGATTGCCCACGCTGCAGGCATGCAGCAGGGCCCGGTGCTGGCGGGCGAAGCGCTCGCGATTGGCCGAGCCCGGCGGCTGGCTCGCATAGGGGCGGATGTCCTCGCGGCGCAATTCCGCCATCAGCCTCAGCAGGCGGGCATTGCCGCCGGCCCGGTAGAGCGCGGTGTGAAAGGCGCAGTCGAGTTCTTCCAGCGCCGCCGGATCGGTCTCGATCTCGATCCGCTCCTGGATCTGCCGCGCCTCCAGCAGGTCGCGCTCGTTTGAGGCCGGCAGCGCGAGGGTGAGCGCCTCGCGCTCCACCAGCCGGCGGATCGCCATCAGCTCGCGCAAGGCTTCCGCCGAGAGGCCGGCCACCTCCAGGCTGCGGTCGCGCCGCGCCACCACCAGCCCGTTGGCGCGCAGGATCTCAAGCGCGAGGCGCACCGGCTGGCGGCTGGCGGCGAAGCGCTCGGCCAGGGCCTCCTGCTGCAGGATCGCGCCCGGGGGGGAGGCGGCCGCCGCGGATCTCCGCCTCGATCTCTCGCGCGATGGCCGCCGGCATATTTGGATCCATGGATCCATCATTAGCCGGCCGACCGGCAGCTGGTCAACCAAGAGGGTGCGGAACCGGCGAAGCGTGGTCGCGGCGGAGGCTGGTCGAAGGCTGGTGAAACCCCGGAGCATGGCAGCGCGCAGGCGGAAGCCCCGTTCCGGTTGCAGCCGACACTCGGAAGGGGTATAATTCACTTGAGAAGGCAATATTCGGGATGATCGGCCACTAGTTCTGCGTAATGTTGCGCGAGAGCGTAAGCGGAAGCCCCGTTCCGCCTCGGGCGGAAGCAGGGTTCCGCCAGCAATGCTGACCAATGAGGGCTAAGGGCTTGTGCGCGAAGGAGAATCGGCGTGATTTGGGAACCGGCGGAAAACCGGGATGAGACTCGGGAAATTTCCCACCGGTGGCACGGCGCTTGCTGCCTCTTCAGGGTCGCGGGCGCAGGGTCTGGAGGAAGGATGTCGGGGATGATCGGTTCATGAGCCAGCACGGCCCCTTGAGAGTCGGCGTCGGCGGCCCGGTGGGTTCGGGCAAGACGGCGCTGGTCGACGCGCTCTGCAAGCACATGCGCGAGCGCTGGCGCCTCGCCGTCGTCACCAACGACATCTACACGAAGGAAGACGCGGAATTCCTCACCCGCTCGGGCGCGCTGTCGCCCGACCGCATCATGGGGGTGGAGACGGGCGGCTGCCCGCATACCGCCATCCGCGAGGATGCCTCGATCAACCTCGCCGCCGTGGCCGAGATGCGCCGGCGTTTCACCGACCTGGAGCTGATCTTCGTCGAATCCGGCGGCGACAACCTCGCCGCCACCTTCTCGCCCGAACTCGCCGACCTCACCATCTACGTGATCGACGTGGCGGCGGGGGAGAAGATCCCGAGGAAGGGCGGCCCCGGCATCACCCGGTCCGACCTTCTCGTCATCAACAAGATCGACCTGGCGCCGCTGGTCGGCGCCTCGCTCGAGGTGATGGACCGCGATGCGAAACGCATGCGTCTCGCGCGGCCCTTCATCTTCACCAACCTCAAGGAAGGCAAGGGCGTGACCGAGATCGCCCGCTTCATCGAATCCACCGGCGGCCTCACGCCCGCCGCCGCCGCCTGATCCCAGCTCATTCGTTTCAAGGGAACGTCCAATGAAGAAGCTCACCCTCGCCGCTCTCCTTACCGCCGCCGCGACGCCGGCCCTCGCCCATACCGGCCACGGTGCCGAGGGGTTGGCCAGCGGTTTCGCCCATCCCTTCATGGGGCTTGATCACCTGCTCGCCATGCTGGCCGTCGGCCTCTGGGCCGCGCAGACGGGTGGCCGGGCGCTCTGGGCGGTGCCGGCCGCCTTCGTCGGCGTGATGGCGCTCGGCGGCTTGCTCGGTGTCATGGGCGTCGGTCTGCCGCTGGTCGAACTCGGCATTGCCGGCTCGGTTCTGGTGCTGGGCCTTCTGCTCGCCGTCGCTCCCCGTTTGCCGCTCTGGGCGCCGATCGCCATCGTCGGCCTCTTCGCCGTCTTCCATGGCCAGGCCCATGGCACCGAAATGCCGGAAGGCGCATCGGGGCTCCTCTATGGCGCGGGCTTCGTCGCCGCGACCGCGATCCTGCATGCGATCGGCCTCGGCCTCGGCCTTGCGGGCAGCCGTCTCTCGGCGATCTCGGCCCGCCTCGCCGGCGGCGCCGTCGCGGCGGCGGGGCTGGTGCTGATCGCCGGCTGATCGGCCGCATCGGCGGGGCTGCGGCCGGAGGCCGGCGCCTCCTTCGCGGCTCGCCGATGGAACTGCTGGCGTCGTCCGCGGGTTGCCGCCGCATGCCCACGGACGTGCTCGATATTCTCCTCCGCCTCGTCGTCGCCGGCGCGATCGGCGCCGTCATCGGCTTCGAGCGGCGGATGCATCACAAGGCGATCGGCGTCGCCGGCATGATGATGGTGGGCATCGGCAGCACCACCTACATGCTGCTGGCACAGCATCTGATGGCGACGGATCCCGGCTCCGTCAGCCGCACCCTGCAGGGTTTCCTGTCCGGAATCGGCTTTCTCGGCGGCGCGGTCATTTTCAAGAGCGGCTTCGACGTCCGGGGAATCAAGGCGGCGGCGGCCGTCTGGATAACCGGGGCCATAGGACTGGCGGTGGGCACGTCCTATTGGTGGCTGGGCGTGACGGTGGGCGCGGCGACCGCGACCGTCATGTTCGTGGCCGACCGCTTCCCCGACGAGGTGCGCGAGCAGAAGCAGGAGGGCACGCTGCTCGATTGACGTGCCGGCGCGATGGAACTTTATTCCTCTTTCTGAATTCTCCTCCGACCTGATGAAGCGACGGACAAGCAGGGGGAAGGCGATAGGGTGTCTGCCGGACAAGAAGCAGTCGGGATTCCCGTCCCGGCGAAGCCGCTCTGCACTGCTTTCCTTGCGCTCTTCCCGATGCTGATCGCTGACGCCGCGACGGCGGCGGAAACACCGCGGACCGATGTCGGATCCGCCGACCTGCTGACGGAACGGCCGGCCTATTTCGCCCCCCTCGACCTCTCGGTGAAGGACGGGCGGTGGTGGGTCACCGCTTTCGCCGGCGCGGTGGCCAAGAACGAGCTCAGCACGATCGTCTTCAAGGCCAGTCCCGATTTCGGCGCTTCCTACATTGCCGGCGCCTCGTTGGGGCGCGAGTTCGGGGCGGTCTCCGATGCGCTTCGGCTGGAATGGATGGCGACGGCCGCCGCCGTCTTCGGCACCGCGGACTTCGTCGACCTGCGCTTCGAAGTGGGCGCGCGCTGGATTCGTTTTCCCTGGAACGACGTGCTCTTCACCACGGTGGGCGCCTTCGTCGGCCCGTCCTATCTGACCGGGCGCTCGATCTACGAGGACGAGGAAGGCGAGTTCTCGCGCGTGAAGAACGGGCTCAGTATCGAGTTCACCTTCGCCCATCCCGATCACCCGGGCACAGCGCTCGTCGCCCGGCTGCATCACCGTTCCACCATCTTCGGCCTCATCCCCGACGCGGGAACGCCCTCCGATTTCCTGACGCTCGGTGTAAAGAAGAGGTTCTGACCGCGCCGGCCGCGGCGAGACGGGGGAGGAAATCATGAGCACATCGCCGACGCTGGCGCATTCCGGCAATACGGTGAAGCCCGACGCGCCCTGGCTCGCCCAGCTCACCGAGGTGGCGCTGGAACCGGAGCTGCCGATCGTCGATCCCCACCACCACCTCTGGGACCGCCCCGGCTATGCCTACCTCCTGCCGGAGCTGCTGGCCGATACCGCCTCGGGCCACAACGTCACGGCCACGGTCTTCATCGACTGCGTGGCGATGTACCGGACCGAGGGGCCGCCCGAGATGGCCCCGGTGGGAGAGACCGAATTCGCCAACGCCATCGCGACGGCGAGCGCAAACGGCGCCTATGGCCCGATGCGCGCCTGCGCCGGTATCGTCAGTTTCGCCGATCTCACGCTCGGCGCCCGGGTGGCAGCGGTGCTGGAGGCCCATATCGTCGCCGGTCAGGGCCGCTTCCGCGGCATCCGCCACGCCGCGGGCTGGGACGCCTCGGACGAGGTCTGGAACAGCCACACCCGGCCGCCGCAGGGTCTCTTCCGCGACGGCCGCTTCCGCGAGGGCTTCGCCTGCCTCGCGCCCCTCGGCCTCTCCTTCGAGGCCTGGCTCTACCACCCCCAGCTCGCCGATGTGATCGACCTGGCGCGTGCCTTCCCCGGCACCTCGATCATTCTCAACCATGCCGGCGGGCCGATCGGCATCGGTCCCTATGCGGGCCGGACCGAGGAAACCTTCGCGCGCTGGAAGGCCGACATCCAGGAACTGGCGCGCTGCCCCAACGTCTCGGTGAAACTGGGCGGTCTCGCCATGAAGATGGGCGTCTTCGACTTTCACGCCCGCCCCATGCCTCCAGGCTCGGAGGCGCTCGCGGCAGCGCTCCGGCCCTGGATCGAGACCTGTATCGAAGCCTTCGGACCGGACCGGGCGATGTTCGAAAGCAACTTCCCGGTCGACAAGGTGAGCTGTTCCTACGCCGTGCTCTGGAACGCCTTCAAGCGCATCGCCGCCAGCGCTTCGCCGGCCGAGAAGACGGCGCTTTTCAGCGGTACCGCCAGGCGCGTCTATCGGCTCGGCTGATGCGTCAATGCGCGGCGGCGGGCATGCCGACGCTTGGTGCGCCGCCGGTGAAGCGGGTCAGCACCTGCCCGGGCGGCGTCGTCTTCACGTAGCCGGTACCGTCGAAGACGCGCACGCCGTTGACCCAGGTCCCGTGCAGGCCCGGGGCACGGCGGATCAGCCGGGACGAATCGGCCGGCAGGTCGGCGATGCGCTCGGTCGGGCCGATGGCGATGCTGGCCGGGTCGAACAGGATCATGTCGGCGAAGGCGCCCTCCACCAGGCGGCCGCGATCGGGGATGCCGTAGATGTCGGCGAGGTCGCTGGAAAGCTTGCGGATCGCCTGCGGCAGGGTGAACAGGCCGCGCTCGCGCACCCAGTGCCCCAGGAAATGCATGCCGAAGCCGGCATCGCAGAAGAAGGTGTGATGCGCGCCGGCATCCGAAAGGCTGACCAGCACGCCCTCGTCGCGCAGGAGTTCGGCCACCGCGTCCTCCTCCACGTTCAAGAGCTTCGCCGTGAACACGGTCTCCAGGTCCTCGGCCAGGCCGAGATCGAGGAAGGTGTCCACCGGGTCCTTGCCGTCGCCCGCCGCGATCGCAGCAATGCTGCGGCCCTGCAGATCGGCCCGGGCTGAGGTGGTGACTTCCACCCGCTCCCAATGGCCGTTGAAGATGCGCGTGCCCTTCGGGCTCTTCAGATCCTCGCGCACGCCCCGGCGGAAGCCCGGATCGGCGAGGACGGCGGCGACGGCTGGCTTGTCCTGGCTCTTCGGCCAGCCTTCGATGGTCAGCATCGGATAGGCGGCGGTCAGGGTGAAATCCATGCTGAGCGGCTGGCAGGACCCTTGCGCATAGACCGGGTTGCCGCGTTGGCGGGCCGCGGCGCATTGGGCGACGATGTCGAAGGCGCGCCGCGGCTGGTTCGAATAGTGCAGCAGCGGCGCATAGATCACCGGTCGGCCGCTGATCTCGGCCAATTCCTCCAGGAAGGCGATCGAGGTGGCGTTGCCGCAGGTTGCCATCATCGAGCCGTGGCCGAAATCCGCGATAACGCCGGCGAAGGCGCGGAATTCCTCGGGGGTGGCGAGGCGCGACGGGACGGGAATGCCGTTCCAGCCGTTATGGTTCTCGAAGGTGGAGGAGCCGAGGCCGAAGGCGCCGGCCTGCATGCACTGCCGGAACAGCGCGACCATGTCGGCGAGTTCCACCGGCGTGGCGGCGCGTTCGGAACCGGCATCCT
>JALHMN010000074.1 GCA_022844005.1 bacterium | reverse complement strand
AAGCTGCTGCTGATCCTGACCGTCGCCGACATCCGCGCCGTCGGTCCGGGCGTATGGAACGGCTGGAAGGGCCAATTGTTGCGCGAACTCTACTTCCAGGCAGAGAGCGCCATGTCCGGCGGCCATGCGACCGAGGGGCGCGAAGGCCGCATCGGGCATGCGAAGAAGGCGCTGGCGGAAGCCTTGCCGGATTGGAGCCAGAAGGAACGCGACAGATATCTTGCGCGGCATTCGCCCTCCTACTGGCTCGCCTTCGATGCCGACACCCACGTCCGGCACGCCCGGATGATCCGGCAGGCGGAACGCGCCAAGCAGTCACTGACCGTGGAAACCCGCTCGGATCGCTTCCGTGCCATCACCGAGGTCGCGGTCTTCACCTCCGACCATCCCGGGCTGTTCGCGCGCATCGCCGGCGCGATGGCTCTTGCCGGCGCGAACATCCTGGAAGCAAAGATCTTCACGACTTCGGATGGGATGGCCCTCGACACCTTCTTCATCCAGGATGCCGAAGGAGGGGCCTTCGATCGGCCTGACCGGCTGGCTCGGCTGTCGACCTCGATCGAGCGCGCGCTGGGCGGAGAGGTCATGCTCCGCGAGGCGCTCGACCAGGCGCGAGGCTCCTGGCCCAAGCGTACCGATGTCTTCACCGTGCAGCCGCTGGTCCTGTTCGACAACGAGGCGTCGAATACCCATACCGTAATCGAGGTGAATGGCCGTGACCGGCCCGGGCTGCTCCACGACGTGACCTACGCGATGTACCGGCTGTCGCTCAGCATCGCTTCGGCTCAGATCGCGACATACGGCGAGCGCGCTGTCGACGTCTTCTACGTCAAGGACATGTTCGGGCTGAAGGTCGACCAGAAGCACAAGCTGGCCGCCATCGAGAAGCGCCTGCTCGCGGCCCTCAGTTCCTCCGGCGCAAAGGGGAGCGCCGCCGAGCAGGAGAAGCCGGCGAAGGCTCGACATACACCCCGTGCGAGGGAGCGGGTCCTGGCGGCGGAATAGTCCCCTTAACCAATTCTTGAGGTGCCGGTCAGACGATCGGCGCTGTAGTTCTACAACCATCGGGCTGAGACATGTCCCGCGTCGTTATCCGCTCGCATCGGTGGCCGTTCATCGCAGCGCTGCTGCTGGTGGCGGGCAGCGCGGGCGCCGTGGCGCTCCTCGCCTCATCCGGCATAGTACGCTCGACTGCCGTAGTCGCGATGGCGCTGGCCGCCGGTTCGGCCGGCTACGTGATCGCGCGCCTTCGCATGGACGAACTGCGGCATAGCGAAGCGCGCTTGCGCCAGGCGATCGAGGCCGGCAGCGACAGCTTTCTCCTCCTGGATTCCGATCTTCGCGTCGTGCTGCACAATTCGAGGGTGTTCGATACCTACCCCAGCTTGAAGTCGCTCGACGGCCTGCGCGGCCGGTCCCTGGAGGAACTGGTCCGCACGACCCTCAGGGAATTCGACGACCCCGCGGCATGGCACAATCCGGAGGCCTGGGTCGCGGGGATCCTCGAAGGCTTCAACAACCCTGCTCCCGAACCGATCGAGCGGCGCCTGATGGACGGCCGCTGGTTCCTGATGCGACGCCACACGACGCCCGACGGCGACATCGTCACCACCGGCACCGACATCACCCAGAGAAAGACCGCCGAAGCCGCCCTGATCGAGAGCCGCCAGGACCTCGAGCGCTATGTCGCCGAACTCGAAGCCGCGCGCAGCCGGCTCGAGGAACAGGCCGCCCAGCTGGCGGCGATGGCGGATGACTTCGCGGCCGCGCGCGATCACGCGGAAGCGGCCAACCGCGCCAAGACGCAGTTTCTGGCCATGATGAGCCATGAAATCCGCACGCCGATGAACGGAATCATCGGGATGCTGGAACTCATGCTGGCGGAAGAAAAATCGGTCGGGGCGCGCGAGCACGGCGAGATCGCGCTGGAAGCGGCACGCCATCTCCTTGCCATTCTGAACGATGTGCTCGACCTGGCGAAGCTCGAAGCCGGAAAGGTTACGCTGGACCCGGTCGATTTCGAGATCGCGTCCCTCGCGGAACGCATCTCCGCCCTGCTGAGGGCCCGCGCCGAGGCGAAGGGTGTGCGGATCGATATCGCCATCGCTCGGGACGTTCCGCCCCGGCTGCATGCAGATGCCGGCCGGTTGCGTCAGGTGCTCTTCAATCTGCTGGACAACGCAGTGAAGTTCACGGCCAAAGGCAGCGTACGATTGGAAATTGATGCCCGCGGCATCGGCGACGGCGAGATCGAACTCGGTTGCCGTGTCGTCGACACCGGGATCGGGATCGTGCCGGAAGCGGTCGAAGGGCTGTTCGAAAGCTTCACCCAGGCCGATGCGTCGATGACCCGGCGGTTCGGCGGAACCGGCCTCGGCCTCGCGATCAGCCGTCAACTGGTCGAATTGATGGGTGGACGCATCCGCGTGTCCAGCACTCCCGGCGAAGGCAGTACCTTTCAATTCACCGTGCGTTGCCGTTCCGCGATCCCCGCCGCCGGCTCCGATCAACCACCCACCGGCAGCGCAGTCCTGGCACAGCGATCCCTGCACATTCTCGTGGCGGAGGACAATCGCATAAACCAGGAGGTGATCAGGCGCATGCTGCGCCGCCTAGGTCACGGATTCGAAGTGGCGAATGACGGCCGCGCCGCCATTGCTGCGGTGCAGGCGCGCCGCTTCGACCTGGTCCTCATGGATATCCAGATGCCCGAGATGGACGGATACGCCGCGGCGCGCGCCATCCGGGCGCTGGGTGGCGCCTTCGCGAAGTTGCCGATCATCGCCCTCACCGCGCATGCCCTGGAGAGCCACCGTCTGGAGACCGCCCGCTCGGGCATGAACGACTTCGTCACCAAGCCGATCGAACAGGGAGCCCTCGCCAATGCCATCGCCAAGGCGATGGGCGCCCCACCGCCACGCCTGTTGCCGGCGGGCGGCCCCGGCACGGCATTGACCGAAGACGGGGCAACGGCACTTCGGCGCCTGCTGGAGCAGATCGAGAACCAGGCAACCGGGACCGACGGCTGAAGCTTCCAAGGCCGGCCGAATCCCGCCATCGTGTCCGCCCGTCATCTCCGGCTGACCATGGCTCTCCTCCGCTCTGTCGCGACCGTCGGCGGCCTCACCCTGGTCAGCCGTGTCCTCGGCTTCTGCCGTGATCTGATGATTGCCGCCGCGCTGGGCGCCGGCATGGTGTCTGACGCGTTCTTCGTCGCCCTGCAACTGCCGAACATGTTTCGCCGCCTCTTCGCGGAAGGGGCATTCAACGCCGCGTTCGTACCGATCTTCGCGGATCGGATGACGCGCGACGGCAAGGCCGCGGCCTTCGACTTCGCTCAGCGCGCCCTTGCCGTGCTGCTGGTGGTCCTCGTTGCTTTCGTCGGCATATGTCAGGTCTTCGCGCCCGCCGTGCTCGCCCTGCTGGCGCCAGGCTTCGTCGGCGATGCGGTGAAGTTCCAGCTGGCGGTCGATTTCCTGCGCCTCACCTTCCCCTATCTCCTGTTCATCAGCCTCGTTTCGCTGCTGGGGGGCGTGCTCAACGGCCTTGACCGCTTCGCCGCGCCGGCGGCGGCGCCGATCGGCTTCAATCTCTGCCTGCTGGCGGCCCTCCTTTTCGCCGGCGGAACCGAGACCGGGGCGGGCTATGCACTTTCCTGGGGCACAGGCATCGCCGGCATGGCGCAGTTCCTTTGGCTCTGCTGGTTCTGCCGCCGCGCCGGGATGACGCTTCGTCTGCCGCGTCCACGCCTCACGCCCGAGGTGCGCCTGATGCTGCGGCGGATGCTGCCCGCCGCGATCGGTGCCGGTGCCGTGCAGATCAATCTCTTCGTCAATCTGCTGCTCTCCTCCCTGCTGCCGGCTGGCGCGATCTCCTACCTCTTCTATGCCAACCGCCTCATGGAACTGCCTCTCGGCGTGATCGGTGTCGCGCTCGGGACGGCGCTGCTGCCGCTTCTGGCTCGCGAGTTCGCCGCCGGCAGGAGCGAGCAGGGAATCACCGCCCAGAACCGGGCGATCGAACTCGGCCTCCTGCTCACGCTCCCCGCGGCGGTGGCCATGATCGCGGTTCCGGTTCCCATCATCACCGCGCTGTTCGAACGCGGCGCCTTCGGCGCGGACGACACGCTGGGAACGGCGTCAGCGCTCCTCGCCTATGGCCTGGGTGTACCGGCATTCGTACTGATCAAGGTGCTGGTTCCCGGCTTTCACGCGAGGGGCGATACGGTGACGCCGCTACGGGTCTCGCTCGCCGCCGTTGCCATCAACCTCGTCCTCAACCTCGCGCTGATCCGGCCCCTCGGCCATGTCGGGCTGGCCGCGGCGACCAGCATGGCCGCCTGGGCCCAGGCACTCCTTTTCGGCTGGCTGCTTCATCGCCGCGGCCACTGGCGTGCCGATGACCGGCTGCTTCGGATATTGCCCCGCCAGTTGCTCGCCGCCGTCGCGATGGGTGGCTTTGCCTTCGTTGTGGCCCATCTCATGGCCCCATGGTTCACCGGCGGCGAGTTTCTCCGGTTGGCGGCGCTGGTGCTTCTGGTAGGCAGCGGCGCCCTCGTCTACGCGCTTCTTTCCATTGTCCTCGGCGTCACTTCGCTGCGGGAGATTGGGAAGCATCTGCGCCGGACGCGCCCCGGTTGACCCTTGTCGCCGAAGCCGCCATAAGCCTCGCGCCTTTCGCTTCCGGAGCCAGCCCCTTGGCCATTCGAATCTTTTCCGGCGTACAACCGACCGGGAACCTGCATCTGGGCAACTATCTCGGTGCCATTCGCAACTTCGTGCGCCTGCAGCAGGACGGCAACGAATGCCTCTACTGCATGGTCGACATGCACGCGATAACCCAGTGGCAGGATCCGAAGGAGCTGACCGAGGCGACGCGCATGGTGGCCGCGGGCTTCATCGCCGCCGGCATCGACCCCAAGCGCAGCATCATCTTCAACCAGAGTCGCGTCGCGGCGCATGCCGAACTGGCCTGGATATTCAACTGCGTCGCCCGCCTGGGCTGGCTCAATCGTATGACCCAGTTCAAGGAGAAGGCGGGCAAGCAGCGTGAGAATGCCTCCGTCGGCCTGTACGACTACCCCGTCCTGATGGCGGCCGACATCCTTGTCTACAAGGCGACGCATGTGCCCGTGGGCGAGGATCAGAAGCAGCATCTGGAGCTGACGCGCGACATCGCACAGAAGTTCAACAACGACTTCGGTGTCGATTTCTTCCCCATCACCGAACCGATCATCCAGGGCGAAGCCACGCGGGTCATGAGTTTGCGCGATGGCACCAAGAAGATGTCGAAATCCGACCCTTCGGAATTCTCGCGTATCAATCTGACCGACGGTCCCGATCAGATCGCCGACAAGATCCGGCGCGCCAAGACCGACCCGCTGCCGCTGCCGGAGACCTTGACCGATCTGGAAGCGCGGCCGGAGGCCGACAACCTCGTTGGCATATATGCCGCCCTATCCGATCAGACGCGCGAGCAGGTGCTGACGGAATATTCCGGCAAGCTGTTCTCGGAGTTCAAGGGCGCCCTCACCGACCTCGCGGTAGGTCGGCTCGGGCCCATCGGCTCGGAGATGCAGCGCCTGGTGGCCGAGCCGGCCTATATCGACGCCGCGCTCGAGAATGGCGCCGAAAGGGCAGCAGCGATGGCCGCGCCGATCATACGGGAAGCGAAGCGCATCGTCGGCTTCCTCGGCGCCTGAGCCCCGAGGCGCCCGTCAACGGGCGTCGCGCAGGAAGAACTGGACCGGCACCACCAGTTCCAGCCGGGGCTCCGGCATATCGTCGGGCATCGGCGGCAGCGGCTGCGCCCGCTGAAGCATCGCCTCGACTTCGCTGTCCAGCACCGGATAGCCCGAGCTCCGTTCGATCGCCCAGGCCAGCACTTTGCCGCCGCGATCCATGGTGAAGCGGATGTGCGTTATGCCTTCCTGGCGCCGCAACTGGGCAGACCGGGGATAGACCTTGGCCCGCTCGAGCTTGGCCCGCAGCCGGCCGATGAAATCGGGTGGTGGCCCCGCGCGCCCCGAGGCACTCGCCTGCATCTCGGTCTTCGCCGGCGGCGCCTTGATCGGCGACGGCGCCATTGCGGCCTCGACCGGCTTGGTCGGCGGCGCCGGCGCGGCCATCGGCGCGGCTTCCGGTTCGGGCTTGCGCTCGGTCACGACTTCGGGCCTGGGCTTCGCGCGAACGACCTTGGGCGGCACGGCCGCCACCACGGGCGCGTCGATCGCCTTGGTCTCGATCACCGGCGGCGTGTCGGTCGGTACGATCGGGCTCGGCGGCGGCACGGCCTTCACCGGCTCCGGCGGCGTGTCTTGGGCGCGCATCTCGGGCGGTGGCGGCGGGGCGGCGGTGATCGGATCGGGCAACGCCTTGGCTTCCGCGACCGCCTCCACCGCAGGTTCCGGCAAGGTCACGGATACAGGAGCGGCGGGCACCGATTTCGGTGGCTCCTCGAACTGCATCACCATGGCACCGACCACCGAAGCGTGAAGCAGCACCGATAGAAGCGCGGCCCAGTTCCGTAGCCATCGACGCATGATGCTACTTCTTTCCCGCCGCGCCGGGCGGTGCTTCCGCGATCAGCGAAACCTTGGAGAAGCCTGCTCGCCCGACCTGTCCCATCACCTCCATGACGCGGCCATAGGGCAGGTTCTTGTCGCCGCGCACATAGACGATGGCCCCTGGATCCTCCTTGGCGAGCGCCGTCAGCCGCGGCATCAGGCTGTCGGCCGTCAGCTCCTCCTCCCGGACGAACACCTTTCCCTCCTTGTCCAGGCTGACGATAACTGGCTTCTTCGGCTGCCCCATCTTGGCGGCGGTGGTCTTCGGCAGTTCGACCGGCACGCCAACCATCATCAGCGGCGCCGCCACCATGAAGATGATCAGCAGTACCAGCATGACATCGACGAAGGGCGTGACGTTGATTTCGGCCAGCGGCGCGTAGCCGTCCCCGTCGTCATCCGCCCCGAGCGGCTTGGCGGCCATGCTATTCCGCCGCCTCGACCTGACGGGCGCTACTGCCCGCGCGCTCTCGCGCCAGCCGGTTGCTGAGTTCGCCGATGCCCATACCGAAGCGATGCGCGACCGCCCTGATGCCGGTGGCGAGCTTGTTGTAGGCGATGACGGCGGGAATGGCCGCCACCAGGCCGATCGCGGTGGCGAACAGCGCTTCCGCGATACCGGGCGCCACCACCGCGAGGCTCGTATCGTTCGACTTCGCGATAGAAGTGAAGCTGTTCATGATGCCCCAGACGGTGCCGAACAGGCCGATGAAGGGCGCCGCCGATCCGACCGTGGCGAGGAAAGCTAGTCCGCCCTCCAGCCGGCGCAGTTCGTCGGTCAGCGTCGATCGCATCGCCCGTTCGATGCGGTCCCGCCACTCGCCGCGGCTGTCCACGAAATCCGAACGGTCGCGCCATTCCCGCGACGCCGCGGCGATGATCGCCCCGCCGACGCCGGGCGCTTGGCCGCCGGCGATCAGCGCATCGGCCTTCACCGCGCCGGCGAAGGCCTGCGCCGCTCGCCGCGCCCGGCTCACCCGTACCGTCTTGTCCAGGATGATCGCCCAGCAGGCGATCGAGGCGATGAAAAGCAGGATCATCACCCCCTTGACGATCGGGTCCGCCTGCAGGAACAGGCCCAGCATGGACATGTCGTGCGCCCCGGCCAGCGCGTCGCCGCCAGCCAGGACGTCGGGCGCGGCCACGGCATCGGCGAGCGGGGGGATGGCACCGCCCGGGACCGTGACATCGGTCGCGACTGTGAGAGGGGTATCGGCCATGGGATCACTGGTCCTGGAAATGCCGGGCGGAAGTACGCCCGCCGGATGTCCAAATACTAATGCGAACGTTTCGCATAGTCATTCAGGATATTGCGGCGCACTGTCGCAGCGCTTCCGTGCCTATTTCACGAAGGGCACATCACCCTTGGTCAGCAACTTGACCGCGGCTGTGCAGTCGGCACGCTCGCCGCCCTGGTCGCGGCATACCGTCACGTCGTTCAGTAGGACCTGGCCGAGATCGGGACAGGCCATCCCCTGGATGTCGAACTGCTTCAGCGTCGTCTTTTTGGCGGCCAGCGGGGCCGCCTCAATGACCAGGCGCTTGGCGAGAACCCCGTCCTTCCCGAAGAGCACGAGGTCGAGCCGGTAGGAGGCAAAGCTGCTCTCCGTCTGATTCCGGAAGATCATGTAGGCCCGGCAGGCCCTTTCCACGGGCTCGAGCTTGTTGAGTTCGATCTCCAAAAGGCCGGGGGCCGCTACCGCGCTCCCGGCGGCCAATACGACACCGACCATCGCCATGCGATTCAGCATGCAAACACTCCCCGACAGCTGACCGAACGATCTAGTCTCACCTGCAAACGCGTTGCAATATCGAATGAGGTTGGGATCCGGCCAGCAACAAATTTGCCACACTGGATCACGCATCCGCATCCGCCGCCTGTTGCCCGGGTGACTCCTGCTTGCAATTGCGACTGAGTTGCAGGAAATTCCGGTCGAGCCTGGTAGCCAGCCTTCCGGGGGGAAGCTGCGGCGCGTTCGGGGAGATCGAGCGAGCGCCGTCCCTGTTTGATGCGTTTTCCCACCTCGCCAGCCAAAGGTCCGCCGCGTCTGCGCCGCAGCCGCGCTCTAGAGGCTTGTTACGAGAGGTGGAAAGTATGGGTTCTTCAGCAGCAGCGCCCCCGGCGCGCCCCGTCGTCGGCCAGCAGCGCGACATCGGCGCGTCCGGCTACATCAAATCCCAACGTGTCGCCCGCCGCCTCCTCGCCTGCACGGCCGCCAGCCTCGCCTATGCGGCTGCCGTCGACACGGCACAGGCGCAGACGGGCACGGCGCCGACTGAGGTACCCGCCATTTCCGTCGAAGGCGAGCGCCCTGCCGGCACATCGCCCGACAACGCCCAGAAGCGCGAAACCAGCGTCAACCGTCTGCCCGGCACGGTTCAGGATACGCCGCAGGCGATCAACGTGGTGACACCCGAGATGATGCGCGAGCAGGGCATCACCACGCTGGAGGAGGCATTGCGCAACGTGCCCGGCATCACCTCGCAGATCGGTGAAGGCGGCGGCGGTCCGAATGGCGACCAGTTCCGCATTCGCGGCATCGAGGCGATGGGGGACGTCTACTCCGACGGCCTGCGCGAGTTCGGCACCTATATCCGCGACAGCTTCAACTACGAATCGGTCGAGGTGCTGAAGGGGCCGTCTGCCATGGCCTTCGGGCGCGGCACCACGGGCGGTGCCATCAACAGCGGCTCCAAGACACCACGGCTCGAGGACTTCACCACCGCCACCCTGGGGGTGGGCACCGGTCCCATGGGGCGTGCCACGGTCGACACCAACTACAAACTGACCGACACCATCGCGCTTCGCCTCAACGCCGTGCTGCACGACCAGGAACTGGTCGACCGCGACGCCGTGCAGTCGAGGCGCTGGGGTATCGCCCCCACGATCGGCTTCGGCCTCGGTACCGACACCTCCTTCACGCTCGGCTACCTGCACATGGATTTCGAACGGGTGCCCGACTACGGCATTCCGCTCATTTCCGACGGGTCCCGAAGGGCGCGCCCCGTGACTGAGTTCGGCGTCAGCCGGAAGAATTTCTATGGCCTCGACACCGATGCCGACAGAGGCAACATCGACCAGGTGACGGGCCGCTTCGCCTATGAAGGGATCTCCTGGGTGAAGCTCTACAACGACTTCCGTGTGGGCTTCTACGACCGTTACTTCACGCCGACACCGGTCGGTTGCAACGCCACCTGCGTCGGCAATTTCTTTGACGGCGATCCCACCACGATCCCGCTGGCGACCCGCGGCGGCCCCGGCCCCTACCAGCAGCACGGCTATGGCATCCAGAACGTCGCCACCGCCGTCGCCGATTTCAAGACCGGCGATTTCCGGCATCAGTTCGTGGGCGGCTTCGACATCGTCTACGAGAACAACACCAACCAGGCCGGAACGGTGGTCGGCGGCAAGCCCGGCACCAGCCTGTTCGATCCCAGCGGCGCCAATACCAACGGATATACCTTCATCCCCTCCGCCGGAGCGAATTCGCGCCGCGAAGCCTCCGCCACCCAACTGAGTCTCTTCGCCAGCGAAAGGTTCTGGGTCATCGATCAGCTGTCGCTGATCGCCGGCCTGCGTATCGACGACTACCGGGCTCGCGCCGTAGGCTTCAACGGCACCACCGGTGGCACCGACAGCGATGTCGAGAGCAAGGCCACCATGTTCAATCCGAAGGCGAGCCTCGTCTTCGAACCGGACGCCAACCAGACCTACTACGCCTCCTGGGCCCGGTCATCGCGCCCGCCGGCGGCCCTCATCTCCTCGGCGCCGATCGGCAACCCGTTCCAGGGTGGCCAGAACACATCGGCTCTGGACCCGGAGGAGCATCAGATCTTCGAGGTGGGTGCCAAGGTCGGCTTCTTCGACGGCCGCCTCGGAACCTCGGCTTCGCTGTTCCGGATCGAGACCGACAACAACACCGATATCGATTCCACCACCGGCGCCATCCTCTCCTCCGGCGACTCGGAACTGACCCAGGGGCTCGAACTGGGCGTCACCGGTCGTATCACGCCGGAATGGCAGGTTTCCGCCGGCTACACCTATCTGGACGCCGAAACCACGTCTGGCGCCAATGCCGGCAACCGGACGCAATACACCGCCAAGCACGCGGCGACACTCTGGTCCACCTACCAGGTCACCCGCGAACTCCTGATCGGCGGCGGCTTCACCTATCAGAGCTCACGGGTCACCAACGCCGCCAACACGGGAGAGGTGCCCTATGACCTGTCTGTCGATGCCCTGCTCTCCTACCAGTTCACCGACAACCTCAGGGTCAACCTGAACGGCTACAACCTCCTCGATCGGGAGAATTTCACCCAGCTCTGGTCGAACCGCGCGGTGCTCTCCGCCGGGCGGACCTTCACCCTGACCGCGGCGATCGACTTCTGATCGCCCGGCCGCACCGCTAGAAAGGGCGCGCCGCATCGCGGCGGCCCGCCTTCCATTTCCGGGCCCGAAGCCGATGCTCGTCCATATCCCGAACATTCTGACACCGGCCGAGGTCGATCATTGCCGCGCGGAGCTTGAAGAGACCGTCTGGGTCGACGGCCGTGTCACCGCGGGCCGGCAATCGGCCGAGGCCAAGTTCAATCTCCAGGTGCCCGAGGACGCGCCGCAGGCACGCGCTTTGGGCGACATCGTGTTGAAGGGGCTGGCGCGGTCGGCGCTGTTTGCTTCGGCCGTGCTGCCGCTGAAGGTCTTCCCGCCCCTCTTCAACCGCTACGACACGGGCATGCGCTTCGACGCGCATGTCGACAACGCGGTGCGTTTCGTCACCGGAACCCCGGTCCGGCTGCGTACCGATGTTTCGGCCACCCTCTTCCTCACCGCGCCCGAGGATTACGACGGCGGCGAACTCGTCGTGCAGGACACCTACGGTACCCATTCGGTCAAGCTGCCGGCGGGCGACATGGTGGTCTATCCCTCGACCAGCCTGCACAACGTCACCCCGGTCACACGGGGCAGCCGCTGGGCCTCTTTCTTCTGGATCCAGAGCATGGTGCGCGACGACGGCAAGCGCAGCCTGTTGTTCGACCTGGACGAGGCGATCCAGGGCGTGCGGCAGACGATCGGCGAGCATCCGGCGGCGGTGCAGCTCACCGGCGTCTATCACAACCTGCTGCGCCGCTGGGCCGATACCTGAACAAGGCGTTCTAAGCCGCCCAGGGTTGCCCGCCGCCGTCCACGCGGACGACCTGCCCGGAGACGAAGGCCCCCATCGGCCCGGCCAGGAATTCCACCACGCGCGCCACCTCGTCCACCGTGGCGATGCGGTCCAGCGTGCCTTCCTCCACCAGCCGCGCCGGATCGACCGGCCGCGTGGCGAGGAAGCGTTCGGTGCGGGTGTCGCCCGGGGCCAGCGTATTCACCGTGACGCCGAAGGGGCGCATCTGGTCGGCGAGGCAGCGGGTGAAGTGCTGCGCCCCCGCCTTCGCCGTCGCATAGATCGACCCGGTGGTGCGCCCCTTGAAGGCCGCGACCGACCCGATGGTGATGATGCGGCCGCGGCGACGCTCCATCATGCCCTGCGCCACCTTCTGGCAGACGAAGATGGTGCTGAACAGGTTGCGCTCGATCACCGCGCGCACATCGGCTTCCTTGATATGCACGACGTCGTTGGGATCGGGCTTGCCGCCCGCCGCCGCGATATCGCCGCCCGCGTTGTGGACCAGGACGTCGATCGGCCCGAGCTCCGCCTCGGCCGTCGCCACCATGCGGTCTATGTCCGGCATCCGTGTCAGGTCGCCCAGGATCTTCACCGTACGGACACCGTGGCGCGCGGCGATCTCGGCCGTCACGTCGCTGAGCGTCGTCGTGCCGCCACCATACTCCGATGGTCCGGCCTCGCGCATGCCATGCACGGCGATATGACAGCCGAGAGCCGCCAGCCGCTCGGCGAAGGCGCGCCCCAGGCCCCGGCCGGCACCGGTGACGAGGGCAACCTGGCCCTCCAGCAGACGTCCGCTCATATGCGCGCCTCTCCCCTATGATGGCAGGGCAAGCCTATCAGGCGGAGGACGGCGCATGGACAATCTGTTGGACCTGATCGAGAAGCGCTTCGGCGAGCGCCCCGATATCGAAGCGCCCGCCGAGGGCAAGGAGACGATCCGCAAGCTGCTCGACCACCGGGTCATCCGCCGCTTCGCCGAGAAGCCGGTCGAGCCCGGCCTGCTCCGGCTCCTCTCCGCCGCCGCCCTCGCCTCGCCGACCAAGTCCGACCTGCAGCAGGGCGACATCCTGATCGTGGCCGACGCGGCGAAGCGCGCCCGCATCGCCGCACTGCTGCCGGACCAGCCCTGGATCGCCGGCGCCCCGGCGCTGGTCCTCTTCCTCGGCAACAACCGCCGCCAGCGCCAGATCGCCGAATGGCGCGGCAAGCCCTTTCCCAACGATCATCTCGACGCCTTCTTCAACGCCGCCGTGGACGGGGCCATCGTGATGGCGACCTTCATCGTCGCGGCCGAGGCGGCCGGCCTCGGCTGCTGCCCGATCAGCACCATCCGCAACCATGCCGCGGCGGTTTCCGACTGGTGCGGCCTGCCCGATCACGTCTTCCCGGTGGCCGGCCTCGGCCTCGGCTGGCCCGCCGATCCCGGCCATATGAGCGCGCGGCTGCCGCTCTCCGCCCGCGTCCATCTCGACCGTTTCGACGAAACCGGCATCGAGGCCGGGGTCGATGCCTACGACCGCCGGCGCCATGGCATCTTCCCCTATCGCCAGCAGCGCGACGAAGCCCGCTTCGGCCACGCCGAATTCTACGGCTGGTCGGAGGACAAAGCCCGCCAGTACGCGACGCCCGAACGCGCCGATTTCGGCGCCTATGTCCGCGCCAGGGGCTTCAGGTTGGACTGAACCGCCGCCGCGGCCGGCATCCGCGCGAGGTTCCGCTGGCAAGCCGGCACTGGTCGGGTTATCGTACAACTCCCCCTTCGGGGATATCGACAACGGACGCCACAACGGCGCCGCAGGGAGATGAAACATCATGCGACGCAGGACAGTCCTCGCTGGCCTCGGCGCGACCGCGGTCGCGTCCCTCACCGGCTTCCCCGCCATCGTGAAGGCACAAGGCGCCATCACCTTGAACGGCGCCGTGCAGTTCAACGACGAGCATGCATTCAACCGCGCGCTCCTCAAGTTCGAGGAGCTGGTCAAGCAGTACTACGGCAAGCCGATCAACTTCGTGCTGCACCGCAACTCCGCCCTCGGCCTCGAGAAGCAGTATTTCGAGTACATGGCGCAGGGCAAGGCGGTGGATTACGGCATCGTCTCGCCGGCGCATATGTCGACCTTCTCCAAGGCCGCGCCCTTCATCGACGCGCCCTTCCTCTTCCGCGACCTCGACCATTGGAACAAGGTGCTCGACGCCGACATCCTGAAGCCGGTCGCCGACGAGGTCGCCGACAAGGCCGGCGTCATGCTGATCGGCTATGCCGGCGGCGGCGTGCGCAACATCTTCATCAACAAGCCGATGGGCACGCTGGCCGAGATCAAGGGGCTGAAGGTGCGCGTGCAGGGCGCGCCGATCTGGTCGAAGACCTTCGCCGCGGTCGGCATGTCGCCCACCGTCATCGCCTATAACGAGGTCTACAACGGCATCCAGAACGGCGTCATCTCGGCCGGCGAGAACGAGGCGGCCGGCGTGGAATCGATGAAGTTCTACGAGGTGGCGCCGCATCTGGCCCTCACCGAACATGCCATCACCGTGCGGCCGATCTGCTTCTCCGCCAAGACCTACAAGGCGCTTCCCGCCGACCTGCAGGCGGCGATCATGAAGGCGGGCAAGGAAGCCGGGGCGCACGGCCGCAAGCTCGAATCCTCGGAAGACGCGCAGAAGCTCGAGACGCTGGAGAAGGCCGGCAAGCTGAAGCGCGTTCCGTTCAAGGATCGCGCCGAGATGGCGAAGCTGGTGGAGCCGGTCATGGCCGCCTATGCCAAGGAGATCGGCGCCGATGCGATCTACCAGAAGATCGTCGCGCTGAAATAACGGGCCCCACCGCCCGATCGATTGCGGCCGGGACGATCCTCCTGGCCGCATTTTCGTCTCATCGAGCGTTCGAGTTCCTTATGACCGATGCCTCGCACCAGCCTCGGCCCGGCCCGTGGCGCCGCTTCACCGCAATCTACTCCGCCTTCCTCACCGCGGCCCTGGCGCTTTCGGTTGCGCTCCTGGTGATTCCGGTCAGCCTGCAGATCTTCTCGCGCTACACCGCGCTGATCCCGTCCTACATCTGGACCGAGGAGATGGCGCGCTTCCTCTTCATCTGGACGATCATGACCGGCGCCATGATCGGTGTGCGTGAAGCGACGCATTTCGAAGTCGATGTCTGGCCGCGGATGGGGCGGCGGGCCGAGGCGATGGCAAGGCTCCTCGGCCGGCTGGGCGTCCTCGGCGCGGCGGTGGTCTTCGTCACCGCCGGAATCCAGTTCACCGGGTTCGCCTGGAACCGCACATCGGAACTGGCCGAGCTGCCTTTGTGGCTGATCCACGTGGCCTGGCCGGTCACCGGCGTCACCTGGATGGTCTTCCTCGGCGAACAGGTCTGGGACGATCTCGCCACCATCGCCGGGAGCCGCGCATGACCGGCGCGGTCCTGTCGCCGGGCATGGCGGCGTTCATCCTCTTCGGCCTCTTCTTCCTGCTCATGTTCATGCGCGTGCCGGTCGCCTTCGCGCTCGGCCTCGCCTGCCTGCCCGCCCTGATCATCGAGCCGCGCCTCGACACGATGACGCTGATGCAGGAGACCTTCAACGCCTACAACTCCTTCATCCTGCTGGCCGTGCCCTTCTTCCTGCTCACCGCCAACCTGATGAACGCCGGCGGCACCACCGAGCGGCTGATGCGCCTGTCGCGCACCATGGTCGGCCATTTCCCCGGCGGCCTCGCCCAGATCAACGTGGTGCTGTCGCTGTTCTTCGCCGGCATCTCCGGCTCCTCGACCGCCGACGCCGCCAGCCAGTCGAAGATCTTCATCGAGGCGCAGACGCGCGAGGGCTACGACCTGTCCTTCTCGGTCGCCATCACCGCCGTCTCGGCCGTGATGGCCGTCATCGTGCCGCCCTCGATCCTGATGATCGTCTGGGGCGGCATCCTCACCGTCTCGATCGGCGCCCTCTTCCTGGCAGGCATGCTGCCGGGCCTGCTGATCGCGCTCGCCCAGATGGCGACCGTGCACGGCTATGCCAAGGCGCGAGGCTATCAGACCTATCCGCGCGCCAGCTGGCGCGACTTCTTCTGTTCCGCCTGGGTGTCGATCCCGGCTTTGATGACGCCCGGCATCATCATCGGCGGCAAGATCTTCGGCTGGTTCACGGCGACGGAATCGGCCTGCATCGCCGTCCTCTATGCCGGCGTGCTGTCGCTGCTCGTCTATCGCGAGATGGATGCGAAGGGGCTGTGGGCGGCCCTGGTCGATACCGGCAAGCTCGCCGGCATCACGCTGTTCTGCGTCGGCACCGCTTCCTGCTTCGGCTGGCTGCTCGCCTACTACAAGATACCCGAGGCGATCCTCACCGGGGTCTCCGCCTGGGACATGGGCTTCCTCGCCACCGGCCTCTTCATCTCGCTCGTCTTCCTGGTCGTCGGCTGCTTCCTCGACGCCATCCCCGCCATCATCATCTGCGCCCCGATCCTGGAGCCGCTCGCCAAGGCGGTTTCGATGGACCCGGTACACTTCGCCATGGTCGGCATCGTCTCGCTGGCCTTCGGACTGGTGACGCCGCCCTACGGCCTCTGCCTGCTCATCGCCTGCGCGATCGCCGGCATCCGCATGCGCGATGCGCTGCGCGATGTCGGCATCATGCTGGTGCCGATGTTCCTCGTCCTCGGCCTCGTCATCATGTGGCCGCAGATATCCCTCTTCCTGCCCAGTCTGATCTCGCCGGAATTCCTGCGCTGAGGGGCAAGCGCCGAACCGCAATCGTCCTGTCACAATCCAACCCTATGACGGTGCGCGTGGATTGCACCTAAGGGGAGACCGATCTCGTGCGCCTATTGACGATTGCCGCCGCCGCTTCCATGGCCATCCTCGCCGCCTGCGCGATGGAGCCGAAGGACCCTTACGCCAAGACCGGCTTCTATACCCATGTGCATGACGGCCGGCTCTGGGTGCTGAAGGCGGGCGACAAGGACGCCGCCCTCGTCGCCAAGAACCAGGAACCGAAGGTCGTCATCACCCGCATCGGCGCCGGCCCCAACCGGATGACGGTGAAGTCGAACGACGCCAAGGTCATCGACGACTATCTCGCCGCGAAGTGATCCGCGGCCCCGATTGCCGCTGAAGATTCCGGCATGTCGATCGGCGCCGCGCCAAACGCGGCGCCGACTTTCGTTGGCGCTCGGATATAGCGCGTCACCTCGCCGCAAACGACACGAATTCCGGCCCCAAACACTATGATTTCGTTTTCCTGCCGAGTGCGCGGGCCAGGCCGATGAACGCCTTCAGGGCGGCTGATGGATTGCGCCGGCCCGGATAATAGAGGCAGAGATCTGCGAGCGGCGGTGTCCAGTCGTCCAGCACGCGGGTGAGGCGCCCGGCCGCCATATCGGCACGCACATCCTGCTCCAGGAACAAGCCGACGCCCACGCCTTCCAGAACCGCCGCGCGCGCAAGACTGGCTTCGTCCAGGGTGATTGGCCCATTCACATCGATCTGGGCCGCTTCCCCGCGCTTTTCGAAATGCCACCTGAACAGCGCCCCGTTCGGCAGACGGGTGCGAATGCAACGATGCCCTAGGAGATCCGCCGGCGTGCGAGGCTTTTGATGCTGCTTGAAATAGCCTGGGGAAGCGACGACGGCGTAGCGCTGCAACCGGCCGAGCGGGACCGCGATCATGTCGGCGGGCACGAGGTCCGCCCGGCGCAGGCCCAGATCGAATCCCTCGGCGACGATGTCGACCAGCCGGCCTTCGGTCACCAGATCCACATGCACCTCGGCATGGCGGCGCAGGAATTCCAGAACCAGCGGCGCGATGATTTCTCGCGCCCCCGCGGCGAATGCGTTGATGCGCAACGTCCCGGATGGCGTCGTCTGCTGCGAACGAACGCCGTCCATGGCGCCATGAATGTCCTGCAGGGCCGGCCTCACCTGTTCGACGAAGACGCGGCCGGCGTCGGTCGGAGAGACGCTGCGCGTCGTTCTGTTGAACAGGCGCACGCCGAGATTTGCCTCCAGCTTCGCGACCGCGCTGCTCAGCGCCGTCGTCGACATGCCGAGCGCCAGGGCCGCACCGCGAAACGAACCCTCACGGGCAATGGCGACGACAGCGTCGAGGTCGCTCAGTCCAGGCCGGTACATCGTCCCAATTATCCCGATATTCGTGATTGAATATCCCAATTTATCCCTCTTTTCAGGATATCGGTCGATGCCTAGCTTTTGGCGATGGATGCATTCATCGGAGGGACGAACATGAAGCTACCGGCGCCGGTCCAAACTTACTTCGACGCAGACATGGCCTTCGGCGATGCCCCTCCCATGGACGCCTTCGCGCCCGGGGCCATCGTCACGGACGATGGCAGGACGCATGCCGGTCATGACGCCATCGCGGCGTGGTGGCGCGCCGCTAAGGCGCAGTATCGCCACAAGGCCGCGCCTTGCGAGATCCTGGAGGAACGCGGCCTCGCCATTGTCCGCACCAGGGTGACCGGCCGGTTTCCGGGCAGCCCGGCTCTCTTCACCTTCGCCTTCCAGCTCTCAGATGGACGGATTACCGCGCTGGAGATCGCTGCATGAGCGGCTTTCTCCAGCTCCAGGACAAACGCGCCTTGATCACGTCGGGCACACGCGGCGCGGGCGCGGCGACTGTCGCGCTCTTTCGTGAACTCGGCGCGCGCGTGCTGACGACGGCGCGATCACGGCCGGCTGCGATCCCCGAGGCCCTGTTCGTCGCCGCCGATCTCACCACTGCCCAAGGCTGCGCGGACCTCGCCGCCGCGGCGCGCGAGCGCCTGGGAGACATCGACATCCTGGTGCACATGCTCGGCGGCTCGACGGCGCCGGCCGGCGGCTTCGCTGAGCTGAGCGATACCGAATGGGCGAAAGAGCTCGATCTCAACCTGATGCCCGCCGTGCGATTGGACCGCGCGCTCGTGCCCGCCATGATCGAACGGGGCCGCGGCGTCGTCATTCATGTGACCTCGATCCAGAGCAGGCTGCCGCTGTCGGAGGCGACGACCGCCTATGCGGCCGCGAAGGCGGCGCTCTCCACCTACAGCAAGAGTCTCTCGAAGGAGATCTCGCCCAAGGGCGTGCGCGTTGTGCGCGTGTCGCCGGGCTGGATCGAAACCGAGGCGGCCCTCGACCTGACTGAACGCATCGCAAAGAGCGCGGGCGTCGACCATGAAGGCGGCAAGCAGATCATCATGAACGCGCTCGGCGGCATTCCGATCGGCCGGCCCTCGAGGCCCGAGGAAGTCGCAAACCTCATCGCGTTTCTCGCTTCCGACCGCGCCGCGAGCATCACCGGCGCGGAGTACGTCATCGACGGCGGCACGATACCGACCGTTTGAGGAGACATCTCCGTGACCTCGGCCGCGCTTCCAGGCCGGAAGCGCGGCTTCTCACCGGTCAGTTCTTCAGGAAGGCCAGCATGTCGGCGTTGAGCTGATCCTTGTGCGTGTCGGTCAATCCGTGCGGGGCGCCCGGATAGATCTTCAAGGTGGCGTGCTTGACGATCTTCGCCCCCGCCTGCGCCGCCGCCACGATCGGCACGATCTGGTCGTCGTCGCCGTGCAGCAGCAGCGTCGGCTTGTCGAACTTCTTCATGTCCTCGCGGAAGTCGGTCTCCGAGAAGGCCTTGATGCAGTCATAGGCGTTCTTGTGGCCCGCCATCATCCCCTGCAGCCAGAAGGAATCGATCATCCCCTGGCTGACCTTGGCGCCCGGGCGGTTGAAGCCGAAGAACGGGCCGCCGGCGATGTCCTTGTAGAGCTGCGAACGGTCGGCGATCGAACCGGCCCGGATGCCGTCGAACACCTCGACGGGCAGGCCGTCGGGGTTGCTGTCGGTCTTCAGCATCAGCGGCGGCACCGCCGAGATCAGGCCGATCTTCGCCACCCGCGATGTGCCGTGCCGCCCGATATAGCGGGTGATCTCGCCGCCGCCGGTGGAGAAGCCGAAGATGGCGATGTCCTTCAAGTTCAGGTGATTGATCACCGCCGCCAGGTCGTCGGCATAGGTGTCCATCTCGTTGCCGTCCCAGGACTGGGTCGACCGGCCATGGCCGCGCCGATCATGCGCGATCACCCGGAAGCCGTTATGGGCGAGATGCAGCGCCTGCGATTCCCAGCTGTCGGAACAGAGCGGCCAGCCATGGCTCAGCACCACGACCGGGCCATGACCCCAGTCTTTGTAGTAGATCTGCGTGCCGTCCTTCGTGGTGACCGTGCTCATGGTTATCTGCTCCTGCTCCGCGAAGGCACGCGCGCCCTCGCCCCAGACTGGGCAAGGCGGGGTGCCCGGCGCAATGCACAAAAGGTGGAACACCGTCTATCGCGAACCGGCGAGACGCTCCACCGCCGCCGCGATCACCTCCGGCCGCGTATAGGGGATCATGTGTCCCGCCCCCTTCTCCACCTGCAATACCGCGCCGGGGATCACCCCCGCTGTGTACCGCGCATGGATGGAGAGCGACACCACCTGGTCGCCGTCGCCGTGGATGATCACGATGGGCGGCTTGAAGCCGGGATAGCGCCTCTTCTGGATGGCGAGGAAATCGCTCAGTCCCGCGATGTCCTCGGCATTGGCGAGATAGGTCGTGGACCGGAGCGCCAGCGGCCAGGGCGCTTTCGCGAAACTCGCGGTCGGCGCCTCCGGTGTGAAGGCGGGGGCCGCCCAGGCATCCCCCAGCGCCTTGCCGGCGAGCGGCGCCAGGCCATAGGCGAAGGCGGGTCCGATCACCGGCCAGGTCGGCAGCCGGTAGGCGATGTTGACCCCCGTCGTCCAGTCGGCGAAGGGCGACCCGCTGGTCACCACGCCCGCCACCTCCTCCGGATGGTCCAGCGCCATGGCCGTGGCGACAGTCCCGCCCAGGGAGAAGCCGACCAGGATCGGCCGCTTCACCTGGAGCGCCTGCAGCCCCTCGCGGATCGCCGCCGCCTGCTCGGTCGCCGTCCACGGTCCGGGACCCGGCCGCGGGCTGTAGCCATGTCCCGGCCGGTCGACGGCCAGCACCCTGAACCGGTCTCCCAGCAGCGCCGTCACCCCCGCCCAGTCGCCCACCGCGCCATTGGCCCCGTGGATCAGCACCACCGCCGGCCGGTCCGGCCGGCCGCCATCCAGGACATGCAGCTGCCCCCCGCCCGCTTCCACCATGCGCCCGGTCGCCGGGAAGGCGCGTTCGGCCGCCCGCTCGACCAGGCGCGACCCGATCACCAGACCGGCGGCCGTCACCACCAGCAGGCCCAGCACCGTGATTAACACCAGACGCATGTTGTTTCCCGTCTCCGCTGCCGCCGCGCAGGAGGATACGGGGCGATCGTGGTCAAGGTGAAGGACGGTCGAGCGACGGTGGATTGCGTGGTCCAATGAGGGATACTATCTCCCCATAAGGGGACCGAATGACGCAGACTCCTTCCAGCCTGATCGCGCTCGCCTTCCAGCGCGGCCTGGACGCGGCCGAGACCGACGCGCTGGCGCGCGCGCTCGCCGCCGATTCTGCGCTGGCCGGCGAGGCGGCCGCGGCCATCCGCCGGCTTTCCCAGCTGACTCAAGTGGTTAACACCCTCTCAAGCACGCTGTCGCTGGACCGGTTGCTGCCGGAAATGATCGCGCTGATCGCCGAGTTGATGGATGCCGAACGCGCCTCGCTGTTCCTGCACGATCCCGATACGGATGAACTCTTCAGCCGCGTGATGTCGGGCGAGGGCGTCACCGAAATCCGCATCCCGGCCGGCGCGGGCATCGCCGGCTCCGTCTTCCGCTCCGGCGAAAGCGCAATCGTTTCCGATGCTTATGCCGATTCCCGCTTCAACCAGGACGTCGACAAGCGCTCCGGATTCCGCACCCGCGACATCCTCTGCGTGCCGCTCCGCGACCCCTCGCGCAAGGTCGTCGGCGTCGCCCAGACGCTGAACCGGCGCTCGGGCCGCTTCTCCGATGCCGATCGCAGCCTGCTGGAGGCGATCGGCGCCCAGGCGGCGGCGGCGCTGGAACACGCCCGCCTCTATGAAACCCTGGAACGCGCCCGCGCCGAGGAGGTGAAGCTGCTCGAGATCAGCGAGGCGATCTCCTCCGATCTCAAGCTCGACACGCTGCTCGGCCGCATCGTGACCGCGACGACCGAGCTCCTCGATGCCGAGCGGGCCACGCTTTTCCTCTTCGACGAGGACAACAAGCAGCTGTGGTCCAAGGTCGCCTCCGGCAGCGGGGAGGAGGAAATGGCCGAAATCCGCATCCCGGCCGATGCGGGTATCGCCGGCGCCGCCTTTTCCTCGGGCCGGGTGCAGAACATCCCGGATGCCTATGCCGATGCCCGCTTCAACCAGGAAGTCGATCGCCGCTCCGGCTATCGCACCCGCAACATCCTCTGCCTGCCGGTGGACGACCGCTACGGTGGCCCGGTGGGCGTGCTGCAGGTCCTGAACAAGCGCGGCGGCGCCTTCAGCGCGCAGGACATCCGCCGCCTCAAGGCCTTCTCGGCACAGATCGCCATCGCCATCGCCAATGCGCGGCTCTTCGCCGATGTGATGGAACTGAAGAACTACAACGAAAGCATCCTGAAATCGCTCACCAACGGCGTGGTGACGCTCGACCGCAACCGCCGCGTCGTGAAGATGAACGAGGCGGCGGAGAAACTGCTGCGACTGGCCCAGGGCCAGGCCGAGCAGAAGCCGATCGTCGATATATTCGCCGACAGCAATCCCTGGATCCTGCGCAGTCTCGACTATGTCGGCCGGACCACCGGCAGCGACTATCACGCCGATACCGACTTGAAGCTCCCGGAAGGCGGCACCGCCTCCGTCAACCTGACCGTAGCCCCCCTCAACGATCTGAAGGGCGCCACCATCGGCTACATGCTGATCTTCGAGGACATCACCCGCGAGAAGCGGGTGCGGTCGACCATGTCGCGCTATATGGCGAAAGAAGTCGTCGAAAAGATCCTGGAGGACGGCACGGATGTCACGCAGGGGACATCCCAGGTCGCGACCGTGCTGTTTTCGGATATCCGTAAATTCACCACGCTGGTCGAGCGCATGACAGCGCGCGAGACCGTCACCATGCTGAACGAATATTTCTCGGACATGGTGGAGGTCGTTTTCCGCTACGGCGGCATTCTGGACAAGTACATCGGCGATGCGATCATGGCCACTTTCGGCGCGCCGATGTCATCCGGCAACGACGCCGACAATGCCCTTCGCGTCGCCAACGAGATGCTGACGGCGCTGCGCGTGCTGAATATCCGGCGCCGGGAGAAGAATCTCGATGCCATCGATATCGGCATCGGCCTCGCGACTGGGCCGGTTCTCGCCGGGTCGATCGGGTCCGAGAAGCGGATGGACTACACCGTAATCGGTGACAGCGTGAACCTCGCAGCGAGGCTGGAAAGCGCCAACAAGCACTACGGCACGTCGATCCTGCTTTCCGGTGAGACCATAGCCGAGGCAAAGTCGCCCGGCATCGTGCGGGAACTCGATCTCATAAGGGTGAAAGGCAAGCTGCAACCGACCGCGATCTACGAAGCGCTCGACC
>JALHMN010000073.1 GCA_022844005.1 bacterium | reverse complement strand
CAGCGGGTCGAAGGCGAGCGCCACGCCGAGGCCGTGGGCGGCGGCCCGCAGCGCCGCACCGGCGCCGTCGACCTCGATCGCGCCCTTCTCGGAAAGCGAGGCAGGGTCGAGGCCGGCGCCCGCGGCCCAGGCCGACCAGGCGGGCCCGAAAGGGGAAATGCGGATCAATGGTGCCCGGGCGATGTCGGCATCGGTCTTCAATTTCAGCCGGCGCGACAGGTCCGGAGCGGTCACTGGGACGAAGGAGAGTGTCATGATCCGGTCGGCCACGAGGCCCGGCCATTGGCCCTTGCCGTAGCGCAGCGCGACATCGACGAGGCCCGCTTCCATATCGGCATTGCGCGTGCTGGCCTCGACCTGCAGCGTCAGCCCGGGATGCTTGTCGAAGAATCGGCCGAGAATGGGCAGCAGCCAGTGCGAGGCGACGATCGGAACGGCGGAAAGCCGCAACCTGGTGTCGCCGCCGGATTGAGCCAGCGCCCGCGAGAGTTCGCCGAAGGCCCGGCCCGTGGCAGACGCGAGCCGCACTCCCGCCGCTGTCGGTGTCACCCCCCGGGGATGGCGGTCGAACAGCGCTTCGCCCAGCATCCGCTCCAGCCCCTTGATGCGGTGGCTGATCGCCGAGGGCGTGAGGCGCAGCTCTGTCGCCGCGGTCCTGAACGAGCCCGATCGCGCGGCGAGTTCGAAGGCCTGGAGGGCGAGAAGGGTGCGGGGAGCAATGGCATGCGGGGGTGGCATCGGTCGCATTCCACGCTGCCGGGGCCGTGCCTGTCGAGAGATATCGCCGGCCGATGCTAGTCTCGCCTGTCGATTCCGTTGGGGGCAATCCGATCATGCAGCGTGACACATGGCGCAGCCGCGCCGGCGCGACCTTCGAATGCGAGAAGCGGCCGGCGACGGGGCGCCGCGGCATGGTGGTGACCAACCATCCGCTCGCCTCGGCCGCCGGGGCGGAAATGCTGGCCGGCGGCGGCAACGCAGTGGATGCCGCCATCGCCGCGCTTTTCACCCTGTCGGTGGTGGAACCGATGATGGTGGGCATCTTCGGCGGCGGCACCGCGCTGATCCGCCTGCCCGACGGCAAGGAGGTCGTGCTGGACGGGCTGGCGCTGGCGCCGGCGAGCGCAAAGCCGGACAGCTACAAGCCGATCTCCGACACCTGGCCGACCTATATGGAAGTGGAGGGCCGGGCCAATGCGGTGGGGGCGGGGGCGGTCGCCGTCCCCGGCAACCTGATGGGCTGGTGCGAGGCGCTCACGCGCTTCGGCCGGCTCGACCTCGCCACCGTCACCGAGGCGGCGATCCGCCATGCCTCGAGAGGCTACCCCGCCTCGTCTTATCTGGTCGGCGCGATCGAGGCCAATGCCGCCGACATGCTGCGCGACCCGGCGATCGCATCCGTCTTCCTGCCTGGCGGCGCGCCGCTCAAGCCCGGCGAGCGGGTGCTGCAGGGCGCCTATGCCGATACGCTGCGCACCATCGCCGCCGAAGGGCCGAAGGCGATGTATGAGGGAGCGTTGGGACGGATCGCCGCCGAGGAACTGGCGAAACAGGGATCGTTCCTGCGCTTCGAGGACCTGAACGCCTATCGCACCATCGACCGCACGGCGGTGCGCGGGCAATACCGCGGCTTCGAGGTGGTGGGTCCGCCGCCGCCCTGTTCGGGGGGCGTGCATATCGCCCAGATGCTGAACCTGCTCGAGGGATTCGATATCGCCGGAATCGGCTTCGGCACGCCCCGGGGCGTGCATCTGCTGCTGGAGGCGCTGAAGATCGCCGCGTCGGACCGCCGCGCCAGCACCGCCGACCCCGCCTTCGTCGACGTGCCGATCGCGCGGCTGATGTCGAAGGATTATGCGAACCAGCGCCGCGCCGAGATCGACCTGCAGCGCGCCGGCAGCTTCACCGCCCAGGTGTTGTCGAACGAATCGGCCAATACCACGCATGTGACCGTGGCCGACGGCGAGGGGATGATCATAACCTCGACCCAGACCATCAACAGCCTGTTCGGTGCCCGCATCATGATCCCGGGCACCGGAATCATCCCCAACAACTACATGTACCTGTTCGATCCGCATCCGGGGAATGCGTTGTCGCTGGTGCCGGGCAAGCGCATCACCAGCACCCAGT
The DNA here is from genome assembly GCA_022844005.1 of bacterium. Taxonomy (GTDB): domain Bacteria; phylum Pseudomonadota; class Alphaproteobacteria; order Ferrovibrionales; family Ferrovibrionaceae; genus Desertibaculum. The sequence continues at coordinate 21,734 of JALHMN010000073.1, read as the reverse complement.
CACCCACCATCATCTACCAGGGCGGCAAGCCCCGCTACGCGCTCGGCCTGCCCGGCGGACCCAGGCTCTACGGTTCGGCGATGCAGGCCGTCGTAAACCTGATCGACCACGGCATGAGCCTGCAGGAAGCGGTGGAGGCCCCGCGCGTTTGGACGCAAGGACAGGATGCGGAACTGGAGGAAGGCTTCGGCGCCGAGGTGCGGCGGGGCGTCGGCGACCTTGGTCATCCGGTGGTGAGCGTGCCGCATGTCGCGGGTGGCATGTGCGCCATCCAGTTCGAGCCGGACGGCAGCATGGTGGGCGCCTCGTGCTGGCGCGCCGACGGGGTGCCGATCGGGCTCGGCGGCGGCGAGGCGCGGGCCGGAACGCTGTTCTGGCCCGACTACCGGCGCACGCCCGCGCGCTGAGCCTCAGGCGGCCTTGCGGCTGCCGGAGACGGCGACCAGCTTGCGCCGCTTGGCGCCCATCTGCTGGTCGTGGTCACGAATGAAGGCCTTGATCCGCGGCGCGATCTCGCGCCGGAACTTGCCGCCGTTGAACACACCGTAATGGCCGGCACCCTTCTGCAGGTAGTAGGCCTTGCGGTCGCTGTCGAGATCGGTGGTCAGCTTCAGCGCCGCCTTGGTCTGGCCGACGCCGCAGATGTCGTCCAACTCGCCCTCCACGCACATCACGGCGGTGCCCGTGAGGTGGTGCGGTTCGACCGCGTGCGCGCGGACCATCATCTCGCCCTTCGGCAGCGCATGGCGCTGGAACACGGTGGCGACGGTCTGCAGGTAGAATTCGGCGGGCAGGTCCATCACCGCCAGATACTCGTTGTAGAAGTCGCGCTTCTCGGATGCGGCTTCCTCGTCCCCCTGGACCAGGTGGTCGAACAGGTTGCCGAGCGAGGCCATGTGCTTATCGAGGTTCATCGAAACGAAATTGGTGAGCTGGATGAAGCCCGGATAGACCTTGCGGAACATGCCGGGATAGGGCGGCGGCACGGTGGCGATCACGTTCTCCTCGAACCAGGAGATCGGATGCTCCTCCGCCAGTCTGTTGACGGCGGTGGGGTTCTCGCGCGTGTCGATCGGCCCACCGATGAGCGTCAAGGTCGCGGGCGCACAGGAATCGCGCCACATCGACATGATCGAGACGGCGGCGAAGACCGGCACCGCCGGCTGGCACACCGCGAGGACATGGGTATTGGGCCCGAGCGCGTGCAGGAAGTCGATCACATAATCGGCGAAATCCGACATGTTGAACTGGTCGGCGGCCATCGGGATCTGCCGGGCGTCCTTCCAGTCGGTGACATAGACGTCATGGTCGGGCAGCATCGTGGCGACGGTTCCACGGAGCAGCGTCGCGTAGTGGCCCGACATCGGCGCCACGATCAGCAGCTTCGGATCGTTGCGTTTGGTCTCGCGGCGGAAATGGATCAATCGTGCCCAGGTGCGAGTCACTGTGACTTCCTCGGTAACCGGCACCTCGACACCGTCGATGACGGTGCTGGAAAGGCCCCATTCCGGCTTCTTGTGCCGGCGGGTCACCTGCTCGAAGACACTGGCGGCGGAAACGAGATTCTTCGCCAACGGGGTGTGGGTGAAAGGGTTGAACGGGTTGCGGAGCGCCTGGCTCATCATGTCAGCGGCGAGCCGCGTCGGCGCCAGGGCCAGGTGCTGTAACTCATGCATCCAATAAAGCATTCAAAGACCTCCACTATTCCGGCCCCCGAACACCCCGACAGACCGAAGATACAACGCGATACTGACCAAATGGTTGCCGAAGCTAGGCGAAAACGAGGCTTGGCTTCAGGCCCGACGAGGCAGCGAGAACCAGATGCAGGCACCACCGCCCGCTCGTTCCGACGCACCGATCCGCCCGCCCAGACTGCCGATCACCTGCCGGGCGATGGCAAGGCCGAGGCCCGCCCCGCCCTGTTCGCGGTTGCGCGACGTCTCGATCCTCTGGAACGGCTCGAAAATGCGCTCGCGCTCGGCAGACGGAATTCCGGGGCCGCGATCCTCGACCCGAAGCACCACATCGGTGCCTTCGAGGCGGAGCGATACGATTGCCTCGCCGCCGTACTTCACGGCGTTGTCGATCAGGTTGGCGATGACGCGGCCGAGCGCCAGCGCGCTGCCGGGAACGCGCACCGGTTCCGCCGGCGCTTCCAGCGTTACCGCCTTGCCCATGGCCAGATTCTCCTCGACCTCCCGGCGGACGATGCGCGCGAGATCGGCCTGGCCCGCGCCATCGGTGCCGAACGAAGCCTTGGCGAAGGCGAGCGCATCTTCGACCAGGGCCTGCATGTCCTCGATATCGCGATCGGCGCGTTCGCGCGTGAGTTGGTCTGGGATCAGCGCGATCCGCAGCCTGAGGCGGGTAAGGAAAGTGCCGAGATCATGCGACAGCGCACCCAGCACGAAGCGGCGGCTTTCCAAGAGCGCGCCGATGCGGTCCTGCATGCGGTTGACGGCGCGGATCAGGACCCGCACCTCCCGCGCTCCGGCTTCCGCCACCGGGGCCGGCGCACCGGCGGTACCGAAGGACTCGACGGACTTCGCGAGCCGCGAGAGCGGTCGCATCTCGCGGGCGACGACGAGAAGGGCGAGGCCGGCGGCCAGGAAGCCGACCAGGCCGGCAAAGAAGCCGACCGGCAGCCCGAGGACGCGGCTCGCGAGATCGCCCTCGGCCTCGATCTCCAGATAGCCGCCGGAGCGCAGTTCCGTGATGATGCGCAGGCGTTGCCCGAACAGCCCGCGCAACCGGGGAAAGTGCTCTGACCAGTGATGGTCGCGCGAACGGCTCCAGACCGAGACCGGGCGATCGGCGCGATGATCGGGCGAAGCCGCGGCGAGGTAGCGTCGCACCGTAGCCTCGATCTGCGGCATGGCGCGATCGCGCGCCGTCATTGCGGGCCGATCGGCCAGGATCTCCACGCCGAGCCCGGTGCCGTTCAGCGCGCGCAGGAGGAGAGCGCGTTCGTTCGCGCCCGCACCGTCGAGGAGCGCAATCATCGCAGCGGCCTGATCGGGTAGCGGCAGGCGGAAGCCGGCGTCGGTCGCCCGGTCGCGTTCGGCGTAGTAGAAGCCGACGACCATGAGCTGCACCGTGCCGAGCACCACCAGCACGATCAGGGCGACGCGGGCGACGAACCCCAGCCGCGCCATCATCCGGCGTCCCTGACCTCCGCGGTGAACAGATACCCGCTGTTGCGCACGGTGCTGATCAGCGCGGCCGCCTCGTCTCCCAGTGCCTCAAGGCGCCGGCGCAGGCGGCTGACGGTGACGTCTATGGTCCGGTCCCAGGGCTCGGCCGCGCGCCCCCGGGTCCAGTCGAGCAACTGGTCGCGCGACAGGACGCGCCGGGGGTGTTCGACAAAGCAGGCGAGCAGGTCGAACTCCGCCGAGGTGAGGGCCACGGGCTGGCCCGCGTCGGTCTCCAGCCGCCGGGCATCCAGGTCGACGACGAAGCCCGGGAAGCTGAAGCGGCGCCGTGGTGGCTCGCGGTCGGATCTGCCCTTGCCGGTGCGCCGCAGGACGGCGCGGATGCGCGCCAGCAGTTCGCGCGGGTGGAAAGGCTTGCCCAGGTAGTCATCGGCGCCGAGTTCCAGCCCGATAATGCGGTCGATATCCTCGCGCTTGGCGGTCAGCATCACGATCGGCAGGTCGGTCTTCTGGCGCAGCCGCCGGCAGATTGAGAAGCCGTCCTCGCCGGGCAGCATGAGGTCGAGCACCAGGAGGTCCGGCTTCAGGCGCGGCAGCGCCTGGTCGAGGGCGCCGCCGCTCTCGACCGTCTCTACCGCGAAACCCTCCTGCTGCAGGAATTGCGCAAGCAGTTCGCGGATCTCGCGATCATCCTCGACAACAAGGATCAGGGGCAGGTTCATGTGGGCACTCTAGCCGCAGTCGCCGCGGCCACAATCGGCCGATTCTTGCTGTTTCCATTTGTTACATGTTGATACGTGGCTGCCCTACCCGGGCAATGTCGCGGGCCCAGGGTGCTCCCATCCGCCGCAGTGCACCGATCACGCGGATTGCAAGCAAGGAGCCCCGACCATGACGTCAATGCGCCGTGCCGCCCTCATCACCGGCCTTTCGTTCGCCACCCTCGCCGGCCCCATCCTGAGCACCGCCGCCGAAGCGCGGGACCGCAGCTCCACCGTCACTACTCAGCGCGGCACTTACTCCGGCCAGACCAGCAAGAGCTGCGCTGGCGGTACCTGCAGCCGCGAGCAGAGCGTGACCGGTCCGAACGGCAAGGCCGCCGAGCGCTCCGGCAGTGTGACCAAGACGGCTCCCGGCAGCTACAGCTACTCCAAGGAGGCGACAGGCCTGCAGGGACGCAGCATTGAACGCAGTGGCACGGTCACTGTAACCCCGGGGAATTGACGCCGCCCACTGGTTCGGAGAGGGAGCCGGGCTGGACCGGCCGGGCGCGCACAACCGGCGACCCCGTTCCCCCGCAGGGACCGAGCAGGCGCCCGCCGGCCGCTTCCTCTCCGAAGCCTCTCTTCTCGTTCTTTCCATTCCGGAGTTCAGCATGTCCGCACCTAGCACTCGCACGCATTGCCTGGCCGCCGCCCTCGCCTTGTCGCTCGCCGTCCTGGGCGGTAGCGCCGGTGCGCAAACGGCGCAGAGTTTCCGCAAGGCCTGCAACGCCGATCTGCAGAAGCTGTGTCCCGGTGTTCAGCCCGGCGGCGGCAAGATCCTGCAGTGCATGCAGACGCATGCCGCGGAACTGTCGCCGGACTGCAAGGCCGCCTATGATGCGGCCAGCCAGAAGATGAAAGAACGCCGCGGCTGAGGAGTGGTGAGGATGAGCGTCGCGGACTATCTGCGCTTCGTCTTTCCGGTCGCGACGATCCTTCTGATCGCCGCCGAGATGCTCCATGGCCGCCTGCGCCGGCGTCGCGTCTACGACTGGCGGGAGACAGGCACCTCGCTCCTCCTCGCCCTCGGCAATCGGGTATTGAACGCGACGCTCGGCGGCATCGCCGCCCTACCGCTGGTCTGGGCGGCGGGGCTCAGTCCCCTCCGGATCGAGATGACCGGGCCCTGGGCGTGGCTGGGGCTCTTCCTGGGGCTAGAGTTCTGCTACTACCTGCACCATTACGCCATGCATCGTGTGCGCTGGTTCTGGGCGACCCATCTCGTTCATCACTCCGCCACGCTGTTCAACCTCAGTGCCGCCATTCGTCTCGGCTGGGGCGGCAATGTGCTGGGTGCGTCGCTGTTCTATCTCCCGCTGGCCCTGATCGGTTTCCCGCCGATCGCGATCGGCGTCATGTTCGCCCTCAACCTTGCCTACCAGTTCTTCCTGCACTTTGCCGCGGCGCCGCAGCTCGGCCCGCTGGAATGGGTACTGAACACGCCGACCCATCACCGCGTCCATCATGCGAGCAATGACGCCTGCCTGGATCGCAACTTCGGTGGCGTGCTGATCGTCTTCGACCGCCTGTTCGGCACCTTCGCCGAAGCCCCGAAGGAGGAGGCGTTGCGCTTCGGCCTCAAGGGCCAGCAGGTGCGCGCCGACAAGCCCTTCGTCATCCTGCTGCACGGCTGGCGCGTGATGCTGGCGGACTGGCGTGCCGCCGGGTCGTGGGGCGGGCGCTGGCGCGCGCTGTTTGGTGCGCCCTGAGGCGGGACCGCCCGGGTCGAAATCCCATCTTGCCTGGAAGGCGTCCGCTTTGCATCCTGCTCCCGCCAGAAAATCGGGAGGAAACAACGACATGGCTTCTGGGATTGCGGCGGAAGACTGGATCACCCATCACGCCCGCTTCACCCCCTGGGCTCCTGCCGCGCAGGACCTGAGCTCCGGCCGCAGCTTCACCTACGCGCAGTTCGACGAGCGGGTGAGCCGAGCCGCGCTGTGGCTGAAGTCGGCCTTCGGCATCGGCGCCGGCGAGCGCGTGGCCGTGCTGTCGCACAACGATACGGACGTCTTCGAACTGCAGTTCGCCTGCCGTCGGCTGGGCGCGATCTTCCTGCCGCTGAACTGGCGCCTCGCCGTGCCCGAACTCGAGTTCATCTGCAAGGATGCGACGCCGAAGGTGATCGTTCATGGCGTCGAGTTCGCTGCCGAGGCCGCTTCGGTGGCGAAACTGGCGGGCGTGGGCCATACGGCGACGCTGGCGAACGGCCGGGCCAGCGATTACGAGGCCGGCATCGCGGCGGCCGACGGCAGGCTCGATCCGCCGATGGCGGATCTCGATGACGTCTGGACCATCATGTACACCTCGGGCACCACGGGGCGGCCCAAGGGCGCACAGATCACCTACCGGATGTGCGTGTTCAACGCGATCCACTGCGCGATGACGGTGGCGCTGACCGGCCAGTCGAAGAATCTCGTCTTTCTGCCGACCTTCCATACCGGCGGCCTCAACGTCTATGCCAACCCGACCTTCCATACCGGCGGCTGCAATGTGGTGATGCGCAGCTTCGATCCGAAGCTCTTCCTCGAACTCCTCTGCGACAAGAGCCTCGGCATCACGCATCTGCTGGGTGTGCCGACCAACTTCCTGATGATGGCTCAGGAACCGGGCTTCGCCGCGGCCGATCTCTCCCACATCGTCTGTATCGGCGTCGGCGGCGCGGCGGCGCCGCTGTCGCTGATCGAGGCCTATGGCGCCAAGGGCATCAAGCTGCAGCAGGGCTGGGGCATGACCGAGACCGGGCCGCTCGGCCTGCTGCTGTCGGGCGAGAAGGCGCTGGAGAAGGTCGGCTCCTCCGGGCTGCCGCCGCTCTATGTGCGCCTCAGGATCTGCGATCCGCAGGGCAACGAGGTGAAGCCGGGAGAGACGGGCGAACTGCTTATCAAGGGGCCGACGGTGACGCCCGGCTACTGGAACCGGGCGGAAGCCAATGCGCAGGTCTTCACGCCGGACGGCTGGTTCCACACCGGCGACGCGGCGCGCCAGGACGAGGACGGCTACTACTACATCGTGGACCGCTGGAAGGACATGTTCATCTCCGGCGGCGAGAACGTCTATCCGGCGGAGGTGGAGAACGTCATCTTCCAGCTGGATGGCGTGCTGGAAAACGCCGTGGTCGGCATACCGCACGAGAAATGGGGCGAAGTGGGGCGCGCCTTTGTCGTGCTGAAGCCGGGCAGCAACCTGGACGAGGCTGCCATCCTCGGCCACTGCGGCGGCCAGCTGGCCCGCTACAAGGTGCCGAAGGATGTGCGCTTCATGGAGGAACTGCCGCACAACGCGACGGGAAAGGTGCTGAAGCACCAGCTCCCGAAGTCCTGACCCGCCGGCTGCCGAGGACCGCCTCGATGTGGACGATCAGCCCGGCCGGCCGATAGGACTTGTGCGGGATTGTCGTCGGCGACGCTTCCCGCGTTCCGGCGGGACGGCATCGCCCGTGGTCGGCAGGATGGCGAGGTCCGGCCGCGGAGCGGGCAGGCGGGCGGCCTCTGCCAGGTCCCAGCCGTTTTCGCTCCCGGCCCGACGATGTCGCTGAACATGAGGTCGAATTCGCTTTGTCCCTGGAGGATGGCGAGGGCGAGGCCCGCTCGGTCGCCGTCACCCGTTAGCCACGACGTCCGCGTCGCCGACCAACCGCCGGGTATGCTCGGCGACGATGTCGCTCAACCGGGCGGTCTCGCCCTCGTACTCGGCGGTGATGCGCCGCCGCTCGCAGGCGAGGTCGTAGGCGATGAGGCCGGCCAGCAGGAGCAGGACAGCCGGCAAGGGCGTGGATCCTGATGCCGATCCGCAGTGAGTCGAGGCGCATCGGGGGTGATTGCCTGCAGCAAGGGCGCGGCAGGCCGGACACCTGTGGCCAAGACAGAGGAACTATGCCGGATTGCCTAGGGATATGCTGCGCGGGGGGCCGCTTCCGACGCGTTGACCGGCACCGGCTTCTGTTGCAACGCTGCACGGCAGGTTTCGGGTAGGGAGGACAAGCCGAATGGCCATCCGCTATGAAGACGTATACGCCCGCTCGCTCGCCGACCCGGAGGGGTTCTGGCGCGAGGCGGCCGCCGCGATCGACTGGTCGCGCCCTTTCGAGCAGGTCCTGGACCAGAGCCGCGCGCCTTTCTTCCGCTGGTATGTCGGCGGTGAGCTGAATACCTGCTTCAACGCCCTCGACCGTCATGTCCTGGGCGGACGGGCCGATCAGGTGGCGCTGATCTACGACAGTCCGGTCACCGGCAGCGTTCAGCGCTTCACCTATCGCGAATTGCTGGAACGCGTCTCCCGTGTCGCCGGCATGATTGCCGCCCTCGGCGTGAATAGGGGTGACCGCGTCCTCATCTATATGCCGATGGTGCCGGAAGCGGCGATGGCGATGCTGGCCTGCGCGCGGCTGGGCGCCATCCATTCCGTCGTCTTCGGCGGCTTCGCGCCGAAGGAACTGGCGACGCGGATCGACGATGCGCTGCCCAAGCTCGTACTCTCGGCCTCCTGCGGCATCGAGGGCGCCAAGGTGCTCCCCTACAAGCCGCTGCTGGACGAGGCGATCGAGATCGCGAAGCACAAGCCCGCGCATACGATCGTCCTGCAGCGCCCGCAATCGGTCGCCGGCATGATTCCCGGCCGCGACCTCGACTGGGCGGCGGCCGAGGCGGCCGCCGTGCCCGCCGACTGCGTTCCTGTCGCGGCGACCGACCCGCTCTATGTCCTCTACACGTCCGGCACGACCGGCATCCCCAAGGGCGTGGTGCGGGACAACGGCGGGCATGCGGTCGCGCTCCACTGGTCGATGAAGAACATCTACGGGGTCGAGCCGGGCGAGGTGTTCTGGGCCGCTTCCGATGTCGGCTGGGTGGTCGGCCACAGCTACATCGTCTACGGGCCGCTGATCTATGGGTCGACGGCGATCCTGTTCGAGGGCAAGCCCGTCGGCACGCCCGATCCCGGCACCTACTGGCGCATCATCGCCGAGCACAAGGTGGCGGCGATGTTCACCGCGCCGACCGCCTTCCGCGCCATCAAGAAGGAAGACCCGAAGGGCGAGTTCATTCGCAAATACGACCTCTCCGCCTTCCGCACCCTGTTCCTGGCCGGCGAGCGCGCCGATCCGGCGACGATCGAATGGGCCGAGGAGATGCTGAAGGTTCCGGTGATCGATCACTGGTGGCAGACGGAATCGGGCTGGCCGATGGTGGCGAATTGCGCCGGTCTCGGCCTCCTGCCGGTCAAGCACGGGTCGCCGACCAAGCCGGTACCCGGTTACCGGATCGAGGTGGTGGACGAACAGTGCCGGGAGGTGAGGCGCGGCGAGACCGGCGCCATCGTGGTCAAGCTGCCGCTGCCTCCCGGGACCCTGCCCACCCTCTGGAACAACGACGACGGCTACCTGTCGAGCTATCTCGCCGACTATCCGGGCTTCTACAAGACGGCCGATGCCGGGTTCATGGACGAGGACGGCTACCTCTACGTGATGAGCCGGACCGACGACATCATCAACGTGGCCGGCCACCGGCTTTCCACCGGGGCGATGGAAGAAGTGCTGGCGAGTCACAAGGACGTCGCCGAATGTGCCGTCATCGGCGTCGCCGACCAGTTGAAGGGCCAGGTGCCGCTCGGCTTCGTGGTGCTGAAAGCGGGGGTCAACCGTCCGCCGGGCGAAATTTCGTCCGAATGCGTCGGCCTGGTGCGCGAGAGGATCGGGCCGGTGGCGGCCTTCAAGACGGCTCTTGTCGTGCCGCGCCTGCCGAAGACGCGCTCGGGCAAGACGCTCCGGGGAACGATGCGGAAGATCGCCGACGGGGAAGCCTATGCCACGCCGGCCACCATCGACGATCCCGCGATCCTGCCGGAGATCGCCGAGGCGCTGGGTCACGTCGGCTATGGCAAGCGCGGCTGAATCGGGCGAAGATCAGCGAATCGAGCAAGGGGACAGCAGATGACCAAGGCATTCCGCTTCGCCAAGACCGGCGGGCCCGAGGTGATGGAATGGGTCGATGTCGAACTGGGCAAGCCCGGAAAGGGCGAGGCACTGGTGCGGCACACCGCGGTCGGCCTCAACTATATCGATACTTATCACCGTTCCGGCCTCTATCCGATGCCGATGCCCTCGGGAATCGGCGTCGAGGCTGCCGGCGTGGTCGAGGTGATCGGTCCCGGCGTCACCGGTCTCAAGGTGGGCGATCGTGTCGCCTACAACGGTGGGGCGCCCGGATCTTATTCGGAGGCGCGGGTGATGCCGGTGGCGCGGCTGGTGAAGCTGCCGGCCGGCATTTCCGACAAGGTCGCCGCATCGATCATGCTGAAGGGCATGACGGCCGCGTTCCTGCTGAAGCGCACCTTCAAGGTGAAGCCGGGGCAGACCATCCTGTGGCACGCGGCGGCCGGCGGCGTCGGGCTGATCGGCTGCCAATGGGCCAAGGCGCTGGGCGCCACGGTCATCGGCACCGTCGGTTCCGACGAGAAGATGGCGCTGGCGAAGAAGCACGGCTGCAAGCACGTCATCAACTACAACAAGGAGAACTTCGTCGAGCAGGTGAAGAAGATCACCAAGGGCGCCGGTGTTCCGGTTGTCTATGATTCGGTCGGCAAATCGACCTGGGAGGGCTCGCTCGACTGCCTGCAGCCGCTCGGCATGATGGTGAGCTTCGGCAACGCTTCCGGCGCGGTACCGCCGTTCCCGGTCGGCGTGCTGGCGGCCAAGGGGTCGCTGTTCCTCACCCGTCCGACGCTGTTCACCTACACGGCCAAGGAAGCCGACCTGAAGGCGATCGCCCGCGACCTGTTCAAGGTGGTCGGCGACGGCACGGTCAAGGTGCGGGTGAACCAGACCTATGCGCTGAAGGACGCGGTCAAGGCGCACCAGGACCTGGAAGCGCGCAGAACCACCGGCTCCACGGTCCTGATCCCGTGAGCGCCGCCGCCTGGGCCAAGGCCGAGCACGCGACCGTCCTGGACTCCGCCGAAGCCGAGGCCGCCGCCTTGGCGGCCAAGGCGGCGGGGGAGGGGCTTCGGAGGGATATCGCCGATCTGTCATTCGGCGCGGAGGCACCCTCCTATCGTGCCGCGCTGCTGGCGGCGAAGTGCAAGCCATGAGCAACCTTGCCGATCTCGGCGTCGCCGATCTCGCCGACGGCATCGCCAAGGGCAGCTTCTCCTCACGCGAGGCCACCGAGGCCTGTCTCGACCGGCTGAAGACGCATGGGCCGAGGCTGAACGCCGTCGCCGTGATCGACGAGGAGGGCGCCATGGCCCAGGCGGTCGCAGCGGATGCGGCGCGTGCGGCGGGCCGGATCCGCGGCGCGCTGCACGGCGTGCCGCTGGCGCATAAGGACATGATGTATCGCGCCGGTCGGGTCAGCGCCTGCGGCAGCCGGATCATGAAGGGCGTCAAGGCGGTGGAGACGGCGAGCGTGCTCGAGAAGCTCGATGCCGCCGGCGCGCTCGAGATCGCCCAGCTCAACATGGTCGAGTTCGCCCTGGGGCCGACGGGCCATAACGCCATCACCGGCGCGGTGCGCAATCCCTGGGATACCGGCCGGATCACCGGCGGCTCCTCCTCGGGATCGGGGGCCTGTGTTGCCGCCGGTCTCGTTCCCGCGGCGCTCGGCTCGGACACCGGCGGGTCTATCCGCATGCCGGCGTCGATCTGCGGCGTGGTCGGAATCAAGCAGACCTACGGCCGGGTCAGCCGCGCCGGAGCCATGCCGCTTTCCTTCTCCCTCGACCACATCGGGCCGCTGGCGCGCAGCGTCCGCGACGCGGCGATGATTCTGCAGGCCATTGCCGGCCCTGATCCGCGCGACACCACGACCGTCGATCAGCCGGTGCCGGACTTCACCGCCGGCCTGGAAGATGGCGTGAAGGGCCTACGCCTCGCCGTGCCGGAGGAGAAGGCGCTGGGCGAGGTCGACGCAGGCGTGATGAAGGCCTTCCAGGCCAGCATTGACGTCTACCGCCGGCTCGGTGCCGAAATCGTGACCGGGAAGATTCCCGATCTCGACCGTGCCAATCGCCTCACCACGATCCTCATCGCCTGCGAGGCGGCGGCCTACCACGCCAGGTTTCTGCGCGAGCGCCCGCAGGATTTCGGCCCGCAGACCCGCGCCCGCCTGATGCCTGGCCTGTTCCACCCGGCGACCCGCTACCTGGAGACACTGGCCGCCCGGGGTCCCTTCCTGGCCGAATTCGCCGAGGGCGTGTTCACGCGGGCCGACGCGCTACTGATGCCCACCTGCCCGATGTCCGTGCCCACCATCGCCGAGACGGATGCCGGCGGCGATCCGCAGGCGATGCAGAAGGTGCTTGCCGTCGCCCGCTTCACCCGCATGGGCAATTTCCTCGGCCTGCCGGCGATCAGCGTGCCCTGCGGGCGTGACGGCAACGGCATGCCGGTCGGCCTGCAGGTGATCGGCCGGTCCTTCGACGAGTCGACGATCTGCCGGATCGCTCGTGCGCTGGAGCGCGAGCGGGGCAGCGAGGCCAGCGCCCGCCCGCCACTTTGACCCTGCCGCCGCTGCCGGTTCTGGCCGGCCTCTGCGTCATGGCCTTCCTGGCCGGGACGGCGCGCGGTTTTTCGGGTTTCGGGGCGGCACTGATCTTCGTGCCCCTCGCTTCCAGCCTGATCGGTCCGAAGGCCACCTCCGCGGTGCTCCTCGTCGTCGACTACTGCTTCACCGCGCCGATGGTTCCCGGTGCCTGGCGGCGGGCGGACCGCCGCGACGTCGCCACCATGCTGATCGGCGCCGTCGCCGGCGTGCCGGTCGGCGCCTTCATCCTGGCTCATGCCGATGCGATCTCCGTGCGCTGGATGGTCTGCTGCCTGATATTCTGCCTTCTGATCCTGCTCGTCTCCGGCTGGCGCTACAGCGGGCCGCCGAAGTTGCCGCTCACCATCGGTGTCGGCACGGTCGCGGGCACATTCAGCGGCATCGCCCAGGTGGGCGGCCCGCCGGTGGTGGCCTATTGGCTGGGCGGCAATGCGGACGCCCGGCGGGTCCGGGCCAACATCGTCCTCTACTTCGCCGGCTCCAGCCTGATGGTTGCGGTCAGCTATATCGTGAACGGCGTGCTCGGTTTCGACATCGTCGGCCTGGCGCTCGCGGTCGGCCCGGCCTATGGCGCCGGAATCTTCCTCGGCACGCGGCTCTTCGGCCGGGCCAGCGAACGGACCTTCCGCCGGCTCTGCTACGTGCTGATCGGCGTCTCCGGCCTGATCGGCCTGCCGCTGTGGGACGGGCTCCGCTGAGAGAGCCCGTCACCCTTCACGCCTCGTTGATGCGGTCCAGCGGATAGACCGGCCGGCGCACGTGCTGGAAGTCGAGCACGCTGTAGTCCGAGGTGCAGACGCCGGTGCCGGCGCATTCCACCGTCTCCTTGATGATCGGCGCGAAGCCCGCCCGCCAGTGCACCCGGCTCTTCAGCATGAGGTAGTTCTTCCTGGTCGGGTCGATGCCGAGGGACAGGAAGCAGTTGAGGTCGTTCGGCTCCTGGTGGCGCGAGATGACCACGATCTCGACCTTGCCGGTGTCCAGCACGACAGTCGGGCCCATGTCCATCAGCATGCCCTTCGAGGCGGGCCCGAGGTTGCGGTAGGTGCCGTCCGAGATCAGCTTCACCTTCCCCGTCACCGTCAGCGGCTCGCCCCTGGTCTTGATCGTCGGCATGTCGAATTTGCCGCCCAGGGGCAGCGTCACGGTGGCGCCGACGCCGGCCTTGATCATCTCCTGCACGGCCGCCGGATCATGGATGGCGAAGGCCGCCACGTTCTCGAGGCCGGCCTCGATGATGCCGCCCAGCACGGTCATGGTGTCCTGGGTGCCGCCGGAGGCCGCGTTGTCGTAATGGTCGAGCAGCACCACCGGCCCCTCGGTCAGCTTCTTCGCCCGGGCCAGGCTCTCCGCCAGGGGATCGATGTGATAGACGAAGGCCTCGCGCTGCGACCAGGCGCGGTCCAGCAACTCGTCGCGGTACTTCTCGGCCAGTTCCCGGTCGCCATCGGTCACCATCACCACCGAAAGCCCCGCCTCGCGGATATCGGCATGGGGAAAGCCCACGAACAGCGTCGCGGCGAGCGCGCCCTGCTTCTCCATCTGGATGCAGCGCGCCTGCAGGCCCTTGTTCGGCTCGTCGAGGGAGGACTGGCGCATCACATGCGGCAGCATCGGCCGGTTGCCCCAGACCATCACCGGCCGGGCCTTGCCGTCGAGCAGGTCGAAGATCGGCCGCCCGGCCCGCATGCCGGTCTCGTAGTTGTCGATATGCGGATAGGTCTGATAGCCCGCGATGACGGTCGAGAGGTCGACCATGGCCGGATAGAGGTTGGTGTGCATGTCGAGCGCCACGCCGATCGGCACGTCGGGCGCGATGGCGCGGATGCGGCGCAGCAGCTCGCCCTCGCCGTCCTCGCGGCTCTGCGTCACCATCGCGCCGTGCAGGTCGAGCAGGATGGCGTCGCAGCCCTTCCTCACTTCGGCGCAGATCTTGTCGCAGATGTATTCGAAGGCGGCATCCTCGACCGGGCCCGAGGGCCAGGCGCTGGCGGCGACCGGAATGGTGAATTCGGCCCCCCTTTCCTCGCAGAGGTCGATCAGGGCGCCGAGGCCCGATCCGGTGCCCTTGTAGGCCTCGTAGGCCTCGCGCCCCTCCGGCGGCATGCCGCGCCCGCGCGCGAAGCGCGACAGCGGCGTCGGCACGGAAGAGAAGGTGTTGGTCTCGTGCTTCATTTCGGCGATGACGACGCGGCGCATGACTCTTGCGTTCCCCTCGAGCGGTGATCCGTGGTTAGGCTAGCGGCAGCGCGAAGCCGTCCGCAAACCGAAGTGCCGCATGCCTGACCCCGTCATTCTGTCGATCTCGAGCCAGGTCGCCTACGGCCATGTCGGCAATGCAGCCGCCGTGCCAGCCCTGCAGGCGCTCGGCTGCGAGGTGCTGGCGGTGCCGACGGTACTCCTGGCGCATCATCCAGGCCACGGGCCACCGAAGGGACGCGCCATTCCCGCGGCGGAGGTGGCGGAGCTGATCCTGGGACTGGACACCGTCGGCGCGCTTACCGGGGCGGCGGGCATGCTCACCGGCTATCTGGGACTGCCCGAAACCGCCGCCGTGGCCGCCGAGGCGCTGGAACGGATGCGCCGCCACAACCCTGCCGCGCTCTACCTCTGTGACCCGGTTATCGGGGACAGTGGGCGGATCTATGTGCGCGAGGGCGTCGAAGCGGCGATTCGCGATCGCCTGCTGCCGCTGGCGGACGTGGTCACGCCCAATCACTTCGAGCTCGAGCGCCTCGCCGGCCGGCCCGTCGACACGCTGGAGCAGGCGATCGCTGGCGCCCGCGGCCTGATCGCGCTCGGGCCGAAACTGGTGGTGGTGACCTCGTTGCGGCACGCCGGCGCGGGGGCCGGCCAGGTCGAGACGCTGGCGGTGACGGCGCGCGAGGCCTGGCTCGCCGCCACGCCACGGCTGGATTCCGTACCGCAAGGCAGCGGCGACCTGCTGGCGGCCCTCCTGCTCGGCCACCTCGTCCTCGGCGCGGCGGTGCCCAATGCCCTGGCAAGGGCGGTTTCGGCCGTGCATGTGGTCCTGATGGCCAGCCGGGGCCGGCCGGAGATGCGGCTGGTGGCCGAACGCAACCGCTTGTTGGCCCCGCCGCCGCTCGCCACCCGTAGCATTCCTGCAACCTGATCGAGCCATGCTGCGGCTGCGATCCTGTGATCGCGTCGTGGCTATTGGATTCATCCGGCGGGACGCGCTACATACTGCCTGCGCTGCCGCCGGCATCGGTCCGGCATATTCATGCGCCCAGTAAACACAGCAGAGGGTTTCAAGGTTGAGTGCGATGAGCGCTAAGGAGACGAGTTTTTCCGATCGGGCGGCGGCTTCGGCCAAGGCGAAACAGGCTCTGCTGGAACGGGCCAAGGCGATGTCGCCGACCAACGACCCAGGTTATGCCGAGCGCCAGGCGGCCCGCTTGGCGGCGGCCCAGGCCCGGGAAGCGCGGCTTGCCGAACGCAAGGCGGCCAAGATCGCCGAGGAAAAGCGGCGCGCCGAGGAGGCTGCGATCGCTGAAGCGGCCCGGATCGAGGCGGCGCGGATCGCCGAGGAAGAGCGCTTGGCGGCCGAGAGGGCCGAAGCCGACCGGCTGGTCGCGCTGGAGGCCGAACAGAAGGCGGCGCGCGACGCCCGCTATGCCGCGCGCAAGGCGCGATCCGGCAAGAAGCGCTGATCCGCACCGTCCGGGGTCGCCGCAGGGCGGCTCCGGGCCTCAGCGCAGGTGACAGCTCAGCGCCGGTGACAGCTCAGCGCAGGTGACAGGCCACCAGATGGCCTTCACCCACCGGCTTCAGCGCCGGTGTCTCGATCCGGCAACGATCCTGGGCATAGGGGCAGCGGGTATGGAAGTGGCAGCCCGGCGGCGGCCGCACCGGACTCGGGACATCGCCTTCCACCATGCGCTTCTCGCGCTTCAGCAGCGGATCTGGCACCGGAACCGCCGATAGCAGCGCCTCGGTATAGGGGTGCTGCGGCCGGGTGAAGAGCGTCACCTTGTCGGCATATTCCACGATCCGGCCGAGATACATCACCGCTATGCGATGGCTGATGTGCTCGACCACCGCCAGATTGTGCGAGATGAAGAGATAGGCGATCCCCTCTTCGCGCTGCAGGTCCATCATCAGGTTGATGACCTGGGCCTGAATCGACACGTCCAGCGCCGAAACCGGCTCGTCGGCCACGATCAGCTTGGGATTGAGCGCGAGCGCGCGGGCGATGGAGATGCGCTGGCGCTGGCCGCCCGAGAACTCGTGCGGGAAATTCCGCATCTGCTGCGGCCTGAGGCCCACACGCTCGAACAGCCGTGCGACCAGTCGGGCACGCTCGCCCCCCTCGGCCCCGATGCCGTGGATCTTCATCGGCTCGCCGACGATGTCGCCCGCCCGCATGCGGGGATTGAGCGACGAGAAGGGGTCCTGGAAGACGATCTGCATCTCGCGCCGATAGGGACGAAGCGCCTTCCTGCTCAGTTGCGTGATGTCCTCGCCCCGGACCCGGATCGAGCCGCCGGTGGGTTCGATCAGGCGAAGCACGGTGCGTCCGACCGTCGTCTTGCCGCAGCCGCTCTCGCCGACCAGGCCGAGCGTCTCCCCCGGCTGGATCGAGAAGCTGACCCCGTCGACGGCGAAGACATTGCCGATGGTGCGCCTGAGCAGCCCCTTGCGGATGGGGAAGTGTTTCTTCAGCCCGTCGACCTGCAGGACAGGTGCCGCGGCCGCCTGCGCGTTGCGGATCTCAGTCATCGGCATGCCAGCACGCTGTCCAATGCGCCGGGCGCTTCTCTTCGTACGGCGGATACTCGGCCCGGCAGTGATCGTCGGCACGTTCGCAGCGCGGGGCATAGGCGCAGCCCTCCGGCAGATCGAAGAGCGGCGGTACCATTCCCGGAATCTCCTGCAGGCGTCCGCCGGTCTGTGCCGCCTGGCTGCGCATCAGCCCGAGCCTGGGAATCGAGGCCATCAGCCCGCGCGTATATGGATGCCGGGGATGGGTGAACAGCTCCTCGACCGTCGCCTCCTCGACCTTGCGGCCCGCATACATGACGATGACGCGCTGTGCCGTCTCCGCCACCACCGCGAGATCGTGCGTGATCAGGATCACCGCGGTGCCCAGCTTCTTCTGCAGCTCCAGGATCAAGTCCAGGATCTGCGCCTGGATGGTGACGTCGAGCGCCGTCGTCGGCTCGTCGGCGACCAGCACCCGGGGATTGCAGCTGAGCGCCATGGCGATCATCACCCGCTGGCGCATGCCGCCGGACAGTTGATGGGGATATTCCTTCACCCGCTGGGCCGGCTCCGGCACCTTGACCAGGCGCAGCATCTCGATCGCCCGCTCCATCGCGGCGGCGCGGCTCATGCCCTGGTGCATCATCAACGCCTGGCTGATCTGGCGGCCGACGGTCAGCACCGGGTTGAGCGAGGTCATCGGCTCCTGGAAGATCATCGAGACGCGGTTGCCGCGCATCTTGCGCATCTCGGGCTCGCTGAGCTGCAGGAGGTCGGTCCCGTCCAGCACCACCTTGCCACCGACGATCCGGCCCGGCGGGTCCGGTATGAGCCGCATGATGGAAAGCGCCGTCATGCTCTTGCCGCAGCCCGACTCTCCGACCACGGCCAGCGTCTCGCCGGCCCGGAGCGAGAAGGACACGCGGTCGACCGCCCGCACCATGCCGGCGCGCGTATAGAAGACGGTTTCCAGCCCCTCGACCGCGAGGACGGTGTCTCCGATCACGCGCTCGCCGGGCGCGGTGGCGGCAATCTCGGCGGTGGTGCTCGTCACGGGTGTCCTCCGGTCAGCTGCGCTGGCGGGGGTCGAGCAGATCGCGCATGGCATCTCCCAGGAGGTTGGTGCCGAACACCACGAGGCTGATGGCGAGGCCGGGGAAGATCACCAGCCAGGGCGCGGTGCGTACGTATTCGGCGGCCGATTCCGACAGCATCCGCCCCCAGGAGGGATGCGGCTCCGGAATGCCGAGGCCGAGGAAGGAGAGCGAGGCTTCGGTCAGGATGGCGGCCCCCAGCTGCGCCGTGCCGAGCACGATCAGCGGGGCGAGGGTGTTGGGCAACACATGGCGCACGGCGATGCGCAGCTCGCTCATGCCCTGCGCGCGCGCGGCCTCCACATAAGGAAGCTCCCGGATCGCCAGCGTGTTCGAACGGATCACGCGCGCCACGTTCGGAATCAGCGGAATCGAGATGGCGATGATCGTGTTCTGCAGCGACGGGCCGAGCGACGCTGCCATCACCAGCGCCATGACCAGCAGCGGCAGGGCCTGCATGATGTCGATCACGCGCTGCACCAGGAGGTCGAACCAGCCGAGCAGATAGCCCGAGGCGAGACCGATGATGACGCCGAACAGGCAGCCGAGCACCGTCGAGCCGACGCCCACCGCCAGCGAGATGCGCGCGCCGTGCACGACACGGCTGTACATGTCGCGTCCCATGAAGTCGGCGCCCATCAGGACGCCGGGTCCCGGCGCCGCCAGCGACTTCGCGGCATTGGTCGACGTCGGATCGACCGTCGTGATTGCGTCGGCGAATATCGCCGCGAACACGAACAACGCGACGATGACCGCCCCGAAGGCGCCGAGCGGGAAGCGGAGGGCCAGGAACACCAGGCGGCTCCACCAGCCGGTGACATTGGCGCCGGCCTTGGCCAGTTCGACGCTGTGGTCGGTGCTCGTCATGCCTGCCCCGTCCTCAATCCGCGTATTTGATGCGGGGGTCGAGCACCACGTAGAGGAGGTCGACCAGGAAATTTATCACCACCACCACGAGGGCGATGAACATCACGAGGTTCTGCACGATCGGATAGTCGCGCCACAGGATCGCCTCGACCAGGAAGCGCGCGACACCGGGAATGTTGAAGACGGTCTCCGTCACGATCAGGCCGCCGATCAGGAAGGCCGCCTCGATGCCGATGATGGTCGTCACCGGCAGGACGGCGTTCTTGAGCGCATGGAAATAGTTGACCGAATTGTCCGAGGCACCCATCGCGCGCGCGGTGCGGATGTAGTCCTGCCGCAGCACCTCCAGCATGGATGAGCGCGTGAGGCGCATGATCAACGCCGAACTTCGGAATCCGACGGCGGCGGCCGGCACGCTGTAGAGCGCCAGTTCGCCCCACCAGGTCTCCGGTGGCCGCGTGTAGATCGGGATGGTGCCGAAGAAGCTGACGAAGAACATCAGGATCAGCAGTGCCAGCCAGAAGGAGGGCAGCGACAGGCCGCTCAGGCTGACGACGCGCAGCACATAGTCCAGCGGGGTGTTCTGCCGCACCGCGCTGATCACGCCCAGCGGGATGCCGAACAGGATCGAGAAGAACAGCGCGAGGCCCGCGAGCTTGGCGGTGATCGGGATGCGTGGCCCGATTTCCTCGAGGGTCGGTCGCTCCGACACGTAGGAGAAGCCGAGGTCGCCCTGCAGCAGGCCGCCGATCCACCTGCCGTACTGCACGACGATCGGCTGATCGAGGCCGAGGTCGGCCTCGATCTGGGCCTTGTCGGCATCGTCAACCATCCCGGCGGCCTCGAACACGATGTCGGCGATGTTGCCCGGCACCAGCCGCAGCATCACGAAGATCAGCACCGACATCCCGAAGAGTGTCAGGATCATCAACAGGAAGCGTTTAACCAGATAGGACGCCAAGCGTTGGGCCTCTCGTTATGGATGAGCGGTGCCCGCTGCTATTTGTCCAGCCAGATGTCCTCCCAGCGCCAGCCGTTGTAGATGCTGTTTGTGTGCATGGTGACGTTCTTCACATGCGGCTGCCAGCAGGTCGCCGAACGCCCGTGGCTGATCATCGGGCGCGCGCCGTCCTGCTGCAGCTTCTCGTCGATGTCCTGCACCATCGCCAGCCGCTTCTTCTGGTCCAGTTCGCGCGACTGCATCTCCATCGCCTTCTCGAGATCGGCGTTGCAGTACTTCGTGTAGTTGCGCTCCGAGTTGCAGGAATAGTTCTCGAAGAAGTTCGCGTCGGGCTCGTCCAGCGAGGAGCCGGTCAGGTTCAGGCCGACCGCATATTCCTTGCGGGCGATCCTGCCGTACCACTGGCTGGTGTCGATGATGTCGAGTTCGGCGTCGATGTAGATCTCCTTCAGGTGGTCGATCAGGATGACCGCCGGGTCACGATAGACCTCGATGTTGCGGGTCGAGACCTTCACCGCCAGCCGCTTGTCCGGACCATAGCCGGCTTCCTGCATCAGCTTGCGGGCCTCATCGCGGCTCTTCTTCACGTCGGGGCCATAGCCCGGCAGCTTCGCCAGCCGCTCGGGCGGCAGGCCCCACTGGCCCTCGGGGGGCGGCAGCATGGCGCCGCCCAGGTCGTTCTTGCCTTCGCTCAGGATGTCGTTGAAGGCCTTGCGGTCCATGGTCAGCAGCATGGCGCTGCGGATCTTGGCATCGTTGAAGGGCGGAGAATCGCGGTTGACCAACAGGTTGATCGAGACGTTCGTGGGCTGCATCTGGCAGGTCGCCTGCGGGCGCTGCGAGGTGACGTCCTTCAGCAGCGGAACCGTGATGTCGACCGGGAAGGTCATGTCGAACTCGCCGGCGACGAAACCCAGCACCCGGGTCGAGCGGCTGCGGACGATGGTCCATTCGATGCCGTCCAGATAGGGCAGGCCCTTCTTCCAGTAGGTCGGGTTCTTGGCCAGGCGGATGAACTCGTTCTGCTTGAAATCGACGAACTTGAAGGGGCCCGTGCCGACCGGCTTGGTACGCATCTGCGCCGGCGTGACGTGGCAGGGATAGACGGGCGAATAGCCGCCGGCGAGCAGCGACAGCATCGCCGGCTGCGGCCGAGTTAGATGGAAGCTCGCCTGCATCGGATTGTCGACGGTCACTTCCTTCAGGGTGGCGTACCAGGTCTCCCGGGGATTCTTGCGGAGCTTCTGCTTCGATTTCTCGGTCAGCAGGTCCCAGGTGCATTTCACGTCCTCGGCCGTGAACGGCTTGCCGTCATGCCAGGTGACGCCCTCGCGCAGCTTGAAGGTCAGCACCGTATTGTCGGCGCTCCACGACCATGACGTGGCGAGCTCCGGCACGATCGTCTCGGGACTGTTGATCGGCTTGTGCTGGTCGTAGATCACCAGATTGTTGAACACGGCCATCATCGGTGCCGCGACGGAGACGGTCGCCTCCTCGTGCATCGACACGCTCGGCGGCGTGTCGCGATGGCTGAGTTTCAGGGTGCCGCCCTGCTTCTGAGCGTAGGCCGCGGTTGCCAGACAACTCCCGACCATGAGCGCGGCGATTGCGGTCGCGCGAAGGCAGTTTGT
>JALHMN010000072.1 GCA_022844005.1 bacterium | reverse complement strand
CGGCCATCGCCAGATCGGCGATCGCGTCGACCGCGGCGCGCTTCATCTCGCCATTGATCTGGGTGGCGCCTACGTCCAGGGCGCCCCGGAACAGGAAGGGAAAACAGAGGACGTTGTTCACCTGGTTGGGGAAGTCCGACCGTCCGGTGGCGATCA
The DNA here is from genome assembly GCA_022844005.1 of bacterium. Taxonomy (GTDB): domain Bacteria; phylum Pseudomonadota; class Alphaproteobacteria; order Ferrovibrionales; family Ferrovibrionaceae; genus Desertibaculum. The sequence continues at coordinate 23,781 of JALHMN010000072.1, read as the reverse complement.
CCGCATCGGGCCGGGTCTCGCGGGCCAGCACCGGGTCGATCTCCGGCGTCGGGTTGGCCAGCGCCAGGACCAGCGGGCGGGGTGCCATTTCGCGCAGCATCGCCGCGCTCAGGACGTTGGGCCCGGAGAGACCGAGGAAAATATCGGCTCCCCCGATCACATCGGCCAGGACCCGGGCACCGGTGCGCCGGGCGTAGCGTTCCTTGAACGGGTCCATCAGCTCATTGCGGCCGACATGCACGACCCCGGCGAGGTCGACCAGGAACAGCTTGTCCGTGTCGAGGCCGAGTTCCACCAGTTGATCGATGCAGGCGAGCGCGGCAGCGCCTGCGCCGGAACAGACGAGATTCACCTCCTGCAGGCGCTTGCCGACCACGCGCAGGCCGTTCTTGATCGCGGCGGCGACGCAGATGGCGGTGCCATGCTGATCGTCGTGCATAACCGGTATCTTCATGCGCTCGCGCAGCTTGCGCTCGACCACGAAGCATTCCGGCGCCTTGATGTCCTCGAGGTTGATACCGCCGAAGGTGGGTTCGAGGGCCGCGATCACCTCGACCAGGCGGTCGGCATCGTTCTCGGCGATTTCCAGGTCGAAGACGTCGATGCCGGCGAATTTCTTGAACAGGACCGCCTTGCCTTCCATCACCGGCTTGGAGGCGAGTGGCCCGATATTGCCGAGGCCGAGCACCGCCGTGCCATTGGTCACCACCGCCACCAGGTTGGCGCGGGCGGTGAGACTGGCGGCTTCCGCCGGGTCGGCCACGATCGCTTCGCAGGCGGCGGCGACGCCGGGCGAGTAGGCGAGCGACAGGTCGTGCTGGTTGGCGAGCCGCTTGGTTGGAACAACCGCCAGCTTTCCGGGTGTCGGCCGGCGGTGATAGTCGAGGGCGGCCTCCCGCATCGAATCCGACATTGCCCTGTTCTTCCCCTGCACCCCAGAAACGCTGACGCCCGCCTGTCACGGGGACAAGCGGGCGTCTGCATTCTCTAAGTTTTTAGTGGTGCGGTCGAGAAGACTCGAACTTCCACGGAGTTTCCCCCACAGCGACCTCAACGCTGCGCGTCTACCAATTCCGCCACGACCGCGAAGGCCCGGGGAAATAGCAGATCACCCGAGGCGCTTCAATGGGTAAAGGGTTCAAATCTCAGGAAGGATCGCCGCGGATCACCTCGGTGACCGATACTGCGACATTCTCGCCCACGATCACGACCTCGCCGCGGGCGACCAGCTTCTTGTTCACATAGATCCAGGCATAGTCGTCGACGCTGGCATCCAGCTCGATCACGGCGCCACGGCCCATCTTGAGAAGCTGGTGGATCGGCATCGCCGCCTTGCCGAGGACGACGGAGATCTCCACCTTCACTTTCTCGATGGACTTCAACGGACGGCTCCTTCGGGACGACGGCCGTCACCATGCAGGAACAGGGTTAGAGGGTGGTTAACGAGGCGGAACCGGTGGAATGGGTGTTGGCCGAGGGCCTGACGCCCTACGAGGCTGCGGTGGCCGATATGGAGACCCGGGTGGCGGCAATCCGTGCCGGAACTGCCCTCGAGCGCGTCTGGCTGGTCGAGCACCCGCCGCTCTATACCGCCGGCACATCGGCGCAGGATGCGGATCTCCTCGATTCGGGCCGGTTTCCGGTCTACCGAACCGGCCGGGGAGGACAATTCACCTATCACGGGCCGGGACAGCGCGTCGCCTATGTGATGCTGGACCTCAAGCACCGGGGCGCTGATATCCGTAACTATGTCTGCGACCTGGAACGCTGGCTGATCCACGCGCTGGCGGCCTTCAACGTTGCCGGTGAACGGCGCGATGGCCGGGTGGGCGTCTGGGTTCGCCGGCCGGGTGGCCTGGGCGAGGACAAGGTGGCGGCGCTGGGTGTACGGGTGCGCCGCTGGGTCGCCTTCCACGGCGTGGCGCTGAACGTCGATCCCGATCTCGGTCACTATTCGGGCATCGTGCCCTGCGGCGTCACCGGACATGGCGTGACGTCGCTACACGCCCTCGGGCAACTCGCCAGCATGGAGGAGGTCGACGCGCAGCTCAGGGCCAGCTTCGAGACGGTGTTCGGCCGCCGGACGGTGCTTACAGGGTCGGCAACCGTCTGAAGCCGGGCGGCGGCGGCTCCGCATCGGTGACTTCGACATCGCTGACCCGGGCCGAAGGGGGCCCAATGCGGCAGTCGGCGATCAGGCGCTCGAGCACCGCGGGCCGGCCGGCGACCACGGCCTCGACTTCGCCGGTCGCGAGGTTGCGGACCCAGCCGTCCAGGCCGAGCGCCTTTGCCTTCGCCCGCGTCCAGTCGCGATAGCCCACGCCCTGGACGCGGCCCTTGATCAGCAGGCGGACGGCACTGCGATCATCCGCCATGGGCTCACTCGAATTCCAGGATGACCTGGTCCACGGCGAGGCTCTCGCCTTTGCTGGCCGTGATCTTGGCCACCGTGCCGTCGCGTTCGGCGCGCAGCACGTTCTCCATCTTCATCGCCTCGACCACCGCCAGCGGCTGACCGGCCTTCACCGGCTCGCCCTCGGCCACATGGATGGCGACGATCAGGCCGGGCATCGGGCAGAGCAAGAATTTCGACGTATCAGGCGGCTGCTTGATCGGCATCAGCGCGGCGAGTTCGGCCTCGCGCGGGCGCAGCACGCGCAGGTCGAGCGACCCCCCGCCATGGCCGATTCGAAAGCCGAGCGGCCGGGGTTCGACCAGGAAGCCGAAGCTCTCGCCATCGATCTCGGCACGGCAGAGCGTCTGTCCGGGCATCCAGTCGGTCATGAGCGTCCGCACGCGTCCGCCGAGTTCGATCTCGGCGCCGCCTTCGATCCGTCGAACATGAACCGGCCATGACCGGTCGCCGAGGGTGACGACCCAGTCGCGGTCATCGGCTTGCACGAATCCAGGCATCTGGCCGTTGATGCCGAGGTCCCGCTCGCGCTGGCGCATCCGGGCGAGCGCCGCGACGGTGGCGGCGGCTTCCAGGCGTGCCTCCGGCAGATCGGTCCCATGGAAGCCGTCCGGAAACTCCTCGGCGATGAAGCCGGTGGATAGGCGCCCTTCCTGGAAGCGCGGATGTGAATATATCGCCTGCAAGAAGGGTACGTTGTGCGAGATGCCGGTGATGTGCAGGTGGTCGAGCGCATCCGACATCTTGGTCACCGCCTCCGCCCGGGTTGAGCCGCGGGTGCAGAGTTTGGCGATCATCGGGTCGTAGAAGACGCTGATCTCCGAACCCTCGGTGACACCGGTATCGATGCGGACGCCGTCGGTCTCGGGCGGGAAGGCGCAGCGCACGAGGCGGCCGGTGGAGGGCAGGAAGCCGCGGAACGGGTCTTCCGCATAGACGCGGCTTTCCAGCGCCCAGCCGTCCAGCTTCACATCCTCCTGTGCGAAAGGCAGTTTCTCGCCGGCGGCGACGCGGATCATCAGTTCCACCAAGTCGAGGCCGGTGACCAGTTCGGTGACCGGATGCTCCACCTGCAGGCGGGTGTTCATTTCGAGGAAGTAGAATTCCTTCGACTGGCTCGCCACGAACTCGACGGTGCCGGCCGAGTAGTAGCCCACGGTGCGGGCCAGGGCGACGGCCTGCTCGCCCATCGCCTTGCGGGTCTTGGCGTCGACGAGCGGTGAGGGGGCTTCCTCGACCACCTTCTGGTGGCGGCGCTGGATCGAGCATTCGCGCTCGCCGAGGTAGAGGATGTTGCCGTGCTTGTCGCCGATCACCTGGATCTCGATATGCCGCGGGTTCTCGATGAACTTCTCGATGAAGACGCGGTCATCGCCGAAGGAGGACCTGGCCTCATTGGTGGCCGAGACGAAACCCTCGTGTGCTTCCTGGTCGTTGTAGGCGAGACGCATGCCCTTGCCGCCGCCGCCGGCGGAAGCCTTCACCATGACCGGGTACCCGATCTCGCGGGCGATCTTGACCGCCTCGTCCGGCCCCGCGATGGCGCCGAGATAGCCCGGCACGGTGTTGACGCCGGCTTCCTTGGCGAGCTTCTTCGATTCGATCTTGTCGCCCATCGCATGCACGGCATGGCTGGACGGCCCGATGAAGGTGATGCCGGCCTGATCGAGCGCTTCCGAGAAGCGGCGGTTCTCCGACAGGAAGCCGTAGCCCGGATGCACCGCATCCGCCCCGGTTGCCTTGCAGGCCTCGATGATGCGGTCGATGAGCAGGTAACTCTCGGAGGCCGGCGCCTTGCCGATATGGACGGCCTCGTCGGCCATGCGGGCATGCACCGAGCCTTCATCGGCATCGGAATAGACGGCGACCGTCTTGATGCCCATCGTCCGGCAGGTACGTATCACGCGGCAGGCGATCTCGCCGCGGTTGGCGATCAGGATCTTCTTGAACATGCGTTCTCTTCCCCAGAAACAAGTACCACCTCATCCTGAGGAGCACCCGAAGGGTGCATCTCGAAGGATGTGGGGCCGCGTGACTTACGACGCGCCAGTTCGCTTACTCTGTTCCAGCTCCCGGCGATCAGCGCTTCCTTCTTCGCGCGCGTCCAGCCCTTGATCTGGCGTTCCGCGGCGATGGCGTCAGTGATCTGCTGGAACTCCTGCTGGTAGACCAGGGTCACCGGGCGCCTGCGCGCCGTATAACCACCAAAGATGCCTTGCTGATGCTGCTCTATCCGCATGTTCAGGTCGTCGCGGGTGCTGCCGACGTAGTAGTGGCCGTCGGCGCAGCGCAGCATGTAGACGTGAATGCTCATTGGCGGCACCCGCCGATATGCCCTCGTCCTTCGAGACGCGCCCTTTGGGCGCTCCTCAGGATGAGGAATGAGGGGAGCATCCGAGCCGGCATCACAGCGGGATGTTGTCGTGTTTCTTCCAGGGGTTCTCGAGCTGCTTGTCGCGCAGCATGGAGAGGGCGCGGGCGATGCGCTTCCTGGTGTTGTGGGGCATGATCACGTCGTCGATGAAGCCGCGATTGCCGGCGACGAAGGGATTGGCGAACTTCTGGCGGTATTCCTCGGTGCGGGCCGCGATCTTGTCGCTGTCCCCGATCTCGGCTCGGAAGATGATCTCGACCGCGCCCTTCGAGCCCATCACTGCGATCTCGGCCGAGGGCCAGGCGAAGTTCACGTCGCCGCGCAGGTGCTTGGAACTCATCACGTCGTAGGCGCCGCCATAGGCCTTGCGGGTGATGACGGTGACCTTCGGCACCGTCGCCTCGGCATAGGCGAAGAGCAGCTTGGCGCCGTGCTTGATGATGCCGCCGTATTCCTGGGCCGTACCGGGCAGGAAGCCCGGCACGTCGACGAAGGTGATGATCGGGATCTCGTAGCAGTCGCAGAAGCGTACGAAGCGGGCGGCCTTGCGCGACGAATCGATGTCGAGGCAGCCGGCCAGCACCATCGGCTGGTTGGCGATGATGCCCACCGTCTGGCCCTGCATGCGCCCGAAGCCGGTGATGATGTTCTTGGCGAAGGCCGGCTGCAGCTCGAAGAAGTCCTGGTCGTCCACGACCTTCAGGATCAGTTCCAGCATGTCGTAGGGCTTGTTCGGATTGGGCGGCACCAGCGTGTCGAGCGACATCTCGACCCGGTCGATCGGATCGGCTGTCGGGCGTACGGGCGCCTTCGCCTTGTTGTTGAGCGGCAGGAAGTCGAAGAAGCGGCGGGTCTGCAGCAGCGTCTCGACATCGTTCTCGAAGGCGAGGTCGGCGACAGAGGACTTGGTGGTATGCGTCACCGCGCCGCCCAGCTGTTCCTGCGTCACCACCTCCTGGGTCACCGTCTTCACCACGTCGGGACCGGTGACGAACATGTAGGAGCTGTCCTTCACCATGAAGATGAAGTCGGTCATCGCCGGGCTGTAGACCGCGCCGCCGGCGCAGGGGCCCATGATGACCGAGATCTGCGGCACCACGCCCGAGGCGAGGACGTTGCGCTGGAACACCTCGGCATAGCCGGCGAGGCTGTCGATGCCTTCCTGGATCCGCGCGCCGCCGGAATCGTTCAGCCCGATGACCGGTGCGCCCACCTTCATGGCGGTGTCCATCACCTTGCAGATCTTCTTCGCATGCGCATCCGAGAGCGCGCCGCCGAAGACGGTGAAATCCTGGCTGAAGACGAAGACGAGGCGGCCGTTGATGGTGCCGTAGCCCGTGACCACGCCGTCGCCCGGAATTTTCTGGGTTTCCATGCCGAAATCGGTGCAGCGATGCTCGACGAACATGTCCCATTCCTCGAAGGAACCGGGATCGAGAAGCAGTTCGAGGCGTTCGCGCGCGGTGAGCTTGCCCTTGCCGTGCTGCGCTTCGATCCGGCGCTCGCCGCCGCCCTGCCGCGCGGCCGCGCGCTTCTTTTCCAGCGCCTCGATGATGTCCTGCATGGACGCGTTACTCCCACGATATCCCCAGGCCTTCGCGCGGCCAGTGGGGCCGCCCCATAGCAAATCGGATCGGGCAGGGCCAGCGGGCGGGCGCCCGTCTCCCCGCGCCATGCAAACTCCATGCGTTCTGCGCAAGGCGGTATTCCGCAGTCGGGGTCGCGGGTTAGCCCACAAAAGGCTAAAACTTGGGCAGAAGAGGAAGCGTCCATGAGCACGCCTGGATCGGCGAAGGCCGACAGCATCGAAACACCCTATGGCTGGACGGTGGCTTCCGCTTCCGTGGCCATCATGTCGATCGGATTCGGCGCGCCTTACGTCATCACCGTCGGGCTGAAGGACATCGCCGCCGAACACGACTGGCCGCGCTGGATTCCCTCGCTGGCGGTGAGTGCCGCCTATCTCGGGGCGGGCCTCGGCGGCATCCTGATGGGCTGGTGGGCCGATCGGCACGGGGCCTGGCGCCCCGCGGCGCTGGCCGGAATCATGATCCTGTGCGGCTGCCTTGTGGCGGCGCTCGGCAACGGGGCGGTGTCCCTGATCCTGGGCTATGGCCTGCTCATCGGCTTCCTCGGCAATGGCGCGACCTTCACACCGCTGGTCGCCAACACCACGCGCTGGTTCGACAAGCGGCGCGGCATGGCGGTGTCGATCGTGACCAGCGGCCAGAGCGTGGCCGGGGCGCTGTTCCCCACGATCTTCACGCATTCCATCGAGCATTTCGGCTGGCGGACGACGCTGATCGGCTTCGGCTGTTTCGCCGCCGTCACCATCGCGCCGCTGGCGCTCCTGATCCGCCGGCCGCCGCCGGTGCCGCTCGCCCATCAGACCGCCGCCGACCCGGTGAAGGGTGCCCGCGTGCTGGGGCTGCCCGGCACCCTGGTCTTCGGCGTGCTCTGCGCCGCGATCATCGGCTGCTGCGTGGCGATGGCCATGCCGATGGTGCATATCGTCGCCTTCTGCAGCGACCTCGGTTTCCAGGCGGCGCGCGGCGCGGAGATGCTTTCGCTTCTGCTGGCCTGCGCCTTCATGGCCCGCCTGTTCTGGGGGCGCATGGCCGACCGTCTGGGCGCGCTCACCACGATCATGATCGGGTCGGCGGCGCAGGCTCTGGCCTTGTCGCTCTTCACCATGGTGGATGGTCTGATCGGTCTCTATGTGGTGGCTGCCACCTTCGGGCTCGCCTTTGGCGGCATCGTGCCGTGCTATCCGCTCGCGGTGCGCGACCTGTTCCCGGTGGCCGATGCGGGCTGGCGGATCGGCGTGGTGATGTTCTTCGGTACGATCGGCATGGCGCTGGGAGGCTGGGTCGGCGGCATCGTCTTCGACCTCGCGGCCAGCTATCGCCCGGCCTTCCTGGTGGGGATCGGCTTCAACCTGTTCAACCTCGTCTGCATAGGCTTTCTGCTGACGCGCCAGCGCCGGCCGCCCGTCGCATACGCCGCCGCATGAGTTCGCCCTCGGGGCGGGCAGGCCGGGCGGTGCGACTCGCCAAGCACGCCTTCCGCTTCAACTGAAGCTTTCCCGGTCGACCCCCCGCCAGAGCGCGAGGGCGCCGAAGCCGATCATCACGATGCCGGTCAGCGCGATCACCGCCGGGACCGGCCAGTCGGCATAGAGGGCGGCCGAAAGCAGCGAACCGGCCAGCAGGCCGGCACTGTCCACAACCATGCGGAAGGCATAGACGCGGCCGATCTGGCGGGCGGGAAAATGCCGCTGCATCAGGGCCAGGAACGGGATGTCGTTCATCGGTCCGCCGAATGAGGCGAAAGCGGCGGCGAGGGCCATGGTGGTGACGTCCGGGGCGAAGGCGATCAAGACGATGCCGCCGCCGTAGAAGAGGCGGCTGGCGAACATGACCCGGGGCAGCAGGCGCTGGGGCAGGCTGCCGACGACCAGCGTGGCGGCGACGTTGCCGACGCCGTAGGCCGCCATGATGCTGCCATAGGCGCCGATCTGCCCGGGCAATACCGCCTGCACATGCAGCACGAGGCCAAGCGTGAAGACCAGAACCCAGGCGGCGTTGCCGAAAGTGGAGCCGGCCAGCGACCAGTTGAGGGCCCGGTTGCGGGCGACGAGGCGGCTCACCTCGAGGAAGTCCTGGCCCATGCCCCGCAGGCCCGTGCTGGCCCGGGTCGAGGGCGGCGTATGGCCGAAGGCCCGGGCGAGCGGCAGCACCGACAGGACGGTGAACAGGCAGGCGGCGGCGGCGATCAGGAAGAAGTGTTCGGCCGGAAGGATCAGCGCCACGGTGCCGATCATGCCGGCGCCCAGGATGCGGGCGAAACGCCGCGTGCCGTCCAGCAGGCTGTTGGTGGCGTGCCGCAGGTCGGCATCGGGCACGAGGCCCGGCATCGAGGCCTGCAGGGCCGGCTGGTAGAAGGCCCGGCAGGCTGCCGCGGTGACGCCCACCAGGTAGAGGTGCCACATCGACAGGAGGCCGAGGGCATAGAGCGCCGGGATCACCAGCATCGCGACAAGGCGTAGGCCCTCCGCCACCATCATGGTGCGCCGGTTGTCCCAGCGGTCCACCAGCACGCCGGAGAGGATGCCCACGGCGCAGACGCAGAGCGCCTGGGCGGCGGTGAGATAGCCCGCCGCGCTGCCGGCGAGGTCGGCCGCCACCCAGACGAGGGCGATCTGATAGAACTGGTCGCCGGTGGCCGATACCAGCAGGCCGGCCCAGATCAGCGCCACGCGCGGCCGCGCCAGCGGCCTCAGCACATTCACGTTTTTCCGTGACCCCTAAACCGGCTCGTGTTCGACGTTTACGCGGCCTTGATCCAGATGGCGTTATCGTGGAAGGCGGCGCCGCCGTTCGGCGCGCAGGCATCCGCCCCCACCAGGATGTTGATGCCCATGCCTTCCTCGAAGGCGCCGTTCGGCCAGATGCCCTCGTGGATGACGACACCGCGCTGCAGCCCCTCGAAGGCTTCCAGGTGGAGCACGACGCTGCCACGGTGATTGCCGATGCGAGCACGGTCGCCCTCGGCCAGGCCGAGGACGGAAAGGTCGGCCGGATGCACCTTCAGCGACGGGCGCTTCTCCCGCTTCAGGCCCGAGGGCGTCTCGTTGAAGGTGGAGTTGAGGAAACTCCGAGACGGCGCCGTCACCATGCGGAAGGGCATCTCCGCGCTCGCCCTCTCGATCACGTCGAAATGGCCGGGCAGGCGCGGCATCGCCGCATGGTTCTTGCCGATCATCGACCAGTCGGGGGCGAAGTGGAACTTGCCGTCCGGATAGGCGAAGCCGTCGAGATAATGCGCGGTGCGGAAATCGGGCTGGCAGTCGTGCCAGCGCTTCTCCTTCAGCTCCTCCCAGCCGGGCCAGCCGGAAGCCTTCAGCGTCCAGTCGGCCACCTCGGCCGCCGTCATGTCGAAGCCGCGATGCTCGGCGCCGAGCCGCTTCGCCAGCTGGCTGTTGACCCAGTGGTTCTCTCGCGCCTCGGCATAGGGTTCGATCAGCTTCGGCCCGGCGAAAATGTACTGGTGGCCGCCGCCCTGGTAGATGTCGTCGTGCTCGAGGAAGGTGGTGGCCGGGAGCACGATATCGGCGAGCTTCGCCGTCTCGGTCATGAACTGCTCGTGCACGCAGACGAAGATGTCGTCCCGGCGCATGCCGCGCTGGACCTTGTCGACCTCCGGGCAGACCTGGGCCGGATTGGTGTTCTGGATGTGCAGCGCCGTCACCGGCGGGCCGTCGCCGATATCGGTGCGGTCGCCCACCAGCACCGGGCCGAGGCGCGACTGGTCCAGCATGCGGATGTTCGGGTCGCGGACGTCGTGGCCCTCGATCAGCGAGCGATCCCAGTGATAGATGGCGCCGTTGTTGTGGAAGGCGCCGCCGCCCTTGTACTGCCAGGCGCCGGTGACGGCGGCGATGCAGAGCGCGGCGTGCATGTTGGCGGCACCGTTGCGCTGGCGCGAGAAGCCGTAGCCGAGGCGGAAATAGGTCTTCTTCGTGGTGCCGACGAGGCGGGCGAAGGCCAGGATCTGCTCGACCGGAACGCCCGAGATGGCGGAAGCCCATTCGGGGGTCTTGTCCTGGAGATGCGCCTCCAATTCAGCCGGCACATCGGTGTATTTCGTCATGTAGTCGCGGTCGGCCATGCCCTCCTTGAACAGCACATGCATGACCGCGCAGGCGAGCGCCCCGTCGGTGCCGGGGCGGACGCAGATATGCAGGTCGGCCTGTTCGGCGGTGGAATTCTTGTAGGTGTCGATGACGACGATCTTCGCCCCGCGCTCCTTCCTGGCGCGGACCGAATGGGTCATCACGTTGATCTGGGTGTTGACCGCGTTGGTGCCCCAGATCACCACTACGTCGGCTTCGCCCATCTCGCGCGGATCGGCGCCGGCGAGCTTGCCGGTGCCGGCGATGAAGCCGCCCCAGGCGAGGTTGACGCAGATGGTCGACAGGAAGCCGGAATACTTCATGGCATGGCGCAGCCGATGGATGCCGTCGCGCTGCACCAGGCCCATGGTCCCGGCGTAGTAGTAGGGCCAGACGGTCTCGGACCCGTGCTGGGCGGCTTTCTTGGCGAAGGCCTCGGCCACCTCGTCCAGCGCCTGGTCCCAGGAGATGGGCCGGAACTCGCCCGAAGCCTTGGCCCCGACGCGCTGCAGCGGCGTCTTCAGCCGGCCCGGGTGGTGCACACGCTCCTCGTAGCGGGCGACCTTGGCGCAGATGACGCCGGCGGTGTAGCGGTTGTCCTCCGCGCCGCGCACCCGGCCGATGGTCCGCTCGTCCTTCAGCTCCACCTCCAGCGCGCAGGTGGAGGGGCAGTCGTGCGGGCAGGCCGAGTGGCCGATCCGGATATCGGACTTGCGCAGGGGGGCATTCATCAGGTTCGACCCTTACGATGACTCCGGGCGATCTTACGGACATGTGACGCCCGCGAGAACGGGCAGGCGGGGCCGCGCGGACATTTTTGTCCGCCTGGGCCGGTGCGGCGTGACGGGGAGGGGCGGAGCGATCCGGCCTCCGGAAAATTTGTCGCCTCCACGGTCGCCGCCGTGGCGGACAATTCTGTCCGCTGGCATCCTCTCCACGTCATGACCGGGCTTGGCCCGGTCATCCACGGCCATCCGCCCGAGCCATACATCGCCGCAGGTGTCCGCAGCGCCCCCGTGGATGCCCGGATCAAGTCCGGGCATGACATAAGATATTGATAAATAGTAGGATTTTTAATTCTTGCTGCTGTTCGACCCTGCCAAAGTCAGCCAATTCACGCCAATCCGAGGCAGATTCAAGCCAGTTCGCTACCAGCCAGAGCCAGTTCGAGCCAGTTTCGGCCAATTCGCGCCAACGCTTTACGTTAACGTCAACTAACGGGGAGCATCCTTCATACAGCCTACAATCGGGAAGTAGCTGTTGCGATGTCGAGATTCACCATGGCCAGGAGCATAGCTCCCTACTCCTCAAAGATGCTATTGTAGGATAAATTGTGGAAAAAGTCGAGAGAAATTCGCTCTATATGCCGTGTACGGGCTGGGCCATCCGGCTGCTAGACTGGAACTATTGAGCAAGGACGGCTGCCGTGAATCGGACGAAGGCAAACCTGTCGAAAGCCGCCGAACGTGCTTCGACCGACGAGTTCGGGGCTTCAGCAGCCGAACAGATCAAGGCCGAGATCCGTCAGGATCTCGCCGCCTACAACACATATGTCGAGAAGCACGGGTCGCCCGCCGACCTGATTCGGGCGCACTACTCGGGAGCCGCTGAGCAGTGATGGGGAGCTACCGACGCGCAAAGCGCACGATCGAGCATCTTTTCCGCAAATGGGTTCTGTTCGGCGCGCTGGTCTTGGGAATGCTTGCGTTGTCCCGTCCCTCTGACGGTCAACCCATACCACGAGAATGCGATAGCATTCAGGACGATCGGCAGAACTATTGGCTCTGCATCGGCCTCCAGAGGTCCGAAGGCCTCCTGGAAGAAGGGAAAGCGTCCGAGGCCATCTCGCTTCTGGAGCGTCTCCGACAGGAGCAGCTTCTGGAATTGAGGAACTACCAGCCTTACCGGTTGCTCGGTCGAGCCTATTGTAAACTCGGGGACAAGCCAGCCGCACAATGGCACTTCGATCTCTATGACTGCGCCTTGGCGATCGATTTCAAAGAACAGAGCTGCTGGATTTCCGGTCGTCCGGAAATGGGACTGCGTGGAGATATCTCACCCGAATGCACGAGAATTGCTTGTGGCGAGGCCTTCTTGGATGAGCAGTCCGAGGATCGTCAGGCTAGATACAAAACGCTGAAGCAATCTGTCGAAAATGACAGAGACGTATGTGGATTGCCAAACTGATTGCAGCGAACGCTAGCCGGTTTACAGTCTGCTTCTCCCGCAACCCTGGCTCCGCGCCTGGGTGATGATGCTGCCTGCAGGCATGCTATGGGGTCAGCCAGACGTTGCCGCCGATGGTGGAGTCCGGCGCGATCAATCCGAAGCCGTGCAGGAGGAAGACGATGGTTGCGCTGAGAACCCCGGAGGGGCGGTTCGCCGACCTGCCCGATTTTCCCTATGCGCCGCGATACCTGGACGACCTGCCCGGCTTCGAGGGCCTGCGCGCCGCCGTCATCGACGAGGGACCGAAGGCGGCGGAACACGTGTTTCTCTGCCTGCATGGCGAGCCCACCTGGAGCTACCTGTACCGCAAGATGATCCCGGTCTTCCTTTCCGCCGGCGGGCGGGTGGTGGCACCGGATTTCTTCGGCTTCGGCCGGTCGGACAAGCCGGTGAACGACGCGGACTACAGCTTCCATTTCCACCGCAACTTCCTCTTGGCGCTGATTCGCCGGCTGGAGCTTCACCGCATCACCCTGGTGGTGCAGGACTGGGGCGGGCTGCTCGGCCTGACCCTGCCGGTGGAGGCCGACATGCGCGGGCGGGTCGACCGGCTGATCGTCATGAATACCGCCATTGCTGTGGGCGAGCCCGCCAGTGCCGGTTTCGCGGCCTGGCGGAGTTTCGTGGCGCGGAGCCCCGACCTCGGCGTCGGCGGGCTGATGAAGCGGGCGGTGCCGCAGCTGACCCCGGCGGAGGCGGCCGCCTATGACGCGCCCTATCCCGACCAGCGATACAAGGCCGGTGTGCGGGCCTTCCCGCAGCTGGTGATGACCGATCCGGGCATGCCGGGCGTCGGGGAATCGAAAGCGGCCGCCGCCTTCTGGGCCAAGGAATGGACGGGGAAGAGCTTCATGGCCTGCGGCGGGGCCGACCCGGTTTTCGACGCCGCCCATATGGAAGCCTTGCGGGCCGGTATCCGCGGCTGTCCGCCGGCGCTGGTGCTGCCGGAAGCCGGACATTTCACCCAGGAATGGGGTCAGGAGATCGCGCGCAAGGCGCTGCAGTCATTCGCCGCGCAGCCCCGCCCATAGGTGGGGCTGATCAGGCGGCGCGGGCGAGCGTGGCGGTGGCGGTGCGGCGTCCGTTGAAGGCGCCCAGGTCCTCGGCGACCAGCATGCCGGAGATCGCCACCGCCTCGACCCCGGCGCCGAGATCGGTGCCGGCGCCGCAGAGGAAGAGGTTCCTGACCGGTGTCCGGCGGTGCGGGCGCGGGCCGCCCAACGCCAGGCCGTAGATGGCGCCGGCGGTGGCGAGGCCGTAGCGGGCGAAGGTCGCCGGGCTGCCTTCCTGGCGGTAGCGGATATGGCCCGACAGGCCGGGGATCGCCCTTTCGGCGCGGGCGATGAGGGTGTCGCCACGGGCGCGCTTGGCCTCGGCATAGACCGCGTCCTCGCGGTCCCAGCCGGCGGCTTCGGCGGTCGGCACCAGTTCCAGCAGCGTCACCGCGGCATGGCCGGGAGGCGCGATGGACGGATCGGCGAGGGAGGGGATCATTATGGCGAAACCGCGCCCGTCCGCCTCGCGGACATGTTTCAGGGGCGGCCCTTCCGGCAGCAAGTCGACGGCGAGCGTCACCATGAAGCCGGAACAGGCGGGTTCCGCCTCGGCCAGTGCCTCCACCTGGGCGGCCGGCAGGTGGCCGGCGCCAACCAGATCGAGCAGCATGGCTTTCGCGTCCCCGGCGCCGATCACCGCGGCGGCGCGTTCCTCGCGCCCGTCCCGCAGGCGGATGCCGGCAGCGACGCCGCCCTCGACCAGGATGCGTTCGACCGGGGTGGAGAGCCGCACTTCGCCGCCATGGGTCTCGATCATCTCGACCAGGAGATCGGCCAGCTTCTGCGAGCCGCCTTTCGGATAGTGCCCGCCGACCAGCAGCATGCCGATGATCGGCGCCATGCGGCCGACGGTCAGTCCCTCGCCCTTGTCGCTGATATAGCCGGTGAGGAAGCCCAAAGTGGCGCGGGCTGCCGGATCGGCGACGAAATGCGCCAGCATCTGCGCGAAGGGCTGCTCGATCCAACGGAAGGCGGTCGGGTGCCGGCGCGGCCAGTCCAGCATCAGATCGGGGTCGCGGGGCGCGCGTGGGATGCCGTTGGTGTTGGCGACCTCGCCATAGAGGTCGTGGAAGACCTTCTCCATCTCGGCGAAGAAGGCGGCGATGCCTTCCGCGCTCTCGGGGTGGAGGCGGGAGAGGGCGGCGGTCACGGCGTCCCGGCCATGGCCGAGGGAGACGCGGCCGGTCGGCAGGATCAATTCGTGTTCCATCGGCAGCCAGGTGATGCGGTCTTCCACGTCGAGATGGCGCAGCAGCGCGCGTATGGCGCCGGCCTCGTGCAGGCCGGAAATGTCATGCACGCCGGCATCGAAGACGAAGCTGCCCTTGGTCCCGAGTTTAGGGAGCGTGCGGGGGCCGAGGGTGCGGGTCCATTGTGAGCAGTAGCCGCCCGGCCGGTCATGGGCCTCGCAGACCAGAACGCGATGCCCGGCCTTGGCCAGCAGCGCCGCCGCCGACAACCCGCCGATCCCGGCCCCCACCACCGCCGCATCCCAGGGCGCTGTGGTGGCCGAGAGATCCGGCAGCGGCCAGGGCAGGGGGTTCTGCTCGGCGATGCGCTTTTCGATGGCCCGCCGGGCGAGGAATTTCGGCAGCCGGATGGAGGCGAGGACGGCGGCGACTTTGAGCGTCACGACCACGAAGAAGGGCCAGGCGGCGCCCGGGAATCCGGAGAGCAGGATCAGGCTGAGGCTGAACACCGCGCCCCAGAGGCCGGTGATCAGCCGGTTGACGCTGCGAAAGCGCGGATCGGTCCAGAGCGGTTCCGGCCAGTCCTCGCGAGCGTATTGCTCGGTGAAGGGGCGGCCGATGAGCAGGCTGCCCCAGGCGATGGCCGAAAGCGCGCCCAGCACGACGACGAAGCCCAGCCCCTCGGGCATCCGCCAGCCGCCGAGGCTGGCGATCAGCAAGGCGGCGAACCAGAGCGCGGCGGCGCCTTCCAGCAGTTTCACCCGGCCGCGCGGCAGGTCGAATCCGACGGGGAGCGCCGCCAGCGCCAACGCCACGGCGGCGGCGGGCGCGGGCCCGATGCGGGGGCCGAGGACGCCGTCGGCGATCCACGGCAGGAAGCCGAAGACGATGCGGAGCGAGGTGAGGCGCTTGGACATGGGATTCCCGGCGGGGTCGATGACGGCCGGAACTTGCGCAGGCGGAAATCCGGCCGCCAGCCCGATTGCGTGAAAAGCCCAGCGTTTTTCGCCAGTTGCCGTTCGCGAAGCGTGAAATGCACGGGCCTGAGCCGTTTGCCGTGGCCGCGAAGCGGGCTATGAACGGGTATGAGCCCGGCCGTCCTCGACCCGTCGCTTCGGCGTCCCTTCCTGTTCCTGGTGGCAGCGCCGCTGGCGGCGGGGATCGGCTTCGCCGTGGTCGGGCCCTACGGCACCTATGAGCACTTGCCGCTGCCCTCGCGGCTGGCCTACTGGGTGGCGATCGTCTGGGCCAACTGGCTGCAGGTGACCTTTGCCGCCAGGGGCCTCGTTCGGCTGCTGCCGGCGCCGCGCTGGCCGCTGGCCGTACCGATCGCGCTCGCCGCCTGTCTCGCCAGCGCCGCCGCGACGGCGGAGGTTAAGCTCCTCAACCATCTGCTGATGCCGCACCAGCCGACCGCCGGCTTCGCCGAACTCTATTTCCTGGTCCTGGTGATCACGCTGCCGCTCACCTTCCTCGTCCACCGCGGCTTCACCGGCCCGCCGGAGCCGGTGGTTGCGCCCTCGCCGGCGGTTCCGGCGAGGGGCAGCCGGTTCATCGAGCGGCTGCCGGCGAAGCTCGGGAGGGAGCTGCTCTGCGTGAAGACGGAAGACCATTATCTGCGCGTCTTCACGCCCTTGGGCGACGATCTGATCCTGCTGCGGATGGCCGATGCCGAGGCCGAACTGGCGCCGCTCGACGGCCTCAGGGTGCACCGGTCCTGGTGGGTGGCGCGAGGCGCCGTCGCCTCGGTGGCCCGGGATGGCGGCAAGCTGACGCTCGCCCTGAAGAACGGTCTCAAGGTGCCGGTGGCGCGCACCGCCGTCGGCGCGTTGCGCGCCGCCGGCTGGCCGGAACCCTGAAAACCGCATGACTGCGATGGGTCAGCCTGCTTGACGCTGGGGAAAGCAGGGATGAGAGTTTCATGCCCCAGCCGTCCGGAGGATGTCCGATGAACGCCGTTAGCCCGATCAAGCGCGAAACCGCGATCCCCGACGGCATCAGTGCGGAGGAATGGGCGGTTCGCGTCGACCTCGCGGCGCTCTACCGGCTCTGTGCCCACTACAACTGGACCGACCTGATCTACACCCATATCTCGGCCCGGGTGCCGGGGCCGGAGCATCACTTCCTGATCAATCCCTACGGGATGATGTTCCAGGAGATCACCGCCTCGTCGCTCTTGAAGGTCGATCACGAGGGCAATGTGCTGACGCCTTCGCCCTATCCCTTCAACAAGGCGGGCTTCGTCATCCATGGCGCCGTCCACATGGCGCGCGAGGACGCGCATTTCGTCATTCACCTGCACACCAAGGATGGCGTCGCCGTCTCGGCGCAGAAATGCGGCCTCTTGCCGCTCAGCCAGCATGCGATGGCGAGCCTGCCGTTCCTCGCCTATCACGACTACGAGGGCATCGCGCTGGACGAGGACGAACGGGTGCGGCTGGTGGCCGATCTCGGCGACAAGACGCAGATGATCCTGCGCAACCACGGCACACTGGTCACCGGCACCACCGCCTCGGAGGCCTGGGTCGCGATCCACAACCTGGAGCGTTCCTGCTCGATCCAGATCGCGGCGATGGCCGGCGGCACAGAGCTCAACCTGCCCTCGCAGGCCGCCGTCGACACGGTGGCGCGGCAGGTGAAGCCCAGCCCCGAGCGCAGGAACATGTCGATGTCCTCGGACCTCGCCTGGCCGGCGATGCTGCGGATGCTGGATGCGAAGGATCCGGGCTTCCGGAACTGACGCGGCGGGGGGCAGCCTTTAGTAATCATTGAACAGTTGGACTGAGGGGCCTTGCGGCGGTTCTCAGGAGAGGGTTAGCCTCGCTACCGGCGACGCTGAAAATGGCGCGCACAGGGGAGGCTGATCGAATGAGGCAAGTGCTGGCCGTCGCATTGGGAGCGGCGTGTATCCTCGGCAGCGCCATGGCCATGGCGCAGCAGAAGCCGCTCGAGTTGCGGTACACCTCCGGTGCGCCGCCCAAGACGCCCTGGGAAACCCAGATCAACCGCTTTGTCGCCGACATGGACAAGGCCAGCAAGGGAACGGTGAAGATCGTTCCCTACATCAACGCCCAGCTCGGCAACGAGCAGGACACGATGCAGCAGCTGGCCCGCGGCCGCATCGACATCGGCGGTTTCTCGATGACCGCAGCGGCTCTGCTGTCGCCCGAACTGTCGCTGTTGAACCTGCCGTTCTACTGGGACACCCAGGCGCAACTCGACTGTGCGCTCGACAACCACCTCTTCGATATCAGCGCCGGCCTGCTCGAGAAGCGTGGCGCGATCCTGACCGGATGGAACGAGATCGGGTCGGTCGACGTGGTCGGCAAGAAGCCGCTGATGTCGCCTGCCGACGTCAAGGGCATGAAGGTGCGCATGGCGCCGACCAAGATCGCCAAGGTGTTCTGGACCGCGCTCGGCGCCAACCCGACCCCGCTCGGCATCACCGAGATCAATTCGGGGCTGCAGACAGGGCTGGTCGACGCCGCCGACCTGCCGATCACCTTCTATTTCCCGGCCGGCGTCGGCAAGCTGGCCCCGCACATCATGATGACCCAGCATGTGCTGGCTGCGGGGGTGAACGTCGTTTCCAAGTCGGTCTGGAACAAGCTCGATCCGCAGGTTCAGGGGCTGATCTCGCAGGTGTCCATGGCCTCGCCGCCGACCATGCTGCGCCAGGAAGTGCGCGGGATGGAGAACTTCCTGCGCAAGAAGCATGTCGAGATGGGCGGCACGATCCACGAGTTGAGCAAGGACCAGCGGGACGCATGGCGCCGGGCGATCGAACCGTCCTGGCCGGAGATGGTCAAGGCCGTGGGCGGCGAGGGTCCGAAGCTGTGGAAAGCCATACAGGACGCGAAGAAGGCCTGTTCCAAGGCTGCATGACCCGTCGCATGTGAGGCGCGGCGCCCCGGCGAGGGGCGCCGCTCACGCCGAGAATCCAGATGGACTCCGCCCGCCGTATCCTGGCCGGCTGGCACCGTGTCGAATGTCTCGTCGCGGTGGCGGCCTTCTCAACGATCGCGATCGTGCTGCTGGCCGACACGCTGGGGCGTGAACTGTTCGGCGAGGGCGTCTTCGGCGCCCAGCGCTATGCGGTCTTCGCCCTGGTGATCGGCGCCTATGCCGGTCTCGGCATCGCCACCGCCACCGGCAGCCACCTGCGGCCGCGCTTCGCCGACCGACTGCTGCCCGAAGCCTGGGATCCTTGGATCAACCGGCTGGCCGACCTGGTCACCGGCCTGTTCCTCTTCGCGGCCGCCTGTATCGGGGCGCTCTTCGTGCTCCAGTCGATCGAGATCGAGGAGCGGACGATGGTCCTGGACTGGCTGGTCTGGCCCTTCCAGGTGGCCATACCGTTCGGCTTCTTCTCGGCCTCGGTCCGATACTTCTTCTTCGCCGCCTATCCGGCGTTGCGACCCGTGCCGCCGGAGACCCAGGAATGAGCATCGCCCTGGGCGCCGGCGCGCTGGTTTTTCTCCTGCTGCTGCTGCGGCAGCCGCTCCTGGTCCTGCTGCTCGGCATCGTCGCCTATCTGCGCATCACCTGGGGGCAGGGCGACCTCACCTACATCATCGACGACCTGTGGCGCGGTATCGACAAGGAGGTGATCCTGTCGGTGCCGATGTTCATCCTGTGCGGCGCGGTGATGACCCGTGGCTCGATCGCCGAGCGGCTGATCCGCATCATGGTGGCCTTCTCGGGTCCCTTGCCCGGCGGCCTCGCGGTCGCGACGATCCTGTCCTGCGCCGTCTTCGCGGCGATCTCGGGATCCTCGATCGTCACCATGCTGGCGGTCGGATCGGTCATGTATCCGGCGCTGCTGAAGAACGGCTACTCCAACACCTTCTCGCTCGGCGCGATCTGCGCGGGCGGGACGCTCGGCATCATCATCCCGCCCTCGATCCCGATGATCCTGTACGGGATCGTGACCGAGACTTCGATCACCGACCTTTTCATCAGCGGCATCGGCCCGGGAATACTGCTGACGCTGGTCCTGTCCGGCTATGCGCTGGTGGTGAACCGCAAGATGAAGACGGCGAAATGGGACCTGCGCGAGATCGCCGACGCGCTCCGCCGCGGGATATGGGCGGCGGCCATGCCGGTCATCCTGCTGGGCGGCATCTATACGGGTTATTTCACCGCCACCGAGGCGGCCGCCGTCGCCCTCGCCTATGCGCTGCTGGTCGAGGTGTTCATCCATCGCGAGCTTCGCCTGCGCGACTTCTATGGCGTCGTGCTGGAGACCTCCAAGCTCGGCGGCTCGCTGTTTCCGGTCCTGGCCTGCGCGCTCGCCTTCAACCTGCTGCTGACCGAAGAGCGGGTGCCGAACATGCTGGTCGCCTGGATGCTGGAGACGATCGACAGCCCGATCGCCTTCATGGTCGGCGTCAACG
Organism: bacterium; assembly: GCA_022844005.1. Classification (GTDB taxonomy): domain Bacteria; phylum Pseudomonadota; class Alphaproteobacteria; order Ferrovibrionales; family Ferrovibrionaceae; genus Desertibaculum. The sequence goes on along the minus strand of JALHMN010000072.1, from coordinate 3,450 downwards.
TGCTGCTGCTGGCCGTCGGCTGCCTGATGGACACCAGTTCCGCCATCCTGGTGCTGGCGCCGCTGCTGGCGCCGCTGGCCGACGCCTACGGCTACGACAAGACCGTGTTCGGAATCATCATGATCCTGAACCTCGAGATCGGCTATCTCACGCCGCCCGTCGGGCTGAACCTGATCGTCGCGATGACGGCGTTCAAGCAGCCCTTCGGCACGCTGGTGCGGGCCGCGCTGCCCTTCATCGGGCTGATGCTGGTCTGTCTCGTCCTGGTGATCTGGCAGCCCTGGATCGCGATGTACCTGGTGAACGGCTGATCCCGGCGCGCGGGGCGCTCAGGCCCCGCGCAGCCAGGCCCGCGCGAGTTGATGGGCGAGCGAGAGGGCGGGCGGCATGCGCGGCGTCTCGTTGCCGCCGGCGCGTTCCACCATCTGGATGATCTCCGCCCGGGTGAACCAGCGGGCGTCCTCCAGCTCCTCGCCGTCGATGGTGATCTCCTCGGAGAGAGCCTCGCCGATGCAGCCGATCATCAGCGAGGAGGGGAAGGGCCAGGGCTGCGAGGCGACATAGCGCACCGCGCCCACCCGGATGCCGGATTCCTCGAAGATCTCTCGGCGGACGCATTCCTCGATGTTCTCGCCTGGCTCCATGAAGCCGGCCAGCGCCGAATAGGTGCCGGGGATGAAGCGCGGCTGGCGGCCGAGCAGCAGTCTGCCCTCGCGCTCGACCAGCATGATGGTGACAGGATCGGTGCGGGGGAAATGCTGCGCCTTGCACGCCTCGTCCGTGCAGAGCCGCGAATAGCCGGCGTCGTGCATCTCCGTGCGCTGCCCGCAGACGGCGCAGAAGCGGTGCCGCGCATGCCAGTCCAGCATGGACCGCGCCTGGGCGATGATGGCGGCTTCGGCGGCCGGCAGCAGCATGGCCGCCGAGCGCACATCCATCAGCTTGGTGCCCTCGTAGCGGGCGGGCGGGGCGGCGCTGACATCCACCGCGAAATGGGCCATGCCGTCCTGCACGCCCAGCAGCAGGCAGGGCGCACCGGCGCGGATCAGCATGCCGAACTCGGTCCGCGGCCGCCAGTTGAGGCGCGGCTGCCGGCCCAGTTCCACCGGCACCTTGAGCTCGTGCAGCGGTAGGAACAGGGACTTCGAGCTCGACATCTGGTCGGCCAGCCAGTCGGCGTTCTTGCGCTTGTCCGAGACACGGTCGAGCGGGCTGCCGGAGAAGGTGATCGGGTTGTCGACGGGAGGGGTGGACTGGAGCGTTTCGTTCATTGCGGGATCAGCCTGTCACAGGGGCGAGGACGCCTCAACCCTCCATCAGGGCGGCGACGTGCGCCGCGGCGGAGGCCGCCAGCGCGGTGAGGTTGTAGCCGCCTTCGAGGGTGGAGACGACCCGCCCCTTGGCATGCCGGCGGGCGATGTCGCAGAGCTGCAGGGTCGCGTAGGCGAAATCGTCCTCGACCAGGGCGAGGGCCGCGAGCGGATCGGCGCGGTGCGCGTCGAAGCCGGCCGAGATCATCACCAGTTCCGGACGGAAGGCCTCGAGCGCCGGGATCACCCTGGTCTCCATCGCCCGGCGGAAGGCGAGCGATCCATCACCCGGCGACAGCGTCGCGTTGACGATATTGCCGGCGACGCCGTGTTCGGACGAACTGCCGGTACCGGGATAAAGCGGCCACTGGTGGGTCGAGGCATAGAAGAGGTCCGGATCGGCCTCGAAGGCGGCCTGGGTGCCGTTGCCGTGATGGACGTCGAAATCGATCACCGCGATGCGCCCCAGGCCGTGCTGCGCCCGGGCGTGCAGCGCGCCCACCGCGATGTTATTGAACAGGCAGAAGCCCATGGCGCGGCCGGGTTCGGCATGGTGGCCGGGCGGTCGGACGGCGCAGAAGGCGTTCCGGGCCTGTCCGGACACGACCGCGTCGACCGCGGCGGTGACGGCGCCGGCGGCGCGGAGCGCCGCTTCGCCCGAGCCCGGCGACATGGCGGTGTCGCCGTCGATCATCACATGCCCGCGGGCCGGCACGTTGTCGAGGATGGTGTCGACGAAGCGCTCGCCGTGCAGGCGCGCCAGCGCCTCCCGGCTGGCGCGGGGCGCCTCGCGGCGGTCGAGTTCGCGGAAGGAATCGCGATCGAGCGCCTGCAGCACGGCGCGCAGCCGGTCGGGCCGTTCGGGGTGGCCGTCGCCCGGATCGTGGTCGAGGCAGGCCTGATGGGTGAACAATGCTGTGGTCATCCGCCGATACTAGCAAACGCGCGCGGATTTGCTGATATGCTGAAGCCTTCCCGCTGCGTGGCGGCGGGTCGGGGTCGGCATTGCGGACAGGGAGCCACCGGGCGGCAGATGCGGGTGGTATGGCAGTTGGCCGTGATCGCGGCGCTGGGCGGCGCGGGCGGCACGGTCTGGCATTTCAGGGAACCGGTGGCGGAGAAGGTGCCGGCGCTGGCGCGGTTCCTGGGCACGCCGCCCCCGGCCGCACCGGCGGCGTCGCGGCAGCCGCCGACACAGCCGGTCGAGGTGGCGCGGGCCGGCACCCGCGAGATGGTCTCGAACCTGGAAGCGGTCGGCACTGCGCAGGCGAACGAGGCGATCCGGGTCACCGCCAAGATCACCGGCATCGTCACCCGGATCAGCTTCCAGGATTCCCAGAAGGTGGCGGCCAACGCGCTGCTGGTGGAGATGGATCCGGCCGAGAACGACGCGCGGCTGGCCGAACTGCGCGCCACCCGCGACAACGTCGCCCAGAGCTTCGAGCGCGCGCGGGCGCTCTACGAGACCCGCTCGATCCCGCAGGCCCGGGTCGACGACCTGAAGATGCAGGTCGACGCCGCCGATGCGCGCATCCGGGCCGAGCTGTCGCGGCGCGGCGACACCGTCATCCGGGCGCCCTTCGCCGGCAAGCTCGGCCTGCGCAACATCAGCCTGGGGGCGTTGATCCGCCCGGGCGACGTCATCACCACCCTCGACGACGTGAGCGTGATCAAGCTCGACTTCGAGGCGCCGGAGGCGGTGCTGGCCGAACTGAAGGTCGGCGGCGCGGTGTCGGCGCGAGCGATCTCGGTGCCGGACCGCGTTTTCGAGGGTCAGATCGCGACCATCGATTCCCGCGTCGATCCGGTCACCCGGTCGATCAAGGTGCGCGCGCTCCTGCCCAATACCGACGACCTCCTGAAGCCCGGGATGCTCCTCACCACCACCGCGGTGCTGAGCCGCCGGCCGAACGCCGTCACCATCCCCGAGGAGGCGGTGCTGGTGCAGGCGGGCGAGCAGATCGTCTTCCTGGTGCGCGAGGGCAAGGCGGCGCGCCAGGCGGTGAAGCTGGGCGCCCGGCGGCCGGGCTATGTCGAGGTCCTGGAAGGGGTGCCCGCCGGCGCCGATGTCGTGGTCGGCGGCCTGCAGCAGGTCCGCAACGGCCAGGCCGTGCGCCCGGTGGTCGCCGGCGCACCGCAG
>JALHMN010000071.1 GCA_022844005.1 bacterium | reverse complement strand
GCGACCGCCCGGCGATCTGGCTCGACCCGCCGGCGAGGTCGATCCGCGCCCCCGCCGACAGGGCGGCCAGGTTCACCACGTCGTGGCCGCCATTCGTGTCGTTCAAGCCGCGCCGCGATGCGTCGCTCCCCGCAAAGGCGCCGTACTCGTCGGTGTAGATGTAGGTATCGTCGACCGAAGCCGCGCTGCCATAGGCGCGGATGGTCCAGTCGAGCAATACGCCGGTGTCCTGGGTAACCAGATCGTAAACCCCGAGCGTCCAGGTTCCGGCGGCGTTCTCGCCACGGAAGTCGGCCATGGAGAGCCGCAACGTCCGGGTTTCGACGTCGGACCAGTAGGGGCTGCCTTCGAAGAAGGCCATCGGGATGGATAGCGTGCCGCCCGGGCTGGTCAGCGTGAGAACCAGGTCCTCGAAGTAGAAGTGCCGGATGGTGAGCTCGATCTCCACCCATTCGACCGACAGGCCCGCCAGATTGAGGGAGGAAGTCACACCGGTTTCGCTGGCATCAGGAATGGCGGCATTCGGGCTGGCGGAGGCGGAAACGCTTACCTCATTGGCGGAGGTGTGTGCCGGGGAGCGCCAGCTTTCGGCGAGCCTGACGGCGGCCCGGGCATCCACGAGCCCGAATCCATAGTCCCAGCTGTAGTGATGCCCGCCGCCGTTCCAGTCGCGGGCATGGTTGGTGTCCCAGCTGACATTCGCGGGGTCCGTCACGCGCGCGCTGTTGGCCAGGATGTCCTGCACGTCCCGCCAGCCGAGACCGGGATTGGCTTCAAGCATCAAAGCGACCACACCGGCGGTCAGTGCGGCGGCTTCCATGGTTCCGCTGCTGACCGAACCACCGGTCGGCAGGAGCGGCTGTACGTTGGTTCCGCCGGGAGCGGCGACCAGGAGGCTGGTCCCGTAGTTGCTGTCGGCCGTGAAGGTCCCATCCTCGCCGATCGAGGCCACAACGACATTGTGGCGATCGGCAGAAGCCCAGCTGGCGTTTGCGTCCATGTAGGATTGCCGGCCTTCGCCGGCGGGAATAACCACCGTGGTGCCGAGCCCGCCCCTGCCGTTCGCGGCCAGGGACGCCCGCGCGGCATCCGGCCCGGCGACGAGTTGGGGGTCGACCGTCTCAGTACCCGCGGCGAAAGGACTACCGATCAGGATATCCGCGCTCGCCGCCGCCGTGTAGGTGACCGCAAAGGGATCGGCGGTCGGCGCCACGCCCGAATTGTAGGTGTTCACCGAAGCAATCGACGCATTGTAGGCCACGCCGACCGTGCCCTGGCCGTCCCGTTCGGCCACCGCGAGACGGGCGAGGTTGGTGGCGACGGTAGAGACGTATTCCGAGCCGGAGAGGGCACCCCCGGTAAAAACACTGATGCTGTCGTCGGCCGAGTAGTTCGTGCTGAGATCCGCTACGACGCCGATCGTTTCTCCATAGAGGCGGATGTCGATGCCGGCGCCTGTGTAGTCCGCCCAGGCCGCCTGAACACCGATGCCCCGCGCTGCACCCAGATACCAGGCCCCGGCGAACAGCGGATCCTCCGGCGCCGTCGAGGAGGCGATCCCGTTCGCCGGTTCGGCCGACAGGACATTGACGCTCAGCAGCCTGTAGCCGTTGTTGGGTGTTCCGTAGGCGGGGTGCCAGCCCGCGCTGACGACCGCATAGTAGGTCCCGGGGGTCAGCCGCCCGATATCCATTTCCGAGTAGGCGGCCGTGTGGAAGGTTCCGTAGCTGTGCCCGGCGGCATCGAAAACGGAGAACTCGTAGGCGACCGACGAGCCAGCGTCCCGCACGAGATTGAACCTGACGAGGCTGGTCTGCGCGACATCGAAAGAGAACCAGTCCTGGTCCGTGGGTGCGCTGATCCAACCGGTTCTGGTCGACCACAACGGCATGGGTGTGGCCGTCGCCGCGGTATCGTTGCTTTCGATCTCGAGGGTGGTCGGCCCCGGGACGAAGGAGGAGGTCAGGACATACTCCGCTCCTCTGCTGACATAGGGGTTGTCCTCAAGCCGCGCGTAGTAGGTACCTGCGGCGGGCAGTTGGACGGTGAGGGTGGTGGAATCGAAGCCGGCGCCAGATCCGAGGATGTGTCCCGAAGCATCGACGACCGAGATGCGCTGCGACTCGACCGGCTGCAGATATTCGTTGACGGCCTGGGCTGCGGCGAAAGTGATCGTCCCGCTGCCATCGACATGAAAGGCGAACCAGTCCTGATCGGTCGCGGAGCCGATCTGGCCGCGGATGGGAGAGCCGACGGTCAGCGCGTCGGCGGTGGCGGCGGTGTCGTTGTTCTCCGTCTCACGAGCCTCGCCCGACGCCGAGATCGCGACATCCACCCGGTACTGCTCGGCATTGAGCCAGGACATGGTGGGATTCGACGCGGAGATACGCGCATAGACGGTCCCGGTGGCGCCGGCATCAACAACCAGCGACTCGTTCGACCTGTAGAGCTTGCCGCCCAGGAGCGTCCCGGCGGCATCGTAGAGCATCACCTCATAGCCACCGTCCATGCTGCCGACGGCGGTGCTGTCGCCGCTGCTGACCGTCAAGGTGACGGTGCTGCCGCTCCCCTGGGGCAGATCGATCCTGAACCAGTCCTGATCGGTGACGGCCTGCAGCGAACCATAGATGGGACTGCCGAAGGTGGCGGCCGTGGCCGTCTCGCGCGTGTCGTTGTTCGCCGTATCGAAGCTGGCGCCCCCCGCAGCGAAATTCGCCGTGACCGTATAACCGCCGGTCACATACCAGGAATGGACATTGATGAAATAGTCACCCGCGGCAGCGATGCCGTAGTCGTAGGTCTGGGCATCGGCGCTGGTATTCGAGTAGTAGGCGGCGACAACCTGATTGCCCGCAGCATCGTAGAGCGTCCCGAGAGACGTGATCTGATAGTCTTCGGCGGTCACCAGCGACACGGAAAGGATGCCGGGTGCGCTTAGGCTGAGGCGATAGTAATCGGCGTCGTTGCGGTCGGCGATCTGGCCCTGCATGGGCGAGCCCAGCGAGAGGCTCTGCGCCGTAGTGCGGGTGTTGTTCGGCTCGATCTCATTGGGCATGTCGGCTGACCGCAGACTGAAATGACCGTTTACTTTGCGTTAAGTAATCAGAACCGTCCGAAGGTCGCAATCGCGCCTTCGTCACAATCGCAGTTAACAAGGCAGATTCTGTGACGGCGGCCCCTTCCGGGGCGCGAACCCGTGCTAAGCTGCAGCGGACGCTCAGCTTGACGTTTACGTAAACGTAAACTAAAACATTCGGCAGGCGGGACAAGCGCGAGGGAGGCGCGAACCGTTGAGCGACACATTCAGCATCGCGGAACTGGCAGCCGAATTCGGCGTGACCGCGCGCGCGATCCGCTTCTACGAGGACAAGGACCTGCTGGCGCCGCAGCGCCAGGGCATGAACCGCATCTATACGCGGCGGGACCGGGCGCGGCTGGCGCTGATCCTGCGCGGCAAGCGGCTCGGCTTCCGCCTCTCCGACATCCGCGACATGCTCGACCTCTACGACCTCGGCGACGGCCAGGTCGAGCAGATGCAGTTCACCATAGACCGCTCGCGCGACCGCATCGCCGAACTGGAGCGCCAGCGCCAGGACGTCGACCAGGCGATCCGCGAGCTGAAGGACATCGTGCGGGCCATCGAGCGCGAGCTGGTGGCCAAGCGGGCGGCCGAGCAGGCGGCCTGACCGGTTCGTTCGGATTTCGGTTTGGGGAAGGACTTGCGGGACGACGGAGCGCCTACAGCCCTGCGTCCGGTTCGATCAGCGGAAGGAAGATCAGCTCATGGAAAAGAACGTCGTCATCGCCGGGTATGCCCGCTCGCCCTTCACCCTCGCCCGCAAGGGCGCGCTCGCCAAGGTGCGGCCCGATGAGCTGGCGGCCCAGGTGATCAAGGGCCTCTTGGAGCGGACCAAGGTGAACCCGGCCGATATCGAGGACCTGATCATGGGCTGCGCCTTCCCGGAAGGCGAGCAGGGCCTGAACGTGGCGCGCATCGTCTCCTTCCTGGCCGGCCTGCCGATCGAGACGGCGGGGACGACGGTGAACCGCTTCTGCGGCTCCTCCATGCAGGGCATCCACCAGGCCGCCGGCGCCATCCAGATGGGCGCGGGCGAGGCCTTCATCTGCGCCGGAATCGAGAGCATGACCCGCGTGCCCATGGGCGGCTTCAATCCCGCGCCGCATCCGGGCCTCTACCAGCGCTATCCCGAAGCCTACGTGTCCATGGGCATCACCGCCGAGAACCTGGCGAAGAAATATTCGATCGACCGCGCCACCCAGCAGGAGATGGCGGTGGAGAGCCACCGCAAGGCCGCCGCCGCCCAGGCCGCCGGCAAGTTCGACGCCGAGATCGTGGCGATCGTCGACGGCAACAACCGGGTCGAGAAGGACGGCTGCATCCGCCCCGACACCACGCAGGAAGGCCTCAACGGGCTGGAGCCGGCTTTCGACAAGTCGGGCACCGTCACCGCCGGCACCTCCTCGCCGCTCACCGACGGCGCTTCCGCCGTGCTGGTCTGCTCGGAGGCCTATGCCGACAAGCACGGGCTGGCGAAGATCGCCCGCATCAGGTCGATTGCCGTCGCCGGCTGCCCGCCCGAGCTGATGGGCATCGGCCCCGTCCCGGCGACGAAGAAGGCGCTGGAGCGCGCCGGGCTCAAGATCGCCGACATCGACGTGATCGAGATCAACGAGGCCTTCGCCGCCCAGGCCGGGGCCTGCCTGATCGAGAGCAAGATCCCGAAGGAGAAGATCAACCTGGACGGCGGCGCCATCGCGCTCGGCCATCCCATGGGCGCCACCGGGGCCCGCATCACCGGCAAGGCGGCGTCGCTGCTCAAGCGCGAGGGGGGCAAGTACGCGCTCGCCACCCAGTGCATCGGCGGCGGGCAGGGCATCGCCACCGTGCTGGAGGCGATCTGACCATGTCGGCCGCTCCCGCCGCCATCAAGAAAGTCGCCGTCGTCGGCTCCGGCGTCATGGGTGCTGCGATCGCCGCCCATTGCGCCAATGCCGGCTCCCAGGTCGTGCTGCTCGACATCGTGCCGAAGGGTGCCAACGACCGCTCGGGCCTGGCGAAGGGCGCGGTCGAGAAGATGCTGAAGACGAAGCCGGCGCCCTTCATGCACCCGGCCTTCGCCCGGCGCATCACGCCCGGCAATCTCGAGGACGACCTCAATCTGGTCGGCGACTGCGACTGGATCTGCGAGGCGATCATCGAGAATCCGGACATCAAGCGCGACCTGTACGGCAAGCTCGAGGGCGTCAGGAAGAAGGGCTCGGTCGTCTCCTCCAACACCTCGACCATTCCGCTCGGCGAGCTGGTGAAGGGCCTGCCCGAAAGCTTCGCCGCCGATTTCGCCATCACCCATTTCTTCAACCCGCCGCGCTACATGCGGCTTCTCGAAGTCGTCGGCGGCGCGAAGACGCGCCCCGAAGCCGTGGCCGCGCTGCGGTCTTACGGCGACAAGGCGCTCGGCAAGGAAGTGATCCTGTGCAAGGACACGCCCGGCTTCATCGGCAACCGCATCGGCATCTACTGGAGCCATGTGGCGACGGTGCAGGCCTATGACCTCGGCCTCACGGTGGAAGAGGCGGATTCGATCGTCGGCCGGCCGATGGGCATTCCGAAGACCGGCATCTTCGGTCTCGGCGATCTGACGGGCATCGACCTCGGTCCGCATGTCATCGGCTCGATGCTGCGGCTCTTGCCGAAATCCGATCCGCTGGTGGCGAGCTTCAAGGCCGATCATCCGCTGAACGCGCTGACCCGGAAGATGATCGCCGAAGGCTATACGGGACGGAAGGGCAAGGGCGGCTTCTATAGGAACCGCGGCAAGGAGGCGATCGACCTGCGCACCGGCGAATACCGCAAGAAGGTGCGGGCCGAGTTCGAGAGCGCCAAGGCGCGCGGGTTGAAGAAGCTGGTCGAGCATCCCGACAAGGGCGGGCAATACGCCTGGGCGGTCGCCTCGCGCGTGCTCTCCTATGCCGCCGACCTGGTGCCGGAGATCGCCGAGGACATCCGCGACGTCGATACGGCGATGAAGACCGGCTATGCCTGGAAGTGGGGCCCCTTCGAGCAGCTCGACATGCTGGGCACCGGCTGGTTCGCCGAGAAGCTGAAAGCCGAGGGGCGCCCGGTGCCGAAGATGGTGCAGGTGGCGGCGGGGCGGCCCTTCTACAAGGAAGAGAACGACAAGACGTATCGTCTCATGCCGTCCGGCGACTACGCCGAGATCGCGGTGGCGGACGATGCCTGGATGCTGGCCGACAGGAAGCGGGGCAAGCAGCCGATCGCGGGCAACCGCTCGGCTTCTCTCTGGGACGTGGGCGACGGGGTGGCGTGCCTCGAAATCCACTCGAAGATGAACGCCATTGATGCGGACATCGTCGAGATCGTGAAGAAGGCGGCCAAGCTCGACAAGCAGGGCTACAAGGCGCTGATCATCGGCAACGATGCCGATAACTTCTCCGTCGGCGCCAATGTCGGCCTCGCGCTGTTCGCCGCCAACACGGCGATGTGGCCGGTGATCGAACAGGGCATCTCGGAGGGGCAGGCGGCCTATCTCGGTCTCAAATACGCGCCCTTCCCGGTGGTGGCCGCACCTGCGGGCATGGCGCTCGGCGGCGGCTGCGAGATCTGCCTGCATGCCGATGCAATCCAGGCGCATGCCGAAAGCTACATGGGCCTGGTCGAGGTCGGCGTCGGTCTGCTTCCCGGCTGGGGCGGCTGCAAGGAGCTGATCGTCCGCACGCTCGCCAACAAGAAGCGCCCCGGCGGCCCGATGCCGGCGATCGCCCAGGTGTTCGAGGCGATCTCGACCGCCAAGGTGGCAACCTCGGCGGCGGAGGCGCGGGACATGAACATCCTGCGCGAGACGGACGGGGTGACGATGAACCGCCGTCGGCTGCTCGCCGATGCGAAGGCGAAGGCGCTGTCGATGGTGGAAGGCTACAAGCCGCCCGCGCCACCCGAGGTGCAGCTGCCCGGCCCGACGGCGAAGGCCGCGCTCGACATGGCGGTGGAAGGCTTCGTCGCTTCGGGCAAGGCGACGCCGCACGACAAGGTGGTCTCGGGCGAGGTCGCCTTCGTGCTCTCCGGCGGCAATACCGACATCACCCAGACGCTCACCGAGAAGCAGCTGATGACGCTGGAGCGCGAGGGCTTCATGCGGCTGATCAGGCAAGGCCCGACCTTGGACCGCATCGAACAGATGCTGACCACCGGCAAGCCGCTCAGGAACTAGGCGCCGGATGTCGCGCCGCAAAAACCCCCTCCCAACCCTCCCCCGTCTTCGCTGGGGGAGGGCTTCCTTCCTTACCCTCCCCCGCGGGTACGCGGGGGAGGGCAGGGTGGGGGTTTTCGGCACCGAGGCCTGGTGAATGGCGCTCCTCGATCACCGCACACGCCATCGCGCGCGAGAGATGCGATCGGAGTTGTCCGACGCCGAACGCAAGCTGTGGCGGGTCCTGCGAGAGTCCTTTCCGGATCTGAAATTCCGCCGTCAGCATCCGGTGCCGCCCTACTTCGCCGACATTGCCTGCGTCTCAGCCCATCTGATTATCGAGGTGGATGGCGGACAGCATGCGGAGAATGCCCAGGACGATGTGCGGACACGCCACCTAGAAGCTCTGGGCTGGCGCGTGATCCGCTTCTGGAACGATCAAGTGCTGCGCGAGATCGATGGCGTGATACTGGCCGTTGACGTCGCGCTGAAAACCCCCACCCCAACCCTCCCCCGCGTCCCCGCGGGGGAGGGAGCTCTTCGCTAGGAGGCTCGCATGCCGACGTATCAAGCACCGCTGAAGGACTTCCGCTTCGTCCTGAACGACCTGATCCAGCTCGACAACTACACCAACCTGCCGGGCTTCCAGGACGCGACCCGCGACACCTTGGATGCCATCCTGGAGGAGGGGGCCAAGTTCGTGCAGGAGGTGGTGCAGCCGATCAACCAGGTGGGCGATCACGAGGGCTGCAGCTGGAAGAACGGCGAGGTGACGACGCCGAAGGGCTTCAAGGAGGCCTACGCGAAGTATGTCGAGGGCGGCTGGTCCGGCCTCACCGCCGAGCCCGATTTCGGCGGCCAGGGGCTGCCGCATATCGTCGGCTTCGTCATGTCGGAGATGATGACGGCGGCGAACATGGCCTTCGCCATGTATCCGGGCCTCAGCCACGGCGCCTACGAGGCGATCCTGAAGCACGGGACGGACGAGCAGAAGAAGACCTACCTGCCGAAGCTGGTCGAGGGTACCTGGACCGGCACCATGAACCTGACGGAGCCGCATTGCGGTACCGATCTCGGCCTCATGCGCACGAAGGCCGAACCGCAAGGCGACGGCAGCTACTCGATCAGCGGCACCAAGATCTTCATCTCCGCCGGCGAGCACGACATGGCGGAGAACATCATCCACCTGGTGCTGGCGAAGATCCCCGGCGGGCCCTCGGGCATCAAGGGCGTGTCCTTGTTCATCGTGCCGAAGTTCCTGGTCAATGCGGATGGCAGCCTGGGCGAGCGCAACCCCGTCACCTGCGGCTCCATCGAGCACAAGATGGGCATCCACGGCAATTCCACCTGCGTCTTGAACTACGACGGCGCCAAGGGCTGGCTGATCGGGGAAGAGCACAAGGGCATGCGGGCCATGTTCACGATGATGAACGCGGCCCGTCTCGGCGTCGGCATCCAGGGCCTGGGCGTGGCCGACGTCGCCTTCCAGAACGGGGCGGCCTATGCCAAGGAGCGGCTGCAGATGCGCTCCATCTCCGGGGTGAAGGCGCCCGACAAGCCGGCCGATCCGATCATCGTGCATCCGGACGTGCGGCGCATGCTGATGCAGGCCAAGGCCTTCACCGAGGGGGCGCGGGCGCTGGCGCTCGAGACCGGCCTCAAGCTCGATTTCGCGCACCGGCATCCCGATCCGGCGACGCGGCGCGAATGCGAGGACTTCGTCGCGCTGATCACCCCCATGCTGAAGGCCTATCTGACCGACATGGGCTATGAGACCGCCACCAATGCCCAGCAGATGCTGGGCGGGCACGGCTATATCCGCGAATGGGGCATGGAGCAGTTCGTGCGCGATGCCCGCATCGCCATGATCTACGAAGGCGCCAACGGCGTGCAGGCGCTCGACCTGGTCGGCCGCAAGCTGCCCGAGGGGATGGGGCGGCTGCTGCGCTCGTTCTTCCACCCGCTGGACCGCTTCATCCAGGAGAACATGGCCGACCCCAAGTTCGCCAAGGACTACGTCATGCCGCTGGCGAAAGCCTTCGCCCGCCTGCAGCAGGCGACCGCCTTCATCGGCGAGGCCGGCCTGAAGAACGCCGACGAAGCGGGCGCGGCCTCGTCCGACTACCTGAAGATGTTCGCGCTGGTGGCGATGGGCCAGGTCTGGGCCAGGAGCGCCAAGGTGGCGCAGGAGAAGCTCGCCCAGGGCGCCGAGGACAAGGCCTTCTACGAGGCGAAACTCGTCACCGGGCGCTTCTTCATGGAGCGCATGCTGCCGGAAACCTCCGGTCTCCTCTCCAAGATCCAGGCCGGCGGTGAAAGCATGATGGCGCTGCCCGCCGAGGCCTTTTGATCGCTTGATAATGTGCTAGGAAGAGGGATCTAGGGAGACAAGAAACGATGACCTGGCTGCCCCGCCCCGTGTTCAATGCCGAGCACGACCAGTTCCGCGCCGAGGTGCGCAAGTTCTACGAGCGCGAGATCGTCCCCAACCACGCCCAGTGGGAAAAGGACGGTGTCGTGCCGCGCGCGGCCTGGAAGAAGGCGGGGGATGCGGGTTTCCTCTGCGCCACCATGCCGGAGGAGTACGGCGGCTCGGGCGTCGACCGGCTGTACAGCGCCGTCCTGATCGAGGAGCAATCGCGGGCCAACACCTCCGGCCCCGGCTTCTCGCTCCACTCCGACATCGTCGCCCCCTATATCCTGTCCTACGGCACGGAAGCGCAGAAGCGCGAATGGCTGCCGAAGATGGCGAAGGGCGAGGCGATCGGCGCCATCGCCATGACCGAGCCCGGCACCGGCTCCGATCTCCAGGGCGTGCGCACCTCCGCGATCCGCGACGGCGACGAATATGTGATCAACGGCCAGAAGACCTTCATCACCAACGGCCAGAATGCCGACCTCGTCATCCTGGTGGTGAAGACCGATCCGAAGCAGGGCTCGAAGGGCATTTCGCTGCTGCTGGTGGAGGCCACGCGGCCGGGCTTCACCAAGGGCCGCAACCTCGAAAAGCTCGGCATGCATGCCCAGGACACGTCCGAGCTGTTCTTCGCCGATGTGCGGGTGCCGGTATCGAACCTCCTCGGCAAGGAGGAAGGCCAGGGCTTCTACCAGCTGATGAAGGAACTGGCCTGGGAGCGGCTGCAGGTCGCCATCGGCGCGGTGGCGAATGCTGAGGCGGCACTGCAATGGACCGCCGATTACACCAAGGAGCGCAAGGCCTTCGGCCAGCCGATCGCCAATTTCCAGAACACCCGCTTCAAGCTGGCCGAGCTGAAATCGCAGGTGCAGGTGGCGCGCACCTTCGTCGACCGCTGCCTGGAACTGGTGGTGAAGGGCGAGCTCGACGCCACGGCCGGCGCCATGGCGAAATACTGGTGTTCCGACCTGCAGAACAACCTCCTGAACGAGTGCCTGCAGCTGCATGGCGGCTATGGCTTCATGTGGGAATACCCGATCACCCGCGCCTATGCCGATGCCCGCGTGCAGAAGATCTACGCCGGCACCAACGAGATCATGAAGGAGCTGATCTCCCGCACGCTGTGAGGGACGGTCGCCCGCGAAAAATACCAGGGAAGAACACCATGCAAGGCATCATCCCGCGGACCGTCTTCGGTGCCGAACACGAGGAATTCCGCGCCCACGTCCGCCGCTTCTACGAGCGCGAGATCACGCCCCACCGCGAGGCATGGGAAGCGGCCGGGCAGATCAGCCGCGAGGCCTGGCTGAAGGCGGGCGAGGCGGGTTTCCTCTGCGCCACCATGCCGGCCGAATACGGCGGTGCCGGCGTCGACCGCTATTTCAGCGCCGTGCTGATCGAGGAACAGGCCCGCACCTTCGATTCCGGGCCCGGCTTCTCGCTGCATTCCGACATCGTCGCCCCCTATATCCTGAACTACGGCACCGAGGCGCAGAAGCTGAGCTACCTGCCGCGGATGGCCAAGGGCGAGATCATCGGCTGCATCGCCATGACCGAGCCGGGCGCCGGCTCCGACCTGCAGGGCGTGAAGACCACGGCGATCAGGGATGGCGACCATTACGTCATCAACGGCTCCAAGACCTTCATCACCAACGGCTTCATGTCGGATTTCGTGGTGCTGGTGGCGAAGACCGATCCGTCGGCAGGGGCCAAGGGCACCTCGCTGATCCTGGTCGACAGCGGCACGCCCGGCTATTCCAAGGGCAGGAAGCTGAAGAAGATCGGCATGCATGCCCAGGACACCGCCGAGTTGTTCTTCGACAACGTCCGCGTGCCGGTGTCGAACCTGCTCGGCGAGGAGGGCAAGGGCTTCATCCAGCTGATGAAGGAACTGGCCTGGGAGCGGATGATGATCGCCATCCGCAATGTCGAGATGGCGGATTCGATCCTCCAGCACACGGTCACCTATACCCGCGACCGCAAGGCCTTCAAGCAGTCGATCCTCGACTTCCAGAACACCAAGTTCCGCTTGGCCGAGGTGAAGACCGAAATCCAGGTGACCCGCGTCTTCGTCGACCGTTGCCTCGAGGCGGTGGTGAAGCGCGAGCTCGACCCCGCGACCGCGGCGATGGCGAAGCTGCACGCCTCGGAAATGTCGAACCGGATCGTCGATACCTGCATCCAGTTCTTCGGCGGCTGGGGCTATATGTGGGAGTTCCCCATCGCCCGGGCCTATGCCGATGCGCGCGTGCAGCGCATCTTCGGCGGCACCAGCGAGGTGATGAAGGAGATCATCGCCCGCACCATGTGACGGCGGTGCGACCGTCGCTGGTGGCCGGCCTGTGCGGTTGCTAGGCTGCCGGTTGTGCCCATCGACGAGGCCTCCATATGGCGGAAGCCCTGACGCTAGAATTCGACGAAGAGACGAGCGCGCGCCTTGAACTGGCGCGGCGGCGGCGCGAAGTATCGCTCGAGGATCTGGTCCGCGATGCGCTGGCGGACTTCCTGGAGCGGGAAGAGGCGAGCACGAACGAGTTCGCCGAGGACAATGCGCGCTGGGCGGAATACAAGACGACCGGGCGCTCGATCCCGAACGACGACGTCATCCGTTGGCTGCGAAGCTTCGGCACCGACGACGAGGTGCCTTGTCCCCAATAGTCTGGTTGCCGCAGGCGGTCGCCGATCTGCATCGCCTTCAGGGCTTCCTGCTGGACAAGAATCCGCGCGCCGCGCAACGCGCGGTCGAGCGGATCGTCGAATCAACCAGGATCGTGGCACGGCACCCGCGGATCGGCCGCGCGCTGGACGCGCAGGGGGATCTGCGCGAGGTGACCGCTCGCTTCGGTGTCGGGGCCTATGTGCTGCGCTACCGGATCGATGAGGAGGCGATCGTCATCATCCGCGTCCGTCACAGCCTCGAACGGCACGGATAGCCCGCCCGGGCCTATGCCGATGCGCGCGTGCAGCGCATCTTCGGCGGCACCAGCGAGGTGATGAAGGAGATCATCGCCCGCACCATGTGACGGGGCGGCGCCTGCTCACGCCTCGAACACGACGCGGGTGTGCAGTCCGCCTTCGCGCGAGAGCGTCACCTCTCCGCCGAGCTGATGGGCGAGACCCCGGATGATGCGCATGCCGAAACCCTCGCTCTCGGCCGGATCGAAACCCTCGGGCGGGCCGTCGCCGTCGTCGCGGATGTCGAGGACGTAATGCGTTTCGCCGCTCCGCTCGATCGCGATTCTGATCGTGCCGGGTCCGCCGCCCGGGAAGGCGTGTTTCAGGGCGTTGATCAGCGTTTCGGTGACGATGAGCGAAAGGCAGACCGCCTTCTCGTGCGACAGCGTCACGGCTCCGCTCTCCACCAGGCAGGTGATGCCGCGCGTGCCGGTGGCGGCGAGAACGTCCTGGCACAATTCGCGGAGCAGGTCGGGAAAGGCCGAACCGGGATGGTTCGCATCGTAGAGTCGGCGATGGATGCGGGCGATGATGTTGAGGCGGCTGAGCGTCTCGTCCATCAGCAGACGCACCCGCGTCGGATCGTTCTCGACCTGCCGGCGCTGCAGCCGCACCAGGCTGGCGACGAACTGGATCGAGTTGCTGACGCGATGCTGCAGTTCCTGGAACAGGGTCTGGCGCAGCGCCAGCATGTCGGCGGCGGCACGACGCTCCGCCCGCAGGCGGTCCTGGGTCACATGCATGGCATGGATCAGTGCGATGACCAGGCCGGCATTGACGGTGTACAGGCCGAGCATGAGCCAGCCGCCGGCTGTGTCCGTCGCGGAGGAACCTGGCGACATCGGCAAGTCCAGCCACCCGGTGAGGCAGCCGGCGGTCGCCACCAGAAGGCCCGGCCACAACCCGCCGACGAAGGTGGTCAGGATCACGGCGGGGAGGAACAGGCCGAAGGAGGGGGCCGACAGCGTCGCGCCCAGGGCTTCGCGCACGGCGAGGGCCGAGAGGAAGGCGGCAAGCCCGAAGACGAATCCCGCCCACCCGCTGCGGCGCAGGTTTTCCAGTCTGGCGGAAAGGCTCATATCGGCGGTCCGGTTCTATCGTCTCTCCCCACATGACCCATCCATAGCGCCGGTGCGGGCCGATCCATGTGTCATAGGACGCAACCGGGGAACAAATCCGGGCTGCCGGCGTTACACGCCTTCACGCGATGAAGCACCCGAACTGCCCTCAGTGCCCGCTCCGCCGTTCCGCCGTGTTCAAGCAGGCGGACAAGGCCGCCCTGTCCTTCATCCAGAAGATGAAGACAGGCCACCAGCGGATACCCGCGGGCCATGAGGTGATCCGCGAGGGTGACGCCGACCCACGCGTCTACACGCTCTATTCGGGCTGGGCCTTCCGCTACAAGACGTTGTCGGACGGCCGCCGGCAGATTTTGAACTTCCTGCTGCCGGGCGACCTGATCGGCTTCCAGGCGCAGATGTTCGATGCCGCCCCGCATGCGGTGCAGACGCTGACCGAGGCCGAGCTCTGCGTCATGTCGCGCCGGTCGATCTGGAGCCTGTTCGAGGCCAGTCCCGAACTCGCCTTCGACGCCACCTGGCTGACGGCGCATGAGGAAGGCGTGGTGGACGACAATCTGCTCACTGTCGGCCGGCGCAACGCCACCGAGCGGATCGCGGCGCTGCTGATGTATCTCTACCGCCGGGCGCGGGCGATCGACCTGCTCGAGCGGGATGCGCTGGCCTTGCCGATCACACAGGCGCATATCGCCGATGCGCTCGGCCTGTCGCTGGTGCATACTAACAAGTCGCTCCGCCGGTTGCACCGCCTGAACATCTGCCATTTCAGCCATGGGCGGCTGGTCATGCTCGATCCGCGCGCGATGCGGACCATGGCCGACTATTTCGACAGCCCAATCGCCCAGCGGCCGCTGATCTGATCCATGCCGATATTGCCCGGCGCGGGCGGCGGTGGGCGCCCTATACTGCAGGCGATCGGACGGATGTTGCTTCGGGGTCGGATTGCCATGCCGCGTGGGATCGTGAGGGTTTGCAGGGAACCGTGGATCGGCCCGATGCCGCGGGGCCGGCGGGGCAGCGATGTCCGGGGTTGATCTCGGCCCCCTGCGCGCCGCCGCCGCAGCGGCGGTGTCCGGCGGTCGCGCGGCCGATGCCAGCCATATGCTGGAGCGGATACTGGCCCTTGTACCGGACGATCCGGCGGCGCTCGGCATGCTGGGGGTGGTGCAGGTACAGCTCGGCCAGTTGGCCGAGGCGGAGCGGACGCTGACCCGCGCGGCGGCGCTGAGCCCGGGCGACCAGGCCATCCGCTTCAACCTCGGCTGCGCGCGTCGCGTGCTGGATCTGCCCGGCGCCGCCGCCGAATTCGAGGCGGTCTTGTCCCTCAATGACCGCCACCTGGGCGCCATGATGAACCTCGCCGACCTCTTTCTCGAGGCCGGTGCGGCGGAGGCGGCCAGGCTGGCCTATGCGCGGGCTGCGGAACTGGCGCCCCGGATTCCGGAACCCCTGCTGGGTATCGCGCGCGCCGCCAATGCGCTGCAGGCGTTCGAGGAAGCCGAGGCGGCCTGCCGGCGCGCGATCGCCGTCGTCCCGGGCTTCGCCCAGGCCTGGATCGCCCTCGGCCGCGCCCATCTCGGCAGGCATCGACTTCAGGATGCGGAAGCGGCCTTCCGCCAGGCGCTGGGCTTCGCCGGCGGCAACCCCGATGTCATCGCGACGGTGCGTGAACTCCTCGTCTCCATCGGCGCCGAAGACGGGCGCTAGGAGCCCGTGCGAGCAATGGCGCAGGCGGTCCCGTGACCCCGATGCGCAACATTCGCCTGTTGCGATCGCGAACGGAAAAATCGCGGGTGGGGTCGACCCGCCGATCCCATCGGCCAGCGCGATCCCGCGCATCAGCATCGCCTTCGACGCGGTGGCCCTCGCCTGAAGGCGTTCCGCGCGGCAATGCGGCCGTCAGCGGGGCGTGCCGGCGGCCATCGCCTTCGCAGCCGCCGCCGCGGCCTCGGCGCAGACGGGCGCGGCGGTGTCCGGCGAGATGTTGATCGGGATGAAGACGAGGACTCCCTCGAATCCCTTCTCCTCCGCTTCCGCCTCCGCGCGACCGAGCAGATCGCGGGCCTCGATGTCCCAGATTGAAAGCGATACCTCCGCGTGGGAGGTGAAAATGCCCCGGCCGGGGCACGGGTTGATGCCGCAATGGCCCACGCCGATCGAGGTTTCCATGTGGCGTCCGTGGACGATCACGAGATAGCGCAGGCCGATTTCGCGGGCACGCGCCTGAACCAATGGCCGCTTCAGCCACTCCTCCTGCTGCGGCTGGTTACGCGGCTTGGTTGCCGGTTCCATCCAGGGGTAGAAGGCGTCGCGGAAACGCTCCGGCGGGAGAACCCGTGCCGCGGGCACCGCCTGGGCAAGTGCGCGGGCGACGCACTCGGCCGCCTCCTCATGGGATGGAACGTCCATCGTATCCGGATAGACGACATAGCCCTGCCGGCCGTCAAAGGGAGGGATCTCCGGTGGTTTCACCACAGGCGGGGGCGTCTGCGCCGCGGCGGCGGCGGCGAGCAGGAAAGAGAGCGCGATGGCGAGGCGAAGGCCCTTCAAGACGCTGCCCTCGTCCCCCAGGTGATCGAACGCGCCGCGAGCCAGGCGGCGAGATCCTCGTCCTTCTCCAGGCGCAGCAGCAGTTCAGCCACCGCGTCGCGGACGGCCAGATCGAACAAGCGCTCTTCCGGCTTGTAGGCCGGCGTGGGTGCTCCGCCGCGCACGGTGGCGATCACCCGCCCGCCCGGTTCCGCCAGCGTCAGCGCATATCGTATCTCGACACCGCCGCCATAGGAGGCCTTCTCGACGGCGGGCTGCAGGACGACGTCGATGTCGCCAGCGGGGGCGGCTTCCGTTGCTTCCACGCTGGCGAAGACGGAGCGCAGCACTCGGCCGAAGAGGCGGCAGTGGAAATTCCCGAAATCGAGGTCATAGCTCATGAGTTCCAATGTCCCGTCGGCCAGACGCGACTGCTCGGTTCCGATCGAGCGGTGATCGCGCAGTTCCGGCGGACAGGAGAAGGCCGCACGCAGTGGAAAGGGCTCGTAGAGCGGTGCCGGCGGCATGCTGGGCGTGACCTTGAGCGATATCGATCGCTTCACCGGACCGCAGGCGGAGAGCAGCGCCACGACGGCCGCGAGCAGCAGGACATGCTGCTTCACTTCGGTGTGCCGGCGGCGACGGCGCGGCCGATGGCGTCGCCCGCCTCGGTGCAGACGCGGGCACCGGTATAGGGGATGAAGACGATGGGGATGATGCCGACCACCAGGTCGACTCCGGTTCCGGATGAACGCGCGTCGATGCCACCGAGGGCGCGGATCTCCCGCAGGTCCCAGACCGTCGCCGAGAGCGAGGAGGCCATGGACTGGCTACCGGCGGAGAAGCATCCGGCTCCGGTGCAGGCCGTGGTGCCTCGATAGGTGCCGTCGTTGCGCCGCCCGTCGACCTGGATCAGGTAGCGCAGCTCGAGCTGGCTGAGCCGCTCCTGAATTTGGGGCATCCTTGCCAGCGCCTGCATCTGGTCCTCGTAGCGCGGCTTGGTCGTCGGCTCCATCCAGGGATAGAGCGCGTCGCGGAAGCGGGCCGGGTCGATCGCGCGGGCTTGCGGGGCGTCGCGCGCGATCGCCGCGGCGATGCAGGCCGCGGCCTCCTCCTGGTCGACCATGTCGAGGACGGCGGGATAGACGACATAGCCTTCCGCGCCTGCGATCGGTGGAATCTCGACACGCTCGCCCGCCATTCCCTCGGTCCCGGCCGGGGTGGCGGTTCCGGCGGAGGCCGCGATCGGCTTCACCTCGGTCGTGGTCGGCGCCGGGCAGCCGGCGAGCAGCACGCAGCAGGCGCCTGCGCGCAGCAGGGCGGAGAGGGGCGTCACGACGTCGGCCCCTTGGCGGCACCCGTCCCCTTGGCCTGCGCCCGCCAGGTCGCCAGTTCCTCGTCCCGCGCCAGCAGCACCATCAACTCGGCGGCGGCGTCGCGGACCGCGAGCGCGATCCACTGGTCCTCCGGCTTGTATTCCGGCGAAATGGCGCCCCCGGTGACGGTGCTGATCTCGCCGCCGTCCAGCCGGGTGAATTTCAGTGTGTAGCGGATGTCGGCGCCGCCGCCATAGGCGGCATTGCGTACCGTCGGTTCGACGATCAGCTCGACCTCAGGCGGGATGCGTTCACGGTCGGGCAGCAGCACGACGCCGCTGAAGGCGGTGCGCAGGACGCGCTCCAACAGGCGGCGGTGGAAATCGCCGTAGTCGATGTCGTAATGGGTGACGGTATGGGCCTCACCGCGTCGGAAGCTGGTCCGCGTCCCGTTGGACCGGTAGTTCGACAGCGCCTCTGGGAAGATCACGCCGACGGTGAGCGGCAGCGTCGGATAGACCGCCTCGGGCGGCATCGGCGGTGCCGCCTTGAGCGCCACCGTCCGGGTGGTCGGGCCGCAGGCGGCGAGGAGGGACAGGCTGCAGCCCAGGATGGCCGCGCCAACAAGGCGCACGACGGTACTCATGCAATCAACCGGCGATTGGAACGACGACGCCCGATATTCAGGGGATGTGCGCGGATTGCCAAGTGCTTTCGGTTGATCCGCCGGGGACTAGGCCGTCTTTTGCACGGTGATCTTCAACTCGTCGATCATCGCCTCGCGCATGACGAATTTCTGGATCTTGCCGGTGATCGTCATCGGGAAGCCGTCGACGAAGCGAACATAGCGGGGAACCTTGTAATGCGCGATCTGGCCGCGGCAGAAGGCGCGGATCTCCTCGTCGGTCGCCGTCTCGCCCTCGCGCAGCTTGATCCAGGCGCAGATCTCCTCGCCGTAGCGGGCATCGGGCACGCCGACCACCTGCACGTCCTGCACCTTCGGGTGGCGGTAGAGGAATTCCTCGATCTCGCGCGGATAGACGTTCTCGCCGCCCCGGATCACCATGTCCTTCAGCCGGCCGACGATGTTGACATAGCCGTCCTCGTCCATCGTCGCGAGGTCGCCGGTATGCATCCAGCCGGCGGCGTCGATCGCCTCGGCCGTCTTCTCCGGGTCGCCCCAATAACCCTGCATCACCGAATAGCCGCGGGTGCAGAATTCGCCGGTTTCGCCGCGGGCCACGATGCGCCCCTCGGCATCGACGATCTTGATCTCGATATGCGGCTGGGCGCGGCCGACGGTGGAGACGCGGTGTTCGATCGAATCGGTGGTCGAGCTCTGGGTGGAGACGGGCGAGGTCTCGGTCATGCCGTAGGCGATGGTCACCTCGGCCATGTTCATCTTGTCGATCACCCGCTTCATCACCTCGATCGGGCAGGGCGAGCCCGCCATGATGCCGGTGCGCAGGCGCGACAGGTCGAAGCGGGCGAAATCGGGGTGGTCCAGTTCGGCGATGAACATGGTCGGCACCCCGTGCAGCGCCGTGCATTTCTCCTCCTGCACCGCCTGCAGGGTGGAGAGCGGGTCGAAGGCTTCCGCCGGATAGACCATGGTCGAGCCGTGGGTGAGGCAGGCGAGGTTGCCCAGCACCATGCCGAAGCAGTGATAGAGCGGCACCGGGATGCAGAGCCGGTCCTCGGGGGTCAGCTTCATCGCCTCGCCGATGAACCAGCCGTTGTTCAGGATGTTGTGGTGGGTGAGCGTCGCCCCCTTGGGGAAGCCGGTGGTGCCCGAGGTGAACTGGATGTTGATCGGATCGTCGAACTGGAGCAGGCGGGAGAGCGCCGCGATGCGCTCGGCCTCGGCTTTGCCGCCGCGGCCGAACAGCTCGGCGAAGTTCAGCATGCCGGGCGTCTTCTCGCTGCCGAGGCGAATGACCCAGCGCAGTTCCGGAACGGCTTTCGCGCGCAATTCGCCCGGCGTCGCGGTGGCGAGTTCCGGACAGAGATCCTGCAGGATGGCGAGATAGTCGCTGGTCTTGAGCGCGGGCGAGGTGATAAGCGCCCTGCAGCCCACCTTGTTCAGCGCGTATTCGACTTCCGAACGGCGATAGGCCGGGTTGATGTTGACCAGCACCAGTCCCGCCTTGGCGGTGGCGAACTGGGTCAGCACCCATTCGGAATTGTTCTGCGACCAGATGCCGATGCGCTCGCCTGCTTCCAGGCCGAGCGACAAGAGGCCGGCGGCCATGTCGTCGACCCGGGCCTTCAGTTCGCCCCAGCTCCAGCGCACGTCCTGGTGGCGTACCACCAGCGCCTCGCGATCCGGCCAGCGGGCGGCCGCGCCGTCGAAGAAGTTGCCGATGGTCTCCCCGATCAGGGGCGTGGTCGATGTCCCGTGGGCGTAGGACAGGGCCGGGTCCGCCATGCTTCAGCCTCCCATTGTCTTTGGGCGCATCGTAGCGCCGGCTGCGGCGGCGGCAATGCCGCGGGTTTACGCGCCCCCCGGCGTCGGCTAAGAGCCAGGACATGAAACTGCTTTCCCGCCGCCATGTGCTCTCCGCCGGTCTCGTCCTGGCGCTGCCCGCGCTGCCCGCCTGCGCCCAGCAGGCACCGGCGGCGCTGCCCACCAGCAGCCTCGAGATCGTCACCGCCGCCGCGCGGCACAGGTTCAAGGTCGAGCTGGCCATCACCCCGGAACAGCAGTCGTACGGGCTGATGTACCGGCGCGAACTCGCCGCCGATGCCGGCATGCTGTTCGACTACGGCGCCGAGCGGACCGGCATCGCCATGTGGATGAAGAACACCTTCATCCCGCTCGACATGCTGTTCATCAAGGGCAATGGCGAGATCCTGAACATCGCCGAGCGGACGGTGCCGCAGTCGCTCGCCACCATTCCGGCGGCGGGCGCGGCGCGCGCGGTGCTGGAGGTGAACGGCGGGACGGTCTCGCGGCTCGGCATCCGCCCCGGCGACAAGGTCGTGCATCCCCTGTTCGGCAACGCGCCCAAGTGAAGCCGCCGGCCGATCCGCCCGAAGGCTTCGAGCCCTATGTGACCCGCGGGCAATGGGGCCTCAATATCGGTGAGCTCTGGCAGAAGGCGACCGAGGCGGGCTTCGTGCGCGCGGTGCGGATCGACGAGCGGCACCTGAACGCCGCCCATATCGCGCATGGCGGCTTTCTGTGCACCTATATGGATTCGACCCTGGCCAAGGCGATCCAGCACGACTGCGCGGGGCGCACCGGCTTCACCGTCAGGATGACCACGGATTTCATCTCGCCGGCCCGGCGCGGCGACTGGCTGGAGGGCCGCGCCCGGGTCACGCGGGAGACGCGCCAGCTCGCCTTCGTCGAGGGCGAACTCTCGGTCGGCGGCCGCCGGGTGATGACCGCGTCCGGCGTCTTCCGCCTGCACGACGCCGAGCGCTCGGCGAGGCTGAACCGGGGCTGACCCCGCGCCGCCGCCTTGCCCATGCGACATAGACCGTTCGGCAGCGCCCGATAGCCGTCGTTAACCGCTATCATGATCAATGCGGCGGATACGCAACCATTGTCAGTCGACCAGGCCGATGTCCGGGCAGAACCTGCAGGCGGAAACCTCTGAACGGCGGCCGATATGGGCCATGCCCGTCGCCGCGCTGGTGCTGCTTCTCGTCCTGTTCGGCGGCCTGCTGGCGGGCCAGCTCTTCTACCTGCGCCAGGACCGGCTGAACGAGGCCCGGCGCGAGGCGGCGGATCGCGCCCAGGTCGTGGCCCAGCACGCCGCCCGCACCATCGAGAGCAGCGACATGATGCTGCGCACCGTCGCCGCCGTCTTCGCCGGGATGGAAGCGCCGCTCGATCGCGGCGATCGCCGCCTGCACGAGCTCCTGAAATCCCTTGCCGCCCGCGCGCCGGCGATCCGCTCCATCCTGATCCTCGATCCCGAGGGCGAGGTGGCGCACGATGCCGATGCCTTTCCGCCGCGGCAGATGA
The DNA here is from genome assembly GCA_022844005.1 of bacterium. Taxonomy (GTDB): domain Bacteria; phylum Pseudomonadota; class Alphaproteobacteria; order Ferrovibrionales; family Ferrovibrionaceae; genus Desertibaculum. Next base: position 2,980 of record JALHMN010000071.1, on the reverse strand, counting down.
ACGCCGCCGTCCGTGAATATTTCCAGGTCGTGCGGGACAATGCGGGCCTGTTCATCGGCCCGGCGATCAAGAGCCGGCTTTCCGGCGAATGGGTGATCACGCTCAGCCTGCGCCTGGAGGATCGCCAGGGCCGTTTCGCCGGCGCCGTCGCCGCCGCGCTCGAGCCCACCTATTTCGACCGCTTCTACGGCGGCCTGCGGCAGGGCGCGACCGGCCATGTCGAACTGTGGCATGCCGACCGCCGGCTGGTCGCCCGCCATCCCATCGACGAACGGCTCTACGACGGGCCCGATGCCGAGTTGGAGGCGGTCTGGTCGGCGCTCGGGGCCGGCGCCGAGGGTATCGCCGGCTTCGATGCCGGGCCCGGCAAGGGGACCTCCTTCGTCGCCTATCGCCGGATCGAGCAGTATCCGCTGCTCGCCACCGTGGTGCTGCGGCTGGACGAGGCCCTGGCCGGCTGGAACCGGCTCGCCCGCAATCTCGGGCTCGGCTACCTGCTGTTCGCGGCGGCGTTTGCCGGTGCCACGGTGCTGGTGATCCGCCAGCGGCGCGTCCGGGCCGAGCTCGCCCGCTTTCGCGACCGCGCGGCGATCCAGTTCCGCCGCCAGTTCGAGCAATCCTCCGATGCGCAGTTCCTGGTCCGCCCGGGCCGCCTGCTGGACTGCAATGCCGCCGCCGTCGCCCTGTTCCACGCCCCGGACAAGGCGGCGCTGCTGGCGATGCACCCGTCGGCGATCTGGGCCGAGCGGCTCGCCGACGGCACGCCCACGGCGGAGGCCCTGCCCGGGGTACAGGCCACCGCCCGGCGGACGGGGTTCAACCGCTTCCCCTGGCGCGGCCGCCGGCTCGACGGCGAGGAGTTCCCGGCCGAGGTGACGCTCACCCCGGTGACGAGCGAGGCCGAGGGTCCGCTCCTGGCGGTGTGGCGCGACCTGACGGCGGAAGAGCGGCAGGCCAAGGCGCTGGGCGACAACCTGCTGCTGCTCGACACCACCTTCAAGAACCTGTCCCAGGGCCTGTGCGTGTTCGAGGCCGATCACCGCCTGGTCGCCTGGAACGCCCGCTTCGCCGAACTGCTCGACGTGCCGCAGCATCTCCTGGTCGCCGGCACCACCTTCGAGGACATCGTGCGCCACATGGCCGCGCAGGGCGAATACGGCCCGGGCGAGGTCGAGGCGATCGTCGCCGCGCGCACGGCCGAGGCGTTTTCCGGCCGCCCGGCCGAGTTCCGGCGCGACCGGGCCGACGGCCGCATCATCCATGCTTCCGGGCGGCCGATGCGCGGCGGCGGCTTCGTCACCCTCTACAGCGACATCACCGAACTGGAACTCGCCCGTCGCGGTGCCGAGACGGCGGAGGCGCGGCTTCGCTCGGCGGTCGAGGCCCTCGACGCCGCCTTCGTCGTCCTCGACCGCGAGGACCGGCTGGTGCTCTGCAACAGCCGCTACCTGGATTTCCTCGGCCTCGCCCCGGACCAGGCCCGGCCGGGCATGACCTTCCGCGAGCTGCTGCAGGTGGCCGATGGCGGCAATGTCAGCGGCCTGCGCGATCCGCTGACTCGCGACGAGCGGATCGAGAGCCGCGTGGTACGGCTCCGCGCCGGCGGTGGCCCCTTCGAGGTGCCGCTGCACGACGGGCGCATCATGCTGGCGAGCGACCGGGTGATGCCCGACGGCAGCATCGTCGGCCTGCGCACCGACATCACCCAGCAGAAGCGCCAGGCCGAGCAGTTGGCGCGGCATGTCGACGAGTTGGAAGGCTCGCGCACGCTCCTCGTCCGCCAGGCGGCCGACCTTTCGGTGCTGGCCGAGGAATACGCCGCCGCCAGGACGCAGGCCGAAGCGGCCAATGCGGCGAAGACCCAGTTCCTCGCCATGATGAGCCACGAGATGCGCACGCCGCTCGGCGGCATCGTCGGCATGCTGGAGCTGCTGGCGGCGAGCCGGCTCGAATCCCAGCAGCAGCATTGGGTGAAGATTGGCCGGGAATCGGCCGACCTCCTGCTCGCCGTGATCGACGACGTGCTCGACGTGGCGAAACTGGAAGCCGGCCGGATCGAACTGGAGAGCGTCGATTTCGCCATCGATTCCCTGGTCGAGGGGGTGTGCGAGATGTTGTCGGGCCGCGCCCGGGCGGCCGGCGTCACGCTCTCGGTCACCCGCGACCCGGCACTGCCGCGCTGGCTGCGCGGCGATCCGACCCGGCTGCGCCAGGTGCTGCTGAACCTCGCCGGGAACGCGGTCAAGTTCACGCAGGGCGGCCGCGTCTCCATCGGCCTCGGCTTCCGCTCCGGCGGCCGCGACCGGGTCCGCGTCGAGGTCGCGGATACCGGCATCGGCATCCCCGACCACGCGCTCACCCGCATCTTCGACCGTTTCACCCAGGCCGACCTGTCGACCACGCGCCGCTTCGGCGGTACCGGCCTCGGCCTGTCGATCTGCAAGCAGCTGGTCACCCTGATGGGCGGAGAGATCGGCGTCGCCAGCACGCTCGGCAAGGGCAGCCGCTTCTGGTTCGAGATCCCGCTGATCGCCGGCGCGCCGGCGCGGCAGGCCCAGGGCGGCGGCGAGGCGGCCGGCCTGCCGGCGCTCGACATCCTCCTGGCCGAGGACAATGCGATCAACCAGATGCTGGTGCGCTCGATGCTGGAAAATGCCGGCCATCGCGTCGTCGTCGCCGCCGACGGGGCCGAGGCGGTGGCGGCGGTGGAGCGCGGGCGCTTCGACATCGTCCTGATGGATGGGCACATGCCGGTGATGGACGGGATCGCCGCCACCCGCGCCATCCGTGCCCTGCCGCCCTCCCGCCGCGACGTGCCGGTCATCGCCGTCACCGCGGACGCTCTCAGCATCGATCGCGACCGCTACCTTGCCGCCGGCATGAACGATGTCGTGACCAAGCCGATCGACTTCAAGCGCCTGTTCGCCGTCATGACCCGCGCCCTCGGCGCGGCCGGTGCCCGGCTCGCGGGCGGCGCGCC
>JALHMN010000070.1 GCA_022844005.1 bacterium | reverse complement strand
CCCGAAGCGATCCTGGACTTGGCCTTCGCCGAAGCCTTGCGCCGCGCCATCCCGCCGGCCGACCGGACGGCCGAGGGCTGGCGCGTGGATCTCGTCCTCGATGAATTCGAGGTCCCCGCGGCCCTGCGCGAGCGGCCGGTGCGAGCCCTCAGCGGCGGCTGGCAGCGCCTCGCCCTGATCGCGCGGGCCTGGATGGCCGAACCCGAGGCGCTGCTGCTGGACGAGCCCACCAATCATCTGGATCTCGCCAAGATCGGGCTGCTGGAGCGATGGATCGCCGCCTCCTGCGGCCGGCTGCCGATGGTGATCGCCAGCCACGACCGGCAGTTCCTGGACACCTGCACCAACCACACGCTGTTCCTGCGCCCGGAGGTCTCGCGGCTCTACGCTCATCCCTATGCGACGGCACGCCGCCTGCTGGCCGAGGACGACGCGGCGGCGGAAGCGAAGGCGGCGCGCGAGACGCGCGAGATCGCCCGGCTGCGCCGATCCGCCGCGGCGTTGAAAAGCATCGGCATCAACAGCCGGAGCGACGAGGCGCAGAAGAAATCGGCCCAGATCGCGCGGCGCGCGGAAGGGTTGGAGCAGGCGATGCAGCCCGTTCATCGCGAGCGGTCGGGCGCGATTCGCCTCGACAGCCGGGCGGCCCGGGCCAAGGTGGTGCTGCAGGCCGAGGATATCGGCGTGCACACGCCCGCGGGCGAGTTGCTGTTCCGCACCGGACGGTTCGAAATCCGCCAGCGCGACCGCATCCTGTTGCTGGGCCGCAACGGTGTGGGCAAGTCGCTGCTGATCCGCCTGCTGCACCAAGCCTGCCTCACCCCCGACAGCGTGCCCGGCCTGCGCGTCGGCCCGTCGGCCGTCCCCGGCTATCTGGACCAGCGGATGTCGCATCTGCCCGAGAACGACAGCCCTGCCGGCTTCATCGGCCGCTTCGGCCTCGACGAACGGCGGGCCACCGGCCTGCTGGCCGGGGCCGATTTCGCGGTGGAACGCCAGGACCGGGCGATCCGCGATCTGTCGCCGGGACAGAAGGCGCGGCTCGGCCTGCTCGCGCTGCGCCTGGCGGAGCCGAATCTCTACCTGCTGGACGAACCGACCAGCCATGTGGACATCCCCGGCCAGGAAAGGCTGGAAACCGAGATCCTGGCGCAGGACGCGACCTGCCTCTTGGTCAGCCACGACCGCGGATTCGCCCGCGCCGTCGCCACGCGGTGGCTGCTGATCGAGGGCGGCAGGATGCGGGAGATCGGCGAGGGCGACGCGGGGCGGATGAATTTCCGCTTATCGACCGACCACTAGGCCCGCCGATTCGTTTCCGGAACGTCCCGCTTCCCGCCCCATATGTTGTGGTTCTGCCGGGTTGGAACGAGGCATGCGGCCGTTTGGTCGCAGCCCGGAAAAGACCGTATGATGTTGCGGAGGCAAAGGGCCTGTGTTAGTTCACCCGCCGTCTTCGGGGCGGGGCGTTACGAACGCGCGACTTCATGACCGTGTAAAGCTGCACGGGCAAAGTCGAATTCCGGCGCACTTCCCGCCCTTCATCCGATCGAACTTTCGGGAACGGAAACCGACGTGTCCGCCGAATCAACGACCGTGTCAGGACTAGCCGGCCGCTACGCGACGGCGTTGTTCGAACTTGCGCTCGAGGCCCGTTCACTCGATGCCATCGCCGCCGAACTGGACCAGCTGGCCAAGCTGATCCAGGACAGCGCCGACCTCGGCAAGCTGGTGTCGAGCCCGCTGTTCGGCCGGGACCAGCAGCTGAAGGCGGTCACCGCCGTCCTGCAGGCCGCCGGTGCCTCGGACATGCTGCGCCGCTTCGTCGGCGTGGTGGCCTACAACCGCCGCCTGTTCATCCTGCCCAGGATCATCCGGGACTTCCGCACGCTGCTCGCCGCCCACAGGGGCGAGGTGGTCGCGCGCGTCACGGCGGCGAGCGCCCTCAGCGATCAGCAGATCGCCGCGCTTAAGGCCTCGCTGAAGGATGCCTTGAAGCGCGATGTCGGCCTCGACATCTGGATCGATCCCGCCCTGATCGGCGGGCTTACCGTCAAAGTCGGCTCGCGGCTGGTGGATGCCTCCGTCCGCTCCAAGCTGCAGTCGCTCAAAGTTGCCATGAAAGGGGTTGCGTGATGGACATCCGCGCAGCGGAAATCTCCGAGATCCTGAAGAAGCAGATCGCCGGTTTCGACGTCGAAACCGAGGTCTCGGAAGTGGGCCAGGTGCTGTCGGTCGGCGACGGCATCGCCCGCGTCTACGGGCTCGATTCGGTCCAGGCCGGCGAGATGGTCGAATTCGAGGACGGCACCAAGGGTATGGCGCTGAACCTCGAGACCGACAATGTCGGCGTCGTCATCTTCGGCGACGACCGGGCGATCAAGGAAGGTGCGCAGGTGAAGCGCACCAAGACGATCGTGGACGTTCCCGTCGGCAAGGGCCTGCTCGGCCGCGTCGTCGATGCGCTCGGCAACCCGATCGACAACAAGGGCCCGCTCGACGTCGCCGAGCGCCGCCGCGCCGAGGTGAAGGCGCCGGGCATCATTCCGCGCAAGTCGGTGACCGAGCCGATGCAGACCGGCCTCAAGGCGCTCGACGCGCTGGTGCCCGTCGGCCGCGGCCAGCGCGAGCTGATCATCGGCGACCGGCAGACCGGCAAGACCGCGGTCGCCATCGACACGATCCTGAACCAGAAGGCGACCAACGCCGGTTCGGACGAGAAGAAGAAGCTGTACTGCATCTACTGCGCCATCGGGCAGAAGCGCTCGACCGTGGCCCAGGTGGTGAAGACGCTGGAAGACTACGGCGCGCTGGAATACACCGTCATCGTCGCCGCGACCGCTTCCGAGCCGGCGCCGCTGCAGTTCCTCGCTCCCTATACCGCCTGCGCGATCGGCGAGTACTTCCGCGACAACGGCATGCATGCGGTCATCATCTATGACGATCTGTCCAAGCAGGCCGTCTCCTACCGCCAGATGTCGCTGCTGCTGCGCCGCCCTCCGGGCCGCGAAGCCTATCCGGGCGACGTGTTCTACCTGCACTCGCGCCTGCTCGAGCGCGCGGCGAAGCTGAACGACAAGAACGGCGGCGGTTCGCTTACGGCATTGCCGGTCATCGAGACCCAGGCCGGCGACGTGTCGGCCTATATCCCGACCAACGTGATTTCGATCACCGACGGCCAGATCTTCCTGGAAACCGACCTCTTCTATCGCGGCATCCGCCCGGCCATCAACGTCGGCCTGTCGGTCAGCCGCGTCGGTTCCGCCGCGCAGATCAAGGCGATGAAGCAGGTTGCCGGCTCGATCAAGCTGGAACTGGCGCAGTACCGCGAAATGGCGGCCTTCGCGCAGTTCGGCTCGGACCTCGACGCCTCGACCCAGAAGCTGCTCAACCGCGGCGCCCGCCTGACCGAACTGCTGAAGCAGCCGCAGTACCGGCCGCTCCCGGTGGAAGAGCAGGTGGTTTCGATCTTCGCCGGCGTGCGCGGCTATCTCGACAGCATCGACACCGGCGCGATCACCCGCTTCGAGGAGGCCTTCCTGTCGGAGATGCGCTCCAAGCACGGCGTCGTACTGGAGACCATCCGCACCGAACAGGCGATCAGCGGCGAGACCGAGACGAAGCTGAAGTCGATCCTCGACGGCTTCGTCAAGACCTTCGTCTGATCCGCCATCCACTGACCTAAGACCACGCCCGGAGGCAAGACCGAGCGATGCCGAGCCTCAAATCGCTCCGCGTTCGGATCAACAGCGTCAAGTCGACGCAGAAGATCACGAAGGCGATGAAGATGGTCGCAGCCAGCAAGCTGCGCCGCGCCCAGGAGGCGGCCGAGCAGGCCCGTCCCTATTCGGCGCGGATGGAACGCATGCTCGCCTCGCTGGCGAGCGGCTTGGCCGGCGCCGACGACGCGCCGCGGCTGATGGTCGGCACCGGGCGGGACGAGACGCATCTGCTGATCGTCGCCACCGGCGAGCGCGGATTGTGCGGCGGCTTCAATTCGTCGATCGCCCGGGCGGCGCGCCGCAAGGCGCAGGAACTGCTGGGCCAGGGCAAGACGGTCAAGATCCTGGCCGTCGGGCGCAAGGGCCGGGACAACCTGAAGCGCGACCTGTCGCGCCTCATCATCGGCGACTTCGACTTCTCGAAGGTGAAGCGCATCAGCTTCGTCGAGGCGGCCGAGATCGCCGAGCGCGTGCAGGCGATGTTCGCCGCCGGCGAGTTCGACGTCGCCACCATCTTCTACAACCGTTTCGTCTCGGTCATTTCCCAGGTGGTGACCGAGCAGCAGCTCATCCCGGCGAAGCTGCCGGAACTGAGCGAACAGCCCGACCTCGGCGGTGCGATCTACGAGTTCGAGCCCGACGAGACCGAGATCCTGGAAAAGCTGCTGCCGCGCAACCTCGCGGTACAGGTCTATCGCGCGCTGTTGGAAAACAGCGCTTCCGAGCAGGGTGCGCGCATGTCCGCCATGGACAATGCGACGCGCAATGCCGGCGAGATGATCAACAAGCTGACGCTGGTCTACAATCGGACCCGTCAGGCGGCGATCACCAAGGAGCTCATCGAGATCATTTCCGGCGCCGAGGCGCTTTGACCGCGCGGCCCGTAGAGGAGCAGGACTGATATGGCGAGCAATATTGTCGGCAAGATCACCCAGATCATCGGTGCGGTCGTCGACGTGCAGTTCGGGGATACCCTGCCGGCGATCCTCAACGCGCTGCACGTGAAGCTCCCCGATCGGGTGCTGGTGCTGGAAGTGGCGCAGCACCTGGGCGAGAGCACGGTGCGGACCATCGCGATGGATTCGACCGACGGCCTGGTGCGCGGCACCGAAGTGGTCGACACGGGCGACTCGATCACCATGCCGGTCGGGCCGGAGACGCTGGGCCGCATCCTGAACGTCATCGGCGAGCCGGTGGACGAGCGCGGCCCGGTCAATGCCAAGGTGTCCTGGGGCATCCACCGGCAGGCACCGAAGTTCGAAGACCAGTCGACCGAGCAGCAGATCCTGGTCACCGGCATCAAGGTGGTCGATCTCCTGGCGCCTTACGCCAAGGGCGGCAAGATCGGCCTGTTCGGCGGCGCCGGCGTCGGCAAGACCGTGCTGATCATGGAGCTGATCAACAACATCGCGAAGACGCATGGCGGCTATTCGGTGTTCGCCGGCGTCGGCGAGCGTACCCGCGAGGGCAACGACCTCTATCACGAGATGATCGAATCGGGCGTCATCAAGACCGACGGCCCGGGTTCCAAGGTGGCGCTGGTATACGGCCAGATGAACGAGCCGCCGGGCGCCCGCGCCCGCGTCGCCCTCTCCGGCCTGACCATCGCCGAGTACTTCCGCGACATGGAAGGCCAGGACGTGCTGTTCTTCGTCGACAACATCTTCCGGTTCACGCAAGCCGGGTCGGAAGTGTCGGCGCTGCTGGGCCGCATCCCCTCGGCGGTGGGCTATCAGCCGACGCTCGCCACCGACATGGGCCAGCTGCAGGAACGCATCACCTCGACCAACAAGGGTTCGATCACCTCGGTGCAGGCGATCTACGTGCCCGCCGACGACTTGACCGACCCGGCGCCGGCCACCTCCTTCGCCCATTTGGACGCGACGACCGTGCTGTCGCGCCAGATCGCCGAGCTCGGCATCTATCCGGCGGTGGATCCGCTCGACTCCACCTCGCGCATGATGGACCCGCGCATCGTCGGCGAAGAGCACTACAAGGTCGCCCGCGAAGTGCAGCGCATCCTGCAGACCTACAAGTCGCTGCAGGACATCATCGCCATTCTGGGCATGGACGAGCTGTCGGAAGAGGACAAGCTGCTGGTGGCGCGCGCCCGCAAGATCCAGCGCTTCCTCAGCCAGCCCTTCGACGTGGCGCAGGTGTTCACCGGCTTCCCCGGCGTGCAGGTGCCGCTCGACCAGACCATCCGTTCCTTCCAGGAGATCGTCGCCGGCAAGCACGATCACCTGCCGGAAGCGGCCTTCTACATGGTCGGCACCATCGACGAGGCGATCGCCAAGGCGAAGAAGCTCGCCGCCGACGCGGCCTGAGCCCCAATCGAGCAGCGGAGGCACTGTCGTGGCCGACAAGGTGACGTTCGAACTGGTCTCGCCGGAGCGCCTGCTTCTCTCCGTGCAGGCCGAGATGGTGGTGGTGCCGGGCGAGGAAGGCGACTTCGCCGTGCTCGCCGGACACCAGCCGCTGATCTCGACGCTCCGCCCGGGTTCGATCGACGTCTACACGGAGGGCGACAAGATCTCTTCCCGCATCTTCGTCGCCGGCGGCTTCGCCGAAGTGTCGCTCGACCGCCTGACGGTGCTGGCGGAGGAGGCGCGGCGCTTCGAGGAGATCGACCGCGCCAAGCTGCCGGCCCAGATCGAGGCGGCCAAGGCGGGCGTCGACGAAGCCGGCAGCGACGAGCTGAAGCTCGCCGCGGCGGAAGAGAAGCTCGCCTATCTCCAGCACATCGCCGAGACGACGACGGTCAGCTGACGCCGGCGTCGGTCCAGGATCGAAGGGCGCGGCCTCGAAAGAGCCCGCGCCCTTTCTCGTTCAGGGGGTGGGCGCGCGGCGGCGCGGGGACTTGGTTCTGCCCGGTTTTGCCGAAGGCAGGCCGTCATAGAGTTCGGCGAGACGGACCTCGATGTCGAAACCGCTCAGAGAGATTCTGGTGTCGCGGCCGATGACGTCGCGCACGGTCCACCCGTCGCCGCTGCGCACCCAATGCTCGACGCGAAAGCTGTCGGCGGCAATCAGGACGATGTCCCTGATCGTCGGGATCTGCCGGTAGTCCAGAAGCTTGATTCCGCGGTCCTCCTTCACCGTGCCGGGCGACAGGATTTCGAAGATGACGACGGGATCGGGAACATGGGCAGCGTCCGACGGCGGCGCGCAGGAGATCGCCGCATCTGCAACATAGAATGCATCGGCCCGATGCGGCAGCAGCACGCCGGCTTCGCTACGGATCTTGCAACCGGGAGGCAGACGCGGTGCGAGCGTAGCAATCACATTTGCCGCCACCAGGCCATGCCGATCCGAGGCGGGAGCCATCGCGACGACTACGCCGCTCACCAGTTCGTAGCGCGTGTCCGTCCCGTCGTCCCAAGCGAGAAACTCGGAAACGGTGGTGGGGTGCGCCACAGGGCCATGGGGACGACCGGCCATCGGGAACTCCTTCAGGCGCCACTATAGCAGAGCCGTCTATCCCGCCAGCGGCGCCTTGGTGCTTTCCTGGCTGGTGAGGAGGCGGATCGGCTTGCCCGCCACGAAGGCCAGGATGTTCTCGATCGTGTCCTCGTAGAAGACCCGGTAGGTCTCCTCCGTCACGTAACCCAGATGCGGCGTCAGGATGACGTTGTCGATGCGGCGGATCGGGTGGTCCTTGGGCAGCGGCTCCTCGTCGAAGACGTCTAGGCCGGCGCCGGCGATGCGGCGTGACGTGAGGGCGTCCATCAGCGCCGCGCCGTCGACCAGCGGCCCGCGCGAGGTGTTGATCAGGTAGGCGTCCTTGCGCATCAGGCCGATCTCGCGGGCGCCGACGATGCCCCGGCTGCGGTCGCTCAGGACGACATGCAGGCTGACGACGTCGGCGGTGGCGAAAAGTTCGTCCTTCTCCACCCGCTTCACCCCTTTCGCCGCCGCCTTCTCGTCGGTGAGGTTGGGGCTCCAGGCCACCACTTCCATGCCGAAGGCGCGGCCGTATTCGGCGATCCGCCCGCCGATGCGGCCGAGGCCGACCAGGCCGAGACGGCGGCCATAGAGGGTGCGGCCGATGGTGGTCTGCCAGGCGCCCGCCTTGGTGGCGCGGTCTTCCTGCGGGATATGGCGCATGCAGGCCAGGATCAGGCCCCAGGTCAGTTCCGGCGTGGCATAGCCGCCGGTGCCGCGGCCGCTGGAGTGGGAGACCGGGATGCCGCGGGCTTTCGTCACCGTGTAGTCGATGGTGCGGTTGTGCGGCCCCGTCGCGGCGATGAACCTGAGGTTGGGCAGCCGGTTCAGGAGGGCGCCCGGCATCGCCATGCGTTCGCGTGTCAGGCAGAGGATGTCGAAAGGCGCCAGCGCCTCGGCCGCCTCGTCCACCGGCTTCAGATGGCGGTTGAACACGGTGATTTGCCCGAGCGCGCGGATGGGCGACCAGTCGGCGGAGGCGAGCGCGACATTCTGGTAGTCGTCGAGGACGGCGATCTTCATTCCAGGTTCCCTCACACCGACATCGCCATGCCGTCATGGCCGGGATCGGCGGCGCCGGTCCACCGGCCGCCGTCATGCAGCAGGCCGTGCACGGCGGCGAAGCCGTAGGAGAGCGGGTTGCGCGCCACCGTGTAGCCATCCGCCTCCAGTTCCGCCTGCACGGCGCGGGGAATGCGGTTCATCACATCGACGACGTCGCTGGTGGCGGAAAAGCGCGGGGCCACCACCGCGTCCAGCATCGGCATATCGAAATCGATCACGTTCAGGATCGCCTGCATCACGCCCATGACGATCTGGGTGCCGCCGGGGGCGCCGATGACGAGCTTCAGCGCGCCGTCCTTGGAGACCAGCGTCGGGCAGAGCGAGGAGAAGCGGCTCTTGCCCGGCGCGATCGACCCCGCGCGGCCGGGCCGGGGGTCGAAGACACCCATGCAGCCGTTGTAGACGAAGCCCAGCCCCGCCGTGACCACCCCCGAGGGCATGCCGAGGGAATGGGTCATCGACACCGCGTTTCCATCCGCGTCGACGGCGCAGACATGCGTGGTCTGCGCGGCCTCGGGGATCTTGTCGTTCAGGCGTTCGACATGGGCCCGCTCGCCCCGGCGGATCGCTTCCGACAGGTCTCTCGCATAGGCCTTGTCGGTGAGGCGGGCGACCGGCACGTCGACGAAGGCGGGATCGCCCACGTGGTTGTCCTTGTCGGCGGTGGCGCGCTTCATCGCTTCCGCCACCACGCGGATGTAACCGGCCGAGTTGTGGCCGAGGCCGGCGAGATCGAAATGCTCCAGCACGTTCAGCATCTCGAGCAGCATGATGCCGCCGCCGGGCGGCGGGTTGGTGGCGATGTCATGGCCCCGATAGGTGCCGCGCAGCGGCTGGTCGCGGGTCAGGCGGTAGGCGGCCAGGTCCTCATAGGCCATCAGGCCGCCATTCGCCTTCATGTCGGCGTCGATCGCGCGGGCGATGTCGCCGGTATAGAAGACCTCGGCGCCATCCTCGGCGATGCGACGGAGCGTGGCCGCGAGATCGGGATTCTTCACCCAGGCGCCAATGTCGAGGGGATTGCCCTCCGCGTCGCAGTAGAGCTTCCGGCAGGCCGGCGTGGCGCGCAGGCGCTCCGGGTTCGGCGTGCGGCCGAACTGTTCCTTCCGCGACCACCAGTAGGCGACATGCGGGCGGACGGCCCAGCCCTTCTCGGCATAGGCGATGGCGGGCGCGCAGATGGTTTTCCAGGGCAGCAGACCATAGTCGCGATGAGCCTCGAAATAGGCCTTCAGGCTGCCCGGCACGGTGATCGACTGGTAGCCGACATCGTTCACCCGGCCCTTCAGGATGAAACCGAAGCCGTCGCGGGTTTCACCCTCGATCAGATGCGCCCACATGTCGGGCCGGGCGGCGGCCGGCACCTTGCCGTGGAAGCCGATCACCTCCTCGACGCCGCGCCGGGGGAGCTTCAGGTGCAGGCTGCCGAAGCCGGCGATGCCGGTCATCATCGGATCGACGACCCCGGCCACCAGCGCGCAGGCCATGGCCGCGTCCACCGCGTTGCCGCCGGCCTTCAGCATATCCGCGCCGGCCTCGGTCGCTTCGGGTTGCGCCGAGGTGATGATGCCGCGTTCCATGGACTTCCTCCCGTCACTTTGCATCGAGTATAGCTTCGTTCATGCAGGACCTCGCCATCCCTCCCGACGAAACGCGCTTCCTCGCCTATCTGGATCGTCTCGGCATCGCCGCCGTCACCCGGCGGCATCCGCCGGTCTTCACGGTGGAGGAGGCGCGCGCGCATCGGGGCGAGATTCCCGGCGGGCACTGCAAGAACCTGTTCCTGAAGGACAAGAAGGACCAGCTGTGGCTGGTGGTCGCGCTGGAGGATGTCCGCATCGACCTGAAGGCGCTGGAGAAGCGCCTGGGCGCGGCGCGCCTGTCATTCGGCAAGCCGGAACTGCTGCAGGCGGTGCTGGGGGTGGAACCCGGATCGGTCACCCCTTTCGGCCTGATGAACGACACCGCGGGCAAGGTCCGCGTCGTGCTGCACGAACGGATGCTGGGATGCGACCCGCTCAACTTTCATCCGTTGCACAACGCGGCGACGACTTCGATCGCGCCCGCCGATCTCCAACGCTTCGCCGCCGCCACCGGGCATCAGGTGGAAATCGTCGATCTGGACAGCTTCTGAAAGCGGCTTGCAAGCCTGGGAAAATGCCCCATTTCTAGGGTAACATCGCCCTCAAACGACCGCCCCGAATTCGAGGACCGCCCGCCATGAGCACCACCCCCGCCGCAGCCGGCGCCCCTGCCGGCGACGTGATCAAGGACGTCGACATCACCACCTTCATGCAGGACGTGGTGAATGCCTCCATGCAGACGCCGGTGCTGGTCGATTTCTGGGCCCCGTGGTGCGGCCCCTGCAAGACGCTGACGCCGATCCTGGAGAAAGTGGTGAAGGCCGCCGGCGGCAAGGTGAAGCTGGTCAAGGTGAACATCGACGAGCCGAAGAACCAGCCGCTGGCCCAGCAGCTGCGCATCTCCTCCATCCCCGCCGTCTATGCCTTCAAGAAGGGCCAGCCGGTGGACGGTTTCATGGGGGCGCTGCCGGAAAGCCAGGTGAAGCAGTTCATCGAGCAGGTGATGGGCGGCGCCGTCGGCCCGACTCCGGCCGAGGCGCTGATCGCCGAGGCCAAGGCGGCGCTGGAGCAGGGCGATGCCGGTACCGCCGCCGAGATCTACCAGGAACTGTTGCAGATCGATCCGGGCAGCCCGGACGCGCTGGCGGGCCTCGCCAAGCTCGCCCTCGAGGCCGGCGACCTGGAGCAGTCGCGCACGCTCCTCGACAGCATCCCCTCCGAGCACGGCAAGCATGCCGAGGTGCAGACCGCGCGCGCGGCGCTCGACGTGGCCGAGCAGGCGGCGAAGAACGCCGGCCCGATCGCGCCGCTGCGTGCCGCCGTCGAGGCCAACCCGGCCGACCACCAGTCGCGCTTCGACCTCGCCGTGGCGCTTTTCGCCGCGGGCGAGAAGGCGGCCGCCGTGGACGAGCTGCTCGAGATCGTGCGCCGCGACCGCAAGTGGAACGACGACGGCGCCCGCAAGCAGGTGCTGCAGTTCTTCGAGGCGATGGGGTTCACCGATCCGCTGGCGGTCGAAGGACGCAAGCGGCTTTCCTCGCTGCTCTTCCGCTGAAGCGATGAGCGAGGACGCCCGCGTCCCGGATTTCGAGCAGCTCCCCCGGGTGCTGCCGATCTTCCCCTTGACCGGCGCGCTGGTGCTGCCGGGCGGGCCCTTGCCGCTCAATATCTTCGAGCCGCGCTATCTCGCCATGACGCGCGATGCGCTGGCGAGCCCATACCGGCTGATCGGCATGATCCAGCCCGCCGATCCCATGGACAAGCGCCAGCATCCCGAGACCTACAGGATCGGCTGCGCCGGCAAGATCGTGCGCTTCGAGGAGACGGCGGATGGGCGCTTCCTGATCTTCCTTTTGGGGATCTGCCGCTTCGAGGTGCTGGAGGAACTGCAGGCGACCACGCCCTATCGCCAGGTGGTGGCGAGCTATGCCCGGCATCGCCGCGATCTCAGCCCGGATCCGAGCGCCGCCAGCATGGACCGCGAGGCCTTCATCGCCGCCTTCCGCGCCTATTCGGAGCGGATCGGCCTCAAGGCCAACTGGAAGGAAGTGGAGGAGGCGCCGACCGGGCCGCTGGTCAATGCGCTGGCGCTCGCCTGCCCCTTCGAGCCGAGCGAGAAGCAGGCGCTGCTGGAAGCGGCCGACGTCGCCGCCCGGGCGCAGACGATGATGGCGATGATGCGCATGAGCGATCACGCCCATGAGCCGGGCGGCAAGCGCCCGACCCTGCAATAACACCGATCCCGGGGGATCATCCGATGGCCGAACCACCACCCTCCCATCATGTCGATCCGAAGCTTCTGGAGATACTGGTCTGTCCGGTGACTCACGAGACGCTGAGCTATGATCGCGAGCGCCAGGAACTGGTCGCGGTGAAGGCCCGCCTCGCCTATCCGATCCGCGACGGCATCCCGATCATGCTGCGGGAGGAAGCCCGGCACCTGGATGACCAAGCCCCGGCGCCGAGCAGTTCATGACCGACCGGCCCTACGACGCGGCGGGGCGACCCTTCCCGACCGAGATCCGCCAGCACAAGGCCGAGAAGACCCTGGAGATCAGTTTCGACGACGGCAAGGCCTTCACCTTCCCGGCCGAGCTCCTGCGGGTGGAGAGCCCTTCGGCCGAGGTGAAAGGCCACGGACCCGGCCAGCGCGTCACCGTCGCGGGCCGCCGGCATGTGAACGTCATGCTGATCGAGGTGGTCGGCAATTATGCGGTGCGGCTGGTCTTCGACGACCTGCACGATACCGGCATCTATTCCTGGGAATATCTCTACGAGTTGGGGCTCACCCAGGACAAGGTCTGGGCGGATTACCTGAAGGCCCTGGCCGAAAAGGGCCTGAGCCGCGACCCGTGAGCCTGGAGAAGGCCTATCGCACGGCCGTCTACACGGCAGCGCTCGCCGCCGGGCCGCATCGGCTTCGTGTCGGCCTCCCCGATCCGGTTCTCGACCGCCTGATGCGGGAGCACGGCGTCCTGGGCGCGGCACGGCTGTCCGCCGCCAATCCGGGCAGCACGACGGAACGGCCCGCGGAGGTCAACGCCGCCGCCAATGCCAGCCTTGCCGCGGATCTCGACCGTTTCGGCGTGCGCCGCCTGCCCTGCCATTCGGCGGGAGCAGAGGGAGAATGGCCCGAGGAGGGTTTCCTGGCGCTCGGCCTCACGGCAGCGCAGGCCGAGTCGCTGGCGCGCCGTCATGGACAAGCCGCATACCTCTGGATCGAGCCGGGGCAGGCGGTGGCGTTGGTGATGCTGTGATCGTCTTCGCCACCTGCAACCGCTTCCCCGAGCCGACGCCGAGCCTGGACCTGCTCCTCGCGGCGGTACGGGCCGAGGGCGTGGCGGCCGGCTGGGCCGCCTGGAACGGCCCCGGCCAGGAAATATTCGCGACCGCCGAGGCCGTGCTGCCCGTCTGCTGCTGGGACTATCAGGGCGAGACCGAGCGGTTCCGGGCCTGGATCGACGTCCTCGAGGCCCGAGGCATCCGCCTTGTGAACAGCGCGCCCCTGCTGCGCTGGAACCTGCGCAAGACCTACCTGCTCGATCTCGCCGCCGCCGGCCTCGCGGTACCGACGAGCTTCCACCTCGAAGCAGCGAATGGTGACGCCATCGAAGAGCGCTTGCGACGCGAGGGCTGGGAGAGCGCCGTGTTGAAGCCAGTTTCCGGCCAGGGGGGCGAGGGCGTCCTGAAGCTCGATCTGGTGAACCGCGCCTCCTGGCAGCTCGGCGCCCACCAGGGCCAGGAGGCGATACTGCAGGCATTCCATCCGGAAATCGGCGGACTGGGTGAAATCACCCTGCTGTTCGTCGATGGCGTCTTCTCGCATGCGATCAAGCGCGGCCTGCCTCCCGGCGAGTGGCGCGCCAACCACCAGTACGGCGTGAGCGTCGCACCGGTGCTGGCGGAACCCGATCTGATTGCCGCCGCGCGGCGCTACCTCGATGCCGCGCCGCAGATGCCGTTCTATGCCCGTGTCGACGGCATTGCCGGTCCGGACGGCTTAATGCTGATGGAGTTGGAGGCGATCGAGCCCTATTTCTATTTCGAACTGGTGCCGGGATCGGCCGAGCGGTTCGCCCGCCGCCTGACCGGACACCTCTGAGCGGCCGGCCTCGCGGCATCCGCATATTGCCGATGCCCTGCAACTCCAGCATTGTCGGGCGACGGGATTCGACGACCCAGTCGAGGTCCGAAAAATGCTCAGAGCGCTTCGACGCGCTGTTGGGCGATGCCGATACTCGACCTCCTCCGCATGCCAAGACGCCGGAAGGGAAGGCAGTATCCGAGTGCGGGGATGATCGGTCATGAGCATACGTGCGCGGCTGCTGCTGCTCGTGGCCGTAGCCACCCTGCTCCCGACCCTGGTGCTGGGATTGAGCTTCCTGCGAGACCGCGAGCGGGAAATCACCGGGGCGGTCGATGCCCTGTCCGCCGACGCCATCGAAATCGCCGAAGCGCTGGAAGAAAAGGTTCTCGGTACCGTTCAACTGCACTACGGGCTTTCGCGTGCCCGCGACCTCGACACCACCGATCGGGCCGCATGCTCGGCCTTCCTGTCGGCGGTCCGTGAGGAGTACCCACAGTACACAGGCATCCTGACCATCAATCCCGATGCCCGCCTGTTCTGCGATTCGCTGGCGACGGGGCGGGAACTGGACCTCAGCGACCGCAAGTATTTTCGCCAGGCGTCGTCGCCATCGGGCGGCGTCGCGCTCCAGCCGGTGTTCGGGCGGCTGACCGGCATCTCGGTGCTGCAGATCGCCTATCCGGTACGGGCACCTTCCGGCGAGCTGAAGTACGTCCTCCTCGCCTCGCTCAATCTGGAAAAGTTTCTGACCGATCACGCCAGACCGGGCCAGGAAACCATTCTGCTGGCCGCCGACGGCACGGTCCTGGCCTGGTCACCGATCGCGGAAAGAGCCGGGCACAAGGGTGCCACCCTCGCCGGCAAGCCGCTTTTCACCTTCGCCAGGTCATATCCCGAGGGTGGCGCCGGCGAAGTCGCCGGGATCGACGGCGATCGGCAGGTCTGGGCCGTTGCCGCATCCCGTGCCGCGCACGACACCGGACTTCACATCATGGTGGGCAAAGCCAGAAGCAGCCTGGTTGCCGCCGCGAACCGGCGCTTCGTCGAACAGCTCGCGGTGCTGGGCGTGGTCGCCGTGTTCCTGTTCATAGGCGTTTGGGTGCTGGCCGAACTGGCCATCCGCCGGCAGGTCGCCCGGATTGGCCGCATGGCGGGGGAGGTCGGTGCCGGAAACCTCGCAGCCCGGATTCCACCACCGCTGCCGCAGGGCGAACTGGGCGGGCTGATGGCGGTGTTGAACGGCATGGCCGAGTCGCTCGAGCACCAGCGCGCCGACATCATCGATCTGGGCCAGAAGCTGCGGCAGTCCCAGAAGATGGAGGCGGTGGGGCAGCTGACCGGCGGGGTCGCCCACGACTTCAACAATCTCCTGACGGTCGTCCTGGGGAATGCCGAGCTTCTGATCGAGAAGCTGGCCGGCCAGCCACGGCTTGCCCGGTCGGCCGAGATCATCCTGGAGGCCGCGGAACGCGGCGCGGCGTTGACGAAGAGCCTGCTGGCCTTCGCCCGCCGCCAGACGCTGGAGCCGCGCCCGGTCGACGTCAATCGGCAGATCCTGGGCATGCAGGACCTGCTGGCCCGCAGCCTGGGGGAGCATATCGAATGCCGCTTCCACCTCGGCCGCGACGTCTGGATGGCGATGGTCGATCCGATCCAGCTCGAAACCGCCATCCTGAACCTCGCGCTCAATGCCCGAGACGCGATGCCCACCGGCGGGCGGCTGACGCTCGAGACGGCCGACGCCCATCTCGACGAAACCTATGCGGCGCGAAACCAGGACGTGCGTCCCGGCCACTACGTCATGATCGCGGTCGCCGACAGCGGGATCGGCATGTCTCCCGATGTCGTGGCACAGGCCTTCGAGCCCTTCTTCACCACCAAGGAGGTGGGCAAGGGCACGGGGCTCGGGCTCAGCATGGTCTATGGCTTCGTCAAGCAGACCGGCGGCCATGTTCGGCTGTACTCCGAACCGGGCCACGGGACGATCGCGAAACTCTATCTGCCGCGATCGGATGCCGTCGCAGCGGAGCCGGCGCCCGCGGACCCGATCGCGGCACCCGGCAAGGGAGAGACGATCCTGGCCGTCGAGGATGACGACATGGTTCGCGCCCATGTCGAAAGCGAACTGAAGGAGCTCGGCTACCGGGTGCTGACCGCGAGAAACGGTGCCGAAGCCCTGGCCATCCTTCGCGACGAGGCGGAGGTCGACCTCCTGTTCAGCGATGTGGTCATGCCCGGCGGGCTGTCAGGCCCGCAGCTGGCCGCGGAAGCCCTGCGGCTGCGGCCGGGACTGAAGGTGCTCTACACCTCCGGCTATACCGAGAACACGGTGATCCACCACGGACGCCTGGACCCCGGCATCCAGCTGCTGAACAAGCCCTATCGGCGCCAGGATCTGGCCGCCAAGCTGCGCGCGGTGCTCTGAGGGCGGGCGCCGGCCCCTCAGACCGCTTCGCCGCGGAGCAGCCGTGGCAGCTGGCCGATATCGCCGCGGGCGTGACGCATGAAGACCTTCTTCAAGCCCGGCAGCCGATTGACCGCGGCGAGACCGAGATCGCGTGCCAGGCGGATCGGTTCGATGTCATTGGAGAACAGGCGGTTCAGGAGGTCGGTCACGGCGGCCATGATGAGGCTGTCGGTCCGCCGCCAGCGCTCGTAGCGCAGGAGAGCCAGGGGATTTCCCGGGTCCAGGCCGAGCCTGGCCTGATCGGCCGCGATCTCGACCAGGGCGGCGACATCGCGGAGCCCGAGGTTCAGCCCCTGGCCCGCGATCGGGTGGATGCCGTGCGCGGCGTCGCCGATCAGCACGAGGCGCTCGGCGACGTAGGTTTCGGCGTGCTGGAAGGCGAGCGGATAACCGAATCGCGGCCCTTCGACCCTGAGCTCGCCCAGGTGCCCGCCGAAACGCAGCCGCAGCTCCGCGAGGAAGTCCGCTTCCGGCAAGGCCAGCAATGCGGGCGCCAATGCCGCCTTTTCCGTCCAGACCAGCGAGGAGCGGTTGCCGGCCATCGGCAGGATGGCGAAGGGGCCGGCGGGCAGGAAACGCTCCTGCGCCACGCCGCGATGCGGTTTTTCATGTGCCACGGTGCAGACGATGCCGGTCTGCGCGTAGGACCAGTCCAGCGTGCGGATGCCCGCGGCCACCCGGGTCGGCGATTGCCGGCCGTCGGCGGCGACGGCGAGCCGTGCCCGGACCAGCCGTCCATCGGACAAGGTGGCGGTCACGCCGCCGGGGCCACGGACCAGCCTGTCCACCTGCAACGGGGCCAGGAGGGTCAGGGTCGGGCAAGCCGACAATGCCGCCTGCAGCGCCAGCCGAAGGATGCGGTTCTCGACCATATGCCCGAAGGGCTCGTCGCCGAGTTCACGATGATCGTAGTGCAGGAACAGCAGCGAGGGGCCGTCGCTGACCCGGATGTCCAGGATCGGCTCCGCCTCGGTGACATGCCCCCATATTCCGAGTGCCTCGAGGGCCTTTCGGCTCGCATGGGCGATGGCGGAGACGCGGCCGTCGAAGGACGGCAGCACCTGCGCGGCCGGCGGCTCGCGGTCGACCACGACCACGTCGAGGCCCGCCCGGGCGAATCCGATCGCCGCCGAGAGGCCGACCAGACCGCCGCCGACGACCAGGATTTCGCTTTCCATCGAGGCTGCTTCCATGATGGACCAAGGGTCCCATGCCTGCGGATGAACGTCGAGCGTGCAAATGGTCGCTGCCGTCCAGATGGGCAAAAGTCCATTTAATGGACAGATATTGGACCCGGGCTATCGGCGGACACGGCAAGGTAATGAAACTGCTTGGATTTTGCGCGATTCCGATACCGGCATGCTTCTTGATTGCTGTTATGCACGGGGCGAGGTGCCGGGGCAATGTCCGGGCCGCCACCATGGTGAAGGAGAGCAGGCATGAAGCTGGTGATGGCGGTGATCAAGCCCTTCAAGCTGGACGAAATCCGCGAAGCGCTGATGGCGATCGGTGTCCAGGGCTTGACGGTGACCGAGGTCAAGGGTTTCGGCCGCCAGAAGGGCCATACCGAGATCTATCGCGGCGCCGAATATGCCGTGAGCTTCCTGCCGAAGTTGAAGATCGAAGTGGCGGTGAAGAACGAACTGGTCGACCGCGTGGTCGAGGCGATCAGCACCGCGGCAAAGACCGGGCAGATCGGGGACGGCAAGATCTTCGTACTCGACGTGACCCAGGTGGTGCGTATCCGTACCGGCGAATTGAACGAGGACGCGCTCTAGGCGGACGAGGCCACGGGAGGCGGCATTGACGACCGGCGCTTCCGGCTGATAGCCCTTGCCTGAAAGAAGTCAGGCGCTGCAGACACGCAGGCAAGAGGGAGAACGCCGTGAAGCTCTACAATTCCGTCGGCCCGAATCCGAAAATGGTTCGGATGTTCATGAAGGAACGCGGGATCGAACTGCCGCTGGTCGAGATCGATCTGCGCGGCGCGGAGAACCGGCGGGAGCCCTATCTTGCAAGGAACCCCGCCGGCCAGACCCCGGCGCTGGAACTCGACGACGGGCGCTACCTCACCGAGATCACGGCCATCTGCGAATACCTCGACGAGATCAACGGGCAGTCGTCGCTGATCGGCAAGACCCCGGAGGAGCGGGCCGAGACCCGGATGTGGATGCGCCGCATCGATCTGAACATCCTGGAACCGGCGACCAACGGCTTCCGCTTCGCCGAAGGGCTGAAGATGTTCGAGCCCCGGATGCGCTGCCTGCCCGACGCGGCCGCCGGCCTGAAGCTGATCGCGCGCGACAAGCTGGCCTGGCTGGACGGGTTGATGGCCGGCAAGACCTTCATCGCCGGCGAGCGCTTCAGCCTCGCGGACGTGTTGCTGTTCGCGTTCGTCGAGTTCCTGGCCAAGGTGGGGCAGCCGCTGGATCCGGCCTGGAACAACCTCAACGCCTGGTTCGAGCGTGTGAAGGCCCGTCCCAGCGCAAACGCATGATCGCCCCGCGCATGTCTCCTCTTCCCCGAGGCGGCGTGCAGGGCGTAGCATGATGCCGGGCGCAAGGGCGGTTACGCAGATGGCGATTGATCGGGCGAAGGCCCTCAAGGATCTGGTCGAAAGTGCCGAGGCGGGTGACGTACAGGCGCAGTTCGCGCTCGGCCGGCGCCATTTCCGAGGTGAAGCGGCGCCGCTCGATCCGCTGGAAGCCGAGCGCTGGCTGAAGCGCGCCGCCGACCAGGGCCATCCGGTGGCGCGCATCTACCTCGCGGAACTGAGGGGCCGGCACGCGCAGCCCGGCGTCCAGGACCAGGGCTTCGAGCGCTGGCTGAACGGTGCGCTGGAACAGATCCGGGTCGGCGAGCATCGCCGCAAGCCGCTCGCGGCGATGCGCAAGGCCCTCGGCGCTGAAAACCGAGCCGGCGATCCCGGACGCCAGGCCGCGACGCCCCTGGCGAAACTGGTCCCGGCGGTGCTGCTCGCGGCGATGCTGGGTTACGTGCTGCTGCGCATCCTGCAGAATGGTGGGTTGTGAGCGACCGGGAGCCCACCGCGACCCTCTCGCTCGACCTGCCCGAGACGGTTGCCGCCATCATCCGCAGCAATGTCGAAAGCGGCGAGTTTGCCTCCGCCGAAGCCTTCGTGAGTTTCGTCATCCTGCTGTACGAGAATGCCGAGACGGTGATCGACGCCGAGGATCTCGACGTGCTGCAGGCCAGCATCGAGGCCGCGACGAGCAAACGCCGCAGCCGCTGAAGGCTCAGCCGTCGCTGTCATAGGGGTTGTCGGGCTTCCTGAGCAGGATCCGCACCGGAATGCCCGGCATGTCGAAGGCCTCGCGGAATCCATTCCCCAGATAGCGGACGTAGTCTTCCGGCAGCGCCGTCGGCTTGCTGGTGAAGAGCGCGATCGTGGGCGGGCGGGCCGAGACCTGGGTGGCGTAGCGCAGCTTCAGCCGCCGCCCGCGCACCGCCGGCGGGGGATGCTTCTCGATCGCCGCTTCCAGGAACTTGTTCACCTTGGCGGTGGAGATGCGGCGGTTCCAGCGTTCGTACTGTGCCAGGACCGTCGGCATCAGGCGCTCGACATGCCGGCCCGTCTCGGCCGACATGGTGACGACCGGGACACCGCGCATCTGCGAAAGACCCGTCTGCAACCGGTCCTCGATGGCGCGCAGCGCGACCGCCCGATCCTCCACCGCGTCCCATTTGTTCACCACCACGATCAGCACGCGGCCTTCCTGCACCGCGAGATCGGCGATGATCAGATCCTGGCGGTCGAGCCCCACCAGACCGTCCAGCACCAGCACCACCACCTCCGCGAGGCGGATCGATTGCAGCGTGTCGGTGACGGCGAGCTTTTCCAGCTTCTGCTCGACCCTGGCCTTGCGGCGCATGCCGGCCGTATCGACCAGGCGGATCGGCCGATCCTTCCAGGTCCAATCCACCGGGATGGCATCGCGGGTGATGCCTGCCTCGGGGCCGACCAGCAGGCGGTCCTCGCCGATGAGGCGGTTGACCAGGGTGGACTTGCCCACGTTGGGTCGGCCGACGATGGCGAGTTTCAGGGGACCGCCCGGCGGTTCCTCCGGCTCTCCCTTGTCCTCGGCATAGGGGGCGATCGCGTCATAGAGGTCGACCAGGCCCTCGCCATGTTCGGCCGACATCGGGATCGGCGTGCCCAGGCCCAGCGCATGCGCTTCGGCGACGCCGGAGGTGCCCTGCCGGCCTTCCGCCTTGTTCGCCACCAGCACGACCGGCTTGCCGGATCGACGCAAAAGGTCGGCGAAGTGCCGGTCGAGCGGCGTGATGCCGGTGCGTGCATCGACCACGAACAGCGCCACGTCCGCGCGCGCGAGGACGGCTTCCGTCTGCTGGCGCATGCGGCCTTCCAGGCTGGTCGCGGCGGCCTCCTCGAGCCCCGCGGTATCGATGGCGATGAACTCCAGGGGACCGATCCGGGCCGGCGCCTCCTGCCAGTCCCGCGTCACGCCGGGCGTATCGTCGACGATGGCGAGACGCTTGCCGACCAGGCGGTTGAACAGCGTCGACTTTCCGGTATTTGGCCGGCCGATGATGGCGACGGTGAGACTGCTCACTTCATCGCCACGATGCTGGCGTCGTCGGTCAGGATGAAGAGCATGCTCTCGGCCACGATCGGCGGCCGCGAGGCGCGATCGGCGAGCGGAATGGCGCCCAGGATCTCGCCCGAATAGGGGGAGAGAGAAAGCGCCCTGCCCCGGTTGGAGACGACGATCAGGCGGTCGGACGCCAGCACCGGACCGAACCAGACGATCGGGTCCTTGCGTTCCTTCGGGTTTTCCCACCTTTCGAGGCCGGTGACCCAGCGAATGCGTCCATCGCGGCGCGACAGGCAGGCGAGGTCGCCATCGAGCGTCAGCACATAGATGAAATCGCCGGCGATCCAGGGCTGCTGCACGCCACCGATCGACTGTTCCCAGATGCGGTCGCCCGAGCGGATGTCGAGCGCCACCATCCGCCCGGCATGGCCCACGGCGTAGACACGGCCACGGTCGATGACGGGCGCGGCGGCGATGTCGTTGATCGTGGCGATGGAGGAGACGCGCTGGGTGCGGATCAGGGAATCGGACCAGGCGACCCGGCCGGTATCGGCCCGGAGCGCCACCAGGTCGCCGGAAGCGAAGGGGGCCACGACGAAGCCGTCTTCGGCGGCAGGATTGCCGGCACCGAGGATGCCGGCGCCTTCGGTGACGGAGGTATAGGTCCAGAGCACCTCGCCCGTCTCGCCATTCAGCGTCGTCAGCAGATTGTCATGCGTGACGACCATGACGCGGCCGGCCTCGACCGATGGCGGCACGCGCGCCGGCGCGGTCAGGGTGTGTTTCCACAGCGCACGCCCGGTGGCCGCGTCGAGGGCCATCACCTCACCATAGCCGGTTGCGGCATAGAGCTTGCCGCGGTCGTAGGCGATGCCGCCCCCGAGCGCGCCGCTCCCCGCGCCGTCCGGGGTCAGGTCGACACCCCAGAGGCGATTTCCCTCGTCCAGGCCATAGGCGGAAACGCGGCTCTTGGAATCGATGGCATAGAGCCGGCCGTCGCCTACGACCGGCGCGCTCGGCAGACGATATTCGCGGTCGGTGCCGCTGCCGATGTTCACCCGCCAGGACACCCGGGGCACGGTGCCGAGCGACAGGTGATGCATCGCATGGCTGGGATAGCCGCCGGACTGCGGCCAATCGTCGTTCACATAGGGACGGGGCAGGCGAACCTGAAGATCGGCGATGCGGGCGTCCGGCTCGAGCGTGCGGTCGGCGGAAATGACCGAGATGCGCTCGCCGGCGAGCTTCTCCTTCTCCTTCTCGCCGAAGATTCCGCCCTCGAAGAGACTGCATCCGGCCAGGAGAAGACCCGCGAGGGAGAGGCCCGCGAGCCGGCCGATCATGATGCGTCCTTCAGCGAGGCGAGGAGTTCGGCGGCGCGCGCCCGCGCGCCGGCCGGAGCGGCGGCGTCGTCGGCCACTTCGGCGAAGGATTTGCGGGCGGCCTGGGTGTCGCCCGCCTTCAGCGCCGCCAGTCCCAGCAACTCGCGCGCCAGGTGGCGCCAGGGCCCGTCGCCGGCGAGCGGCTCGAGGCGGCGGCGCATTTCCGCGAGGTCCGCCTGGTCCAGCCGCTCATAGGCCGCCATCAGCTCGGCCAGTTCGCGGTAGAGCGGTGCCCCGGCACTGTCCTTGGCCGCCTGTTCGTAGGCGAGGACGGCGAGGCCGAGATCCCCGGCCGCCGCCTCGGCCGCGGCCGCGCGCAAGGCCGCGATGGTCCGGTAGCCGGCGGTGCCGTCGGCCGCCAGCCTGCGGTAGGCGGCGGCCGCCTCCGCATGCTTGCCTTCGCGGGAAAGGTCGACCGCGGCGGCGAAGGCGGCCGCGTCGTCGACGGCGCGCTTCTGCTGCCAGGCCTTCCAGCCCTCATAGCCGCCGACGGCGAGCACGAAAACCACGGCGGCGGCGATGAAATAGACGCCGTAGCGCCGCCAGATGGCCATCATGCGGTCGCGACGGACTTCCTCGTCGACCTCGTTGAAGATATCGGTCACTGATGCCCCTGAAGCCGCGGCTGTTTGCAAAGCGGCGCGTACCATAGTTGCGGGGGCGGGGAGTGGCAAACCGGTCGGGGATGGGGACGTATCAGGTCGAAGCACATTGGGGCTAACATCGGTTGGCCGGCGGCGAAGCCGTTGCGTATCGCGTCTGTCGTACGGCGGGCATTCTTGGAGGGCGGCGAGGTGAGCGTTTCGACGGTTGTATTGATGCTGGTGAGCGTCGCCATGTCTGCACTTGCGCAGATCACACTGAAATACGGCATGTCCTCGTCACGCGTCGCGAACGTGCTGATCCAAGACGACCGGGCCGCAACGCTCCTTACCATCGCCACTCAACCCCAGATCATCGGTGGATTGGCGCTCTACGGTGCCGGGGCCGTGCTCTGGCTGTTCGTTCTGGCCAAGATCGACGTCAGCGTCGCTTATCCCTTCGTCGGCCTGGGCTTCATCCTTACGATGCTGCTGGGTGTAATCCTGCTGGGCGAGCAGGTAACCATGCTGCGTGTCGTCGGCACCCTGATGGTCTTTGCCGGCGTTATCCTGGTCGCCCGCAGCTAGTGCGGAGAATCGCTACTTAGAAGTCTGTGCGCCGGAGATCGTCCGACCAATGATCGGAAGGTCGAGATCCATGCGCTTCGGTGGCGAAGCGACTTGCCCTTTGTTGCGGTAAATTCGCAGTTCACGATCTTCATTGGGAAGATTAGTGCCCACTTCGATACGCGCCACCTCCTCGAACTGCTCCGAGCGAAGTACTGATTGCAGTCGCTGCATAACCTGCAGGTCGGTCCAGAAGTCGACCTGGGCTACGATATAGTAGGCACCGGCATCGCCGATCATTGCAGCGATCTCGGGTTCCGAGAAGGTTTTCTCCTCCACTCCGAGTTCCCGGCGGACAGCCACCCGAAGCAGCAGTTTGTCGGCTCGAACCACCGCCAGGTCCGCCCGATCCGAGCGGGCACGGGCGTTGAAGATGAAAGAGCCATCACGCTTGCCTGAGAAGACCACGGTACTGTCGCGCGGCGCCGATCGGGCAACGAAGTCCATCGCCTGGCGATAGCCGTCGTAATAGGGCGTCTCGGTAATCGCTATTCCATAGAAGGCGACACCGAACGCCAGGCCTCCCGCCGCCGCTGCCCGCAACCGTGGATCGGAGATGACCGAAAAGGCGGATCCCGCCAGCAGGACGAGTGGCAACAGCAGGAAAACCGAGTGCCGAGCCTCCTTCAGGTCGATGTAGGAAAAGAAGACGTAGCCGACGGCAAGCCAGACCAGGAGCAGAAGGTATTTCGGCGCTGCAAGCATGCGCGGATACCGGATCAGGAAAATCAGTC
Organism: bacterium; assembly: GCA_022844005.1. GTDB lineage: Bacteria > Pseudomonadota > Alphaproteobacteria > Ferrovibrionales > Ferrovibrionaceae > Desertibaculum. Next base: position 357 of record JALHMN010000070.1, on the reverse strand, counting down.
CGGCAATCGTCAATCCCAGCACTGTCCAGCCCATCTGCTCTGGCAGCCGCAGCAGATACCAGGTCCAGCCGGCGACACTCCAGCGTGGCGCCACGGCGTCGGCGATGCTGCTGACCGATTGCAGGTTTGCCTGACCGAACATCATGGTGATCGCCGCCAGCGGCATCAGGCCAATGCAGAACAGCAGGCCAGCAAAATAAAGATGCCGGTTGCGCATCGCCGCCCATCCCAATGCGGCAAAAATCGTGACCGCATAAGCCGGGAGGACGAAGACGACGCTGAGTTTGGTCCACACCGCGCAGAGCAACAGAAACAGCGAAAGATAGAATCGCCAAGGTAGCGCCGGCATCGCGCAGT
>JALHMN010000069.1 GCA_022844005.1 bacterium | reverse complement strand
TGCTCAAGGCTCTCGACCCAAGTAACCGGATGGTTATAAAGTATGCCCCTCATGGCGCCGGACGCCAAAGGAATACCCGGGAGGTAAAATTCATGAACCGTGCCCTTCTCCTCGCCGCGACCACCCTCGGCCTCGCCTGCGCGGCCGCTGCCCCCGCCACTGCCCAGACCAAGGTGACCTTCGTCCTGAACTGGATCGCAGGCGGTGATCACGCGCCCTACTATTACGCCAAGAAGATCGGCGCCTACAGCAAGGCCGGCCTCGACGTCGAGATCGAGCAGGGCAAGGGCTCGGTCGCCGCGGTCCAGAAGGTCGGTGCCGGCCAAGCCCCCTTCGGCCTCGCCGATATGGCGAACGTACTGGTGCTGAAAGGCAAGGGTGCAGATACCGTCGGCGTCTTCAACGTCTATGCCAATTCGCCCCAGGGGATGTATTGGCTGAAAAGCTCGGGAATCAAGTCGATCAAGGACTTCGCCGGCAAGAAGATCGGCAATCCCGCCGGCGACGGGGCGCGTACCATGTGGCCGGCGCTGGCCAAGGCCAACGGTGTCGATCCCGGCTCGGTCACCTGGGTCAATGTCGCGCCGAACGCCAAGCTTTCCGCCCTGAAGGCCAAGTCGATCGATGCGACAACATCCTTCTACAACATCCACCACATCTTCCAGGCACAGCTCGGCGACGACATGGGCTTCCTCGCCTGGCGCGACGCGGGGCTCAATCCCTACGGCAATTCGGTCATCGTCAACGCCGCCTGGCTGAAGGACAACAAGAAGACGGTCGACGCCTTCGTCAAGGTGAGCCAGAAGGCGTTTGCCGAATGCGTGAAGACGCCGGCGCCCTGCATCGATGCCCTGGTCGAAGCGAATGGCGCCCTTCAGGCACCAAACGAGACCACCAACTGGAAGCTCGTCAACGAGCTGATGGACGACAAGTTCTCCCGCGAGGTCGCCCTCGGCATCCATGACGACGGCCGCATGGCCGCCGACTACAAGCTGGTGAAGGAATTCGTCGGCCTGGAGAAGGAATTCGACGTCAAGACCGTCTACACGAACGAGTTCCTCGACCCTTCGATCAAGATGACGAAATAGCCCGCGAGACGGCGGCCGCCGGAACCGGCGGCCGCCGATCCTCATTGCGCTCGGGTCGATGGAGGAGTCCACCTCATGATCCAGAGCATCAGCGCCATCACGCTCGCCACCCATGACATGGCGCGTGCCGTCGGTTTCTATTCCGTTGCGGGCTTCAGTGCCGTCCATGGCGGCGTCGATGCGCCGTTCACCAGCCTTCGCAGCGGTACCTGCTTCGTCAATCTGACGGCGCAGCCGGCGGAACGGGCCTGGAGCTGGTGGGGCCGCGTGATCTTCTATGATTCCGACGTCGATGGCCTGTATGCGCGGATGCTGGCGGCCGGCTACCGGCCCAGCACGAAGCCGCGCGATGCCGAATGGGGAGAGCGGTACTTCCACATTCTCGATCCCGACGGCCACGAACTCAGCTTCGCCTGGCCCCTGGACCGGCCGGAAAACCCGCCGGCGCGTTGAGGCCTATCCCAGTTCCGGCCCGGCCACCGCGATCGTCAGCGCCCGATCGTCGAACGTGGCCGTCCGCCCCAATGCCATCCGGGTCAGGGGGCGTTCCACCCTGGCCTCCTTCGCTTCCAGCCACTGCGAAACCTCCGCATGGCGATCGGCGAGATCGATATAGGCCGGCGATCCACCAGCCGCGGCGAGGAGATCGATCGCCACCTGCTCGTTCTCCGCCACCAGCGGACCGAGTTGGCGCTGTCGGCGACCGTCGCGGCCCAGCAGATATCCGCCCAGCCTTCCGTTGCTTTCGTGAACCAGCGCGGCTTCCGGCAGGCGCATCGACAGATGGCGCAGCAGCGCGGTGCGATCGGCCCCGAAGGCGTTCCGGTCGAAGGCGGCAAGTGCCGGCCAGTCCTCTTCCCGCAGAGGGCGCACGCCCGGCTGAGGCACAGCAGAAAGCGCGGGCAGCGCCCAGCGGCGCATGCCCCAGGCGTCCTGGAATCCCATCTTCAGATAGACGGGCCTGCCCGCCGGCGTCGCATCCAGGATGGGAACCAGCCCTGCCGCCCGCAGGTCGTCGACGGCGCGGCGCATGAGGTGGCCGGCATAGCCGCGCTGCTGGCGGTCCCGGGCCACCAGCACCATGCTGATCCAGGCAAACCCTTCATAGGGCAGCGTCACCGCCGTCGCGATCAGGCGGCCGTCCTCTGGGTCGTCCATGCCATAGCCGCGCCCATGTTCCAGCATGAAGCGCCAATCGTCGCCGGTCTGGTTCCAGCCGGCAGCCGCCGACAGGCCGACGGCGGCATCGATATCGTCGGCGCCAAGCAGCCGGATCGGCATCAGAAGACGCCGTCGCGGGTGTCGAAATGGGTTTCCTTACCGAGGCTCGCCTTTCCGCTCGCCATCCAATCGGCAACCCAGCCGATCAGGGTCTCGAGCGGAACGCGGGGATAGCCGAACAGTTTGAAGGCCCGGGCGGCGTTGTTCAGCCAGCCGGTATCCGCCTCCTGCCCCACGATGATCGCCTGCTTGCCGAAATGCGCGCCGAAGGCTTCGGCCAGCCAGCGGATGCTGACCGTCTCGGGTCCGGTGACGTTGATGGCATCCCCGGGATTGGCGGCAAGATGCAGCGACCGCAAGGCCCAGGCGTTGGCATCCCCCTGCCAGATGACATTGACATGCCCCGAGGTGACATCGACAGGCTGGCCCCGCATGACCTTGGTCGCGACGTCGTGCAGCACCCCGTAGCGGGTGTCGATCGCATAGTTGAGGCGGATGGCGACGATGCGCGTGCCGTGGGCGCGGGCACCGTATTGGAACATGCGTTCCCGGCCGACGCAGGAGGCGGCGTAGTCGCCGGGCGGCGGGTGCAGCGGCGCGGTCTCCGTAGCGCCCCCATGGCGGATGTCGACGAAGGGATAGACGCATCCGGTCGAGAAGAATGCGATCCGAGCCTTGGCATAGCGCTCGGCCACCAGGGCCGGCGCATGGACATTCATCGCCCAGGTGAGGTCCTCGGCGCCCTGGGAGCCGAATTTGCGGCCCGCCATGTAGACGACATTCGCGACATCCGGCAGACCCTGGACTTGACCCCGATCCAGCAGGTCGGCCCGCACGCAGTCAACGCCTTGCGACGTCAATTTCGCTTCGAGGCCGGGCTCGCTGAACCGAGCCACGCCGATGATGCGTTTCCCGGGCGCCGCCCGCTTGGCCATCCGGGCCAGCGTCGGTCCCATCTTGCCGCCGACGCCCAGGATGGCGATATCGCCTTCCAGGCGGGCCAGGTCCGCGATCAGGCCCGGATCGGGCCTGGTCATCACCTCCTCGAGTTCGGCCTCGTTGTCGAAACGGGTCGGCAGGCCCTTCTCGGCCATGGCATTTCCTCTCCGGCGGCGATACAAGTAACCAACTAGATACTAACGGACGCGCATTCCCGGAGGAAGTCCATGCCGCGCATCGAGACCACTGTCGTGGGATCCTACCCCGTCCCCGACTGGCTGGCTGCCCTGCCGTCGGAACAGGCGCTGGTCGACGCGACGCGCGTGGTCATCGGCACCCAGGAAGCCGCCGGCATCGACCTCGTCTGCGACGGCGAGCTGTATCGCTTCGACGTGAACCATCCCGAGACCAACGGGATGATCGAATACTTCCTGCGCCCCATGGACGGCATCCGCACCGCCGTCACCTTCGACGAATTGATGGCCTATCGCGCGCTGCCGGGCATGAAGTTCCGCACCCGCCCCCCGGGGGTGGTGGATGGCCCCATCTCCTCCGGCACCCTCGACCTGCCGCAGGCCTGCGCCCGGGCCAAGGCGCTGGCGTCGCGGCCCTTCAAGTTCACCGTCACCGGCCCGCACATGCTGGCCAAGACGCTGCTCGACAAGCACTACGGCAACCTCCCCGACCTCGCCATGGGAATCGCCGGCGCGCTGGCGCAGCAGGTCGCCCATATCGACGCCGAGGTCATCCAGCTCGACGAGGCGAACCTCCCCGGCTCGCCCTCCGAGTGGAAATGGGCGGCCGAGGCGATCAACCTCGTGCTCGATCAGGTCAAGACCAAGGCCGCCGTGCATCTCTGCTTCGGCAATTATGGCGGCCAGTCGATCCAGAAGGGCGACTGGGCGAAGCTGATCGACTACCTGAACGCCCTGCGCGTCGATCACATCGTGATGGAGAACGCCCATCGTCCGATCGAGGAATTGGCCGCCTTCCGCGACCTACGGCCCGAGATCGGCATGGGCCTCGGCGTGATCGACATCAAGGCGACCGAAGTGGAGACGGCCGAGCACATCGCCCGCGCGATCGAGCGGGCGGACAAGACGATCGGCCAGGGCCGGGTGCGCTATATTCATCCCGATTGCGGATTCTGGATGCTGAAACGTCCGATCGCGGATGCGAAGATCGCAGCCCTGTCCAAGGGGCGCGATCTCTACGAGGGCCGGCCCAGGGTCGTGGTGGCCTGAGGGCGCTACTCGCGGCGGGGCGCATTCTCGTCGAAAATGCGTTGCCAGATCCAGCCCAGCGCCTCGGATCGGTAGGGACGGGGCAGGCGTACGGGCGGCTCCGCGACCGCGCTGTCGCCCTCTAGTCGGGCAATCCGGAAGCTGAAGACGTGATTGGGCGGCACGCCGAGGCGCAGGTCGCTCAGCACCAGGCCATTGTCGGCCCGCTCGAAGCCGTGGAACCCACCCGTGAAGGTGGCCACTGCGGCAACCGCGCCTTCGGCGCCCGGCGGGATCGGCACGCCGGCCGCCCGGGAATGCACGAAGACGGCCGCCGCCGGTTCGCGATCGAGGATCGACCGGTAGACGTTGACGTAGGTGTCGCCATTGATGGCCAGACCACGCCAGAGCAGGCTGTTGAAGGGCATCGGGATCATCATCAGCCGCTCGGGCACGATCCCCGCGGCCTGCAGCGCTGAATCGACTTTTGCCGCAGCGATCCGCTTGGCCGCCTGGGTCCAGCCCAGATAGGCCGTGCTGAGCACCAGTGCGATGCCCGCGGCACGCCTCGCCGAACTACGGTCGGCCAGGGCCATGATCACCGCGACCAGCAGAGGCAGGGTGTAGTGCGGGTCGATGATGAAGATGCTCGACCAGCTGACCGCGGTATCGCTCAGGGGCCAGAGGATTCGCGTGCCGTAGGTGGTGAAGCAGTCCAGCAGCGCATGCGTCACCAGCACCAGCCAGATCATCCCCCAGGTCAACCAGCGCCGCGCGGCAAGGCGCGGATCGATCCGTTCCACCAGAAGACCGAATACCGGCGTCACCAGGGTATGGACGATGACGGAATGGCTGAACCCCCGATGCGTGACGAAGGCCTCGATCGGACCGGCGGCCGGCAGCAGGACGTCGAGGTCCGGCAGGGTTGCGACCAAGCCTCCCAGTATGGCTGCGCGGCGAGGAGAAATGGTGGTACCGAGGGTCAGTGACCCGATGGTCGCACCGAGAACAAACTGTGTGAGCGAATCCATCAGCGCGCGGCTCTCGTCGACGGGACGGAGTGCGATATAACAGGTCCGGGAGGAAACACCGTGGCACTCATCACCTATCTGACCCGCATCCAGTTCGATTTTGGCGCCCTCGGCCTGCTCGATGCCGAGCTGGGGCTGTTGGGCATGCGCCGGCCCCTGATCGTGACCGACCGGGGCGTGGCCGGCGCCGGTCTGCTCGACCGCGTCAAGGCAGCCCTTCCGGGCAACATGCCGGTGACGGTTTTCGACGCCACCCCGGCCAATCCGACCGAAGCGGCGGCGAGGGCGGCCGTGGCCCTCTACAAGGCGCAAGGCTGTGACGGCGTGGTCGCGGTGGGCGGCGGTTCGGCGATGGATCTGGGCAAGGCGGTGGCGCTGTGGGCCACCCATGGCGGCGACAGTCTCGCGCCCTATATGATGGTGGAAGGTGGCATTCCCAGAATCCGTCCGGACGTCGCCCCGGTGGTCGCTGTTCCGACCACCGCCGGCACCGGCAGCGAAGTCGGCCGCGGCGCCGTGATCGTCCTCGATGACGGCCGGAAGCTCGCCTTGATCAGCCCCTACCTGATCCCGCGCCTCGCGCTCTGCGATCCGGAACTGACATTGGATCTGCCGGGTGCGGTGACCGCCGGTACCGGCATGGACGCGATCGCGCATTGCATCGAGACCTACCTCGCCGCCGCCATCAATCCCCCGGCCGAGGCCATAGCGATCGACGGGCTGACCCGCGCATGGGCCCATCTCGAACGCGCAGTCCGCGACGGGCATGACCGCGATGCCCGCTGGAACATGATGATGGCCGCGATGGAAGGCGCCATGGCTTTCCAGAAAGGCCTGGGGGCGGTGCACGCGCTCAGTCACCCGCTCGGTGGCCTGAAATCGCCGACACTGCACCACGGAACGCTGAACGCCTTGTTCCTGCCGCCGGTGATCCGCTTCAACGCCCCGGTGGTGGGCGCCAAGATCGATCGGTTGGCGGCCATCATGGGCGTTGCGCCGGATGCCGATGCCGTGGCCGACGCGATCGCCGGCCTCAATGCACGGCTCGGCCTCCCGGCCAACCTCAAATCCATGGGCGTCCCCGCCTCGGTCCTGGAGGAGATTCCCGGGATGGCGCGCAAGGACCATTGCCACGGCACCAACCCGCGCGAGGCTACCGTCGCCGACTACCGGGCGATCCTCGAGCAGGCCTACGGCTGAGGGAGATGACGATGAAGCGGATCCAGATCAGCGCGTATGGCACACCGGCGGAGGTGGCCGCCTGTGTCGATGTCCCCGATGTCGGCGAGCCCGGCCCGGGCGAGGTCGTGTTCGACGTGCTGGCCTTCCCGATCAATCCGGCCGATCTGTGGTTCTGCCGTGGCAGCTATCGCCTGAAGCCGCCACTGCCGGCGACGCCCGGCGCGGAATGCGTCGGCCGGGTGGCGGCTGTGGGCGCCGGTGTCGGCCATGTGAAGCCAGGCGATCTCGTGATCAACCTGCAACGGGAAAACTGGGCCGCACGCCGGCGGGTGAAAGGCGAGGATGTGATCCCGCTGCCGGCCGGCATCGACCTGCGGCAGGCGGCGATGGTACGCATCAACCCGCCTACGGCCATGCTGCTGCTGACGGATATCGTGCCCGTCCAGCCCGGCGAATGGGTGATCCAAAACGTCGCCAATTCGGCCGTCGGCAAGCTTCTCATCCGTCTGGCCAAGACCCGCGGCCTGAAGACCGTGAACGTCGTCCGGCGCGAAGCCCTGTTCCCGGAATTGAAGGCGATCGGCGCCGATGTCTGCGTGGTGGACGGACCCGAACTCGACGCCCGCGTGAAGGCCGCCACCGGAGCTGCGCCGATCCGGCTCGGCATCGATGCGGTGGCGGGCGAGGCAACAGGGCGGATTGCCGAATGCCTGGCCGACGGCGGCACCGTCTGCACCTACGGCTCGATGACCGGCGAGGATCCGATCGTCCATCGCTCGGCGCTGATCTACCGCGGCATCAGCCTCACCGGCTTCATGCTCGGCCGTGGTCTCGCCAAGCGCTCGGCGGCGGAGGTGCGGACGATCTATGCCGAACTCGCCGCCCAGATCATGTCCGGCGCGTTGTCGGCACCGGTCGAAAGAGTCTATCCCATCGAAGAGATCAAGGCGGCCCTCGCCCGCGCGGACCAGGGCGAGCGGACCGGCAAGATCCTGGTCGTTCCGAACGGTCCGATCTGACGCGGTCGAGGTTGCCAAGCCGCGGGCTTGCCCCTAGACCCTGCGGACATGAGAGCGGCAACGATCGATGGTGCTGGAGCCGAAGCAGCCGGCCGGGGAGAACCCGCGGCCGAGGCGCCCGATGCCGCTTCCTGCTTCATCTGCGGCGGGCCCTTGCTTGAGGCCGGTGTCGATTACCGTCGTTGCGCCGCGTGCGGTCACGAACGTCTGCGACAGGAAGCCGGAACCGGCATCGTCGTCAATGATGCGCTCGACGCATCCAGGCTGAAGCGCGCCGATGGTCTGGTGCGGGCGCAGGTGGCACTGGCGGGCCGTGTTGCCGCGTCGCAGGGCCTGCTGGTGGATATCGGCTGCGGCAGCGGGCGCTTCCTGTTCCATGCCTCGGGCCGCTTTCCCCGCCGGCTCGGCATCGAGGTGAGCCCGGAATCGGCGGCTTTCGGCCGAAGCGTGTTCGGCCTCGACGTCCGGGATGATTTGCCCGCCGACCTGCCCGAGCCGGCCGTCGTTACCTTCTGGCATTCGATCGAGCACATCCCGCCGGCCGCCATCGCGGATATCCTCCACAAGCTGTATCGGGCGGCGGGCGCCGACACCCGCATCGTCATATCGGTGCCGAACGCCGCCTCGATGCAGCATCGCTGGTTCGGGAAAGGCTACGCCTACTACGACGTGCCGGCGCATCTGCACCAGTTCACGCCGCAGTCCCTCGACCGGCTGATGCAGGAACACGGATTCGAGCAGGCCGGCCGCAAGACCATGGCCAATTACATCGGCTTCGGCTGGGTTCAGGGTCTCATCAATCTGTTTGTGGTACCGCCCAATTATCTCTATTACCGGCTGAAACGCGGGTGGGATTTCGGATTGCCGCCTCGGCGGCGCCGGATATTCGATCTGCTTTCGTTTCTGCTGGTTGCGCCGGTCCTGCCGGTTGCGGCTCTGCTCACCGCGATTGAATTCGCACTCCCCGACCGTCAAGGGGTCCTGACGGCATGGTATCGAAAACGTCCCTCGAATTCGTCGTTCCGGTCTACAACGAAAGCGAGTGCATCGACGAGTTCCTGAGGCGTTTCCTCGCGATCAGGGATCGCACGGACGAACTCGACATCAGCGCGGTCTTCGTCAACGACGGATCGCGCGACGACAGCCTGCAGAAACTCGAGGGCTACGCCCGCAAGTACCCGTTCATCCGGGTCATCAGCCTCGCACGCAATTTCGGCCACCAGATCGCCGTCACCGCCGGGCTGGACATGGCGAATTCGGACTTCGTCTGCATCATCGACGCGGACCTTCAGGATCCGCCCGAACTGGTGCTCGAGATGTATGCCGAAATGCGGCGGCAGAACGTCAACGTCCTCTATGCCCAGCGCAGGCAGCGCCAGGGCGACGGGCCGCTCAAACGTGCTTCGGCGGCGGCCTTCTATCGGGTGCTGCGCCGGCTCACCAGCGTCGACATTCCCGCCGACACCGGCGACTTCCGCCTGATCGACGCCAAGGTGGTTCGCGCTTTGCGTACCGCGCGCGAAAGGCACCGCTTCTTGCGGGGCCTGATCCCCTGGCTCGGCTTCAAGGCTGCGCCTTTCCTCTACGACCGCGATGCCCGGTTCGCCGGGGTGACGAAGTATCCGCTGCGCCGCATGCTGCGCCTGGCGGCGGATGCGATCTTCGCCTTCTCCAACCGGCCGCTCAGGATCAGTTCCTATGTTGGCATGGGCGTCGTCGGGGCGGGCCTGTTGCTGTTGTTCTATGTGATCATCCTCAGGCTGTTCACCGATCAGGTCGTGCCGGGCCTGACGGTGCTTCTGGTGTCGATGCTGATGGTCGGCGGTTTCCAGATTCTCATGCTGGGCCTGATCGGTGAGTATCTCGGCCGTGTCTTCGAGGAAGTGAAGCGACGGCCGCTTTATGTCGTCGACCTCGTCCTGAATGGTGAAGACGTAACCGTGTCAAATGATGATTCGGCGCGCTAATCTCCTGGGTTTCCTCAAGATCGCCGTCAGCCTCGCCTGCCTGTACGCCGTGTGGCGCATCTTCGCGCCGGCGAATTGGGCCAGCATGCTCGCCGGTGCCGATATCGGACTGGTCCTGGCCGCCCTCGCCGTGCTGACCCTTGGCCAGATCTCGAGCGGCTTGCGGCATTGGGCCATACTGCGGTCCTTGAACCGTGCTCTGCCGCCGGTCGATGTCGTGGGAATCGCCTTCACCGGGACATTGTTCAATCAGGTGCTGCCGTCGGGCCTGGGCGGTGACGTCATACGCGCCATCCATTTCAAGGACCGATGCGGCTGGGCTAGGGCGATCGGCAGCGTCGCCATCGACCGGGTGGCCGGTCTCGGCTTCAAGCTGGCGCTGGTTTTTCTGCTCGTTCCCGTCTATCTCGCCCTGCCCCTGCCGGGGCTGCTGAAAGCCCTGATCGTCCTTGTCTCCGCAGGGCCGCTGGTTGGACTTGGCTTAGCGTTGTTGCTGGTGCGGGCACGCCTCGTGCGCCGGTTCGTCCCCCGCCCCTTCCGCCCGATCCTGCTCGGCCTCCTCTACTTCCGGCGCCTTCTGACGCCCCGGCGCCTCGCCCTGCTGGCGGTCCCGCTCCTCGGCGGCCTGCTGCCCTACATCGCCTGTTTCGGCCTGCTCGGCGAAAGCCTGGGTGCCGGCCTGCCGATGATGGACTATCTGACCATCGTGCCGCTGGTCTTCGTTGCCATGCAGTTTCCGCTGTCGATCGGGGGCTGGGGTGTCCGCGAAGGCGCGGCTGTCGCCCTCTTTCCGATGGTGGGCATGGCCCCGGGTACGGCGCTCCTGGCATCTGGCTTGTTTGGCGCGGCGTTGATAATAACTAGCGCGCCGGGACTCGTCCTTTGGTGGACCCGGCCGCTTGCCGCGCGGCCAGCCAGCGCCTGACCCTTTGGGACATGAGACGATGACCACATCGACCACGAACCAGGATCTGGCAGCGATCGAGGATCGCGAGCGCGCCTTTCATGACGCCTGGGCCGATTCGATCGATCCGGCCAGCGTCGAGGTGCAGGCTTCCTTCACCGGCTGCACCTCGCCCGAAGGGGCATGGATCGCCGAGCAACTGGGCGACCTCAGGGGCAAGCGCCTTCTCGAACTGGGCAGCGGCGCCGGCGAGGGGGCTGTCTTCTTCGCCACGAAGGGTGCCGATGTGGTCGCCACCGACCTGTCGCCGGGCATGCTGAAGGTCGTCGAGGAAGTGGCGCGGCTGCACAAGACCAAGGTGGCAACCGCGGTCGCATCGGCCGACGACCTTTCGGCCTTTCCGGACGCTTCCTTCGACGTCGTCTATGCAGCCAATCTCCTGCACCACGTCGATATCGCCGCCTGCCTCGACGAAGTCCGGCGCGTCCTGAAGCCGGGCGGGGTCGCCGCCTTCTGGGACCCGGTGGCGCACAATCCCGCCATCAACGTCTATCGGCGGATGGCCATGGCCGTGCGTACCGAGGACGAGCACCCGATCCGCCGGCAGGACATGGCGCTGTTTGCCGCCCGTTTCTCCGAGGTGCGCACGCGCTTCTTCTGGCTGAGCGCTCTGCTGGTCTTCGTGAAGTTCTACCTGGTCGATCGCATCCACCCCTCCTCGGATCGCTACTGGAAGCTGATCATAACCAAGGAAGCCGAATTGCGTCCCTGGGTGAAGCCGCTCATGGCGCTCGACAGGGCGATCCTGGCCGTGATCCCCCCGCTCAAGTGGTGGTGCTGGAACATGTCGATCGTCGCGCGGAAATAGGCGAAGGGCATGAGCTTCTTCGAAGGCGGGATCGCCCGGCTGGCGACTTCGGTGATCACCAAGGACGCGCCGGCTTACGTGCAGTTCTACGTGACGGCGCGCTGCAACCTCGCCTGCGAGCAGTGCAACGTCATCTATGCCAATGCCGACCAGGAGGAATGCACGACCGCGCAGGCCTTCGCCATCGCCGAGAATCTGGCGGCCATCGGCACGTCCGTGGTGCTGCTGACCGGCGGCGAGCCCTTCGTGCGCAAGGACATCGTCGAGATCGCCGGCGCGATGATGCGCAACGGCATCCATCCCCGCCTGCAGACCAACGGCCTCGCAACCAAGGCGCGGCTGCAGGAAATGGCCCGGATCGGCGCGCACGACATTTCGATCTCGCTCGATTCCGTCGTCCCGCAGATCCAGGACGCCATCAACGGCGGCTTCGACCGGTCCTGGGACCGCGCCATCCGCACCATCGCGCTGGTCAACGAGATCTTCCCCGAGGAATCCTTCGCCGCCCTCGGCTGCGTGCTGGCGCCACGGAATCTCGACCACATCGCCAGCGTCATCCGCTTCGCCACCGAGATCGGCTGGTGGGTCAGCCTCGTGCCGGCACATCAGACACCGGTGACCGAGCCGCGCAGCTTCAGCACATTCGATGCCTCGCTGAAGTTCACGCCGGAGCAGTATCCGCGCGTGCATGCGGTGCTGGAGGAGGTGAAGCGGCTCCGCGACCAGGGCTACAACGTCTATGATTCGGACGAGTACCTGGACGACATCTACCGCTTCATCACCGGAGAGCCGATCCAGTGGCGCCGGCGCAATGACGGTGTCTGCGACAGTCCCAACCTGTATTTCGCCATCCAGCCGAACGGCGACATGGCGGTATGCTGCGATTATCGCATGCCGCGCTCGATCCCGACCTACGATTCACGCTTTCCCGACTGGTACCGTGAACGGCGCCTTCGCGAGGAGGCCACCGCCATCGCCGCGCGTTGCTCCGGCTGCATGTATGGCAGCTTCCCGGAGATTTCGATCTCCACCCGCTTCCTGGTTCCGATGTTCCGCCGCGCCAAGCTCTTTCTCCTGGGCGGCACGCATCGCCAGCTGAAGCGGATCGATGCGGAGGCCATGATGGATCTGGCGCGCAAGATCGGCCGCGATGCCGGCCTCGCCTGACCGCCTGCCCGCGCAGACCCGGACGTGAAAGCCGAATCCCTCTTCCACCTGTTGCAGATCCGCGCCCGCAAGCTCGAGGAGGGGAGCGACACGCCCTCCGCGCGGAAGTTGCGCGCGCTGCAGGCGGAATTGCGCGTGTCCCATACCCGCGGCTGGTTCGAAGTGACCTGGCGGCACGAAGGGCGCGACTACAGCCTGAACGTGCCGGAGCACGACTTCACCTTCTATGTCGCCGGCGATACGGACAAGGCGGTGGAGCATCGCGGCACCACCGGCAATGTGCGCCAGCGCAACTGGCGCGCCGCGGCAGACCTCTGGCGGCGGCTCGCGGAGATCTCGGGTTTCCGCATCGCGCCGGACGTCAATGATGAAGCCATGGGCCTCGCGCCCGAAGTGGCGAAGGCCCCGGCCTTTCGCGCTCGTCAGATGCTCACCGCGCTCTCGGTCACATTGATCGGCGCCATCGCGGCAGGCCTCCACACCGGCTGGGATATCGGCCTCGGCTGTGGGCTGATCGCATTGCTTTTGGCGGCACTCGCCCCCGGCATCGAGGATACCCAGCTTCGCCGGCCCTTCTCACCGCTGGAGACCGCCATCCTGGCCGCCGGCGCCTTCGCGCCGGCCTGGTTTGGCGGCGATCCGTTCTGGCTCATCCCGGTGCTCGCCGGCCTCGCCCTCATGGCATGGCTCGAGAACGGCGAAGCCGACCTGCCATTCGCCTGGGGGCTCGCCGGCGCGCTTGTCGGTGCCGCGTCGTTCTGGCTCGGTATCCCTGCCACCCTGCCGGTCTTCGCCCTTTCAGGCGGCCTGCTCGCTCTGCGCTTCCTGGCCCCTCGGCGGCTGGGTGCAGCCGACGTCGCATGGAGCCTGTCCGGCGGGGTCGTCGGCCTCATTGCCGGCATTGTCGCTCGATCGGCGGCTGTCGATGCCGATACCGGCCCCGCCGTTCCTGTCGCGATCTGTGTCGTGCTGCTGCTCGCCTTCGGCCTGTGGTCGTTCCACGGGATGCTGTTCCGGCTGCTTCCCTGGCTTGCCATCGGCACGCTCGGCGTGGCGGCGGCGGCGGCGATCATCGGGGGAACCTCGGCGATCGGGGGCGTGCTCGCCCTCGGCGGATTCGCCGCCGTCGTCGCGGCCCGCCTCGTGATGGCCTTCGCCAAGGCCAGCACCCCTCGCCGCTCCATGCCGCTCAAGGACTGACGCCGCAATGAAACGACCTGTTGCCTTCACGGTCGCCTTCCTGATCGCGGCGGCGCTGCAGATCCTGCTCTACAAGACCTATATCGAGCGGGAGATCGCCTGGAGCTTCGTTTTCCGCGGCGATCCCAACTGGTACGTCTTCTACACCTATCGGCTGTTCGAAGCCGTGCTCCGCCGCGACTGGGCCGAACTCCTCTTCTATGCCAAGACCTTCCCCTGGGGGATGGTGCTGTTCCTCGAAGCCGTCGCGACGCAACTCGTCTTCGGCGCATCGCGCTTCGGCATGGCCTCGGTCAACCTGATCTACTTCCTGATCGCGCAATGGGCGACCTTCGCGGTCTTCCGGCGGATCGGCGGTTCGCCCTGGAGCGGTGTCGCCGCGGTGCTGCTCCTGCTGGCCATGCAGACACCCTTCCGGGGCGACGGACCGGGCCTCAACATCGTCGATTTCCATTTCGACCTGGTCTTCTTCTACGTCTTCCTCTGCATCATCTACCTGGTCGCCTGGTCGGATTCCTTCGCGCGCCGCTGGCCGTCCATCGTCATCGCGGCTCTGGCGGCACTGACGGTCGCGACGCGCCTGGTCAGCTTCTTCCTGCTGATCGGCATTTTCGGCGCCTTCTTCCTCTACCTCCTCGTGGCGTGGCTGCGCGCGCGGCCGGATGAGAAGGCGCGATCGACCCGCCGGGTCGTCAACCTCATGCTGTCGGGTGTCGCCTTCCTGGTCTTCTGCATCCCCGCGGTATGGATCGCCGCCGATGCGATCTACGCCCACTACTTCCGCTTCATCTTCGAGGAGGACATCCGCCAGAATCGCGCGGCCCTCTACAAGATGGGCGGCAGCATGGCCGAAGAGGCCTACCAGCTGATCCGGCGCATGCTGGTCTTCGATTTCGGCTGGCCCTTCGTTGCCGCGCTCGCTTTCCTGGCAGCGCTCGCCGGCCTCGGCTGGCGGCGGCGAAACCAGTCCGCGGTGCCGCGCCCGCAGCCCGCCGGGATGCTCGGCCGCCTGTGGGACGACCACCCCGCCCGGGCGACCTTCGCCGGCTTTCTGGTGCTGTCGATCGTCGTTTCCTACGGCATGCACCTCGTTTTCCCGATCAAGAGCGACCATCTGACCAGGATGACCGCGGCCCCTATGCTGGTGCTGGTCGTCTTCCTCGCGGCGGTGCCGATCGGCCGTGTGCTGGAAGGCGTCGGCTGGCGCAGGATCGCCGGCTTCACCTCCCTCGGCCTGCTCGCGCTCGTCGCCGTCGGCGTGCAGCTCGGCTTCTATGCCTCGAAGGGCAAGTTCGCCGACCGCCGCGCCGACATCGACAAGGTGGCCGAGATGTACGGCGACATCAGCAAGGTCGTCCACAGCCGCGGCCTGAAGGCGGTCGCCATATCGACCGACAAGGTTCTGACCTTCGAATACGGCGCGCTGCTCGGTTACTACACCTACGAGTACGAGCGCCACGGGACCCTGCTGAAATGGCAGCCGCAGCTGGGTGACAAGATCGACGAGAAGATCAGCTTCACCCAGGCCAAGCAGGTGATCGACCGCAGCGACTTCGTCCTGCTCCTGGAAGGGGACTATCCCGCCAAGCCCTATTGGCCGTTCATGCAGTCGGTGGGGACATTCCATCGCGAACTGACCCAGCATGTCCAGGACCGCTACTGCCTGTTGGGCCGCTATCACATCGACGGGTATGCGAACGCGCTCTACACCCGCCCGGTCTCATGGCGGGTCACCGCCTCCGCCTCCACGCAGAAGCAGTTTGGACCCGAGGGGCTGCTCGGGCCGGGTGGAATCATCTGGCATGCACCTTGGTCGGCCAATGCCTCCCAAACGGTATCCTTCGAAGCACCCACGCCGGTCCGCCTGAAGCAGATCAGGATCATGGCGCAGGATCAGGCGCCGGGGCGCGCCCCGCGCGATTTCGTCATCGAGGCGATCGACGACAAGGGTGCCGCACGGATCGTCCTGAACGTCGAGGGGGCATCCTTCGACGGCCAGCAGATCCGCATCTGGGAGATCCCGCCGGCCGAAGCCGCCAGGCGCTACCGGCTGCGGGTGACGAAGAACAATGGCGATCCGAGCTTCCTCACCATTCAGGACATGCAGGTCGAGCTGATGGAACTCGCCTGCGAACACGGCCGCGCGGTGAAATGACCATGCGCCGCCCGCTGGCCCTTCGATGAACGCGCCGCACTACCTGATCACCGGCGCCGGCGGCTTCATCGGCGGCGCGCTGGCGATGCGCCTGCATGCCGCGGGCGTGAAAGTCACCGGCGTCGTCCGCGGCGCGCCACCCTCGTCCCTGGCGCAGCGGGGCGTGCCATTCCTGCGATCCACGCTCGAAGACCTCGCGCGGGAGACCGCCACGCTGGCGGAGGTCACCCACGTCGTGCATGTCGCGGGCGACCCTCGCTTCGGCAACGGACCGCACTACCGCGCGAGCAACGTGGAGGCGACGGAAGCGGTTGTCCGGGCGGCACGGGCCGCGCCGAACCTGCAGCGCTTGTTGTTCGTCAGCACCATCGGCGCCGTCGACCGGGCCGCCGACGATCCCTGCTCTGCCCCGCTCGACGAAGCGAGCCCGCTTCACCCCACCTCCGACTATGGGCGTTCCAAGCGCGAAGCCGAAGCGCTGGTGCAGGCGTCGGGCCTGCCCTTCGCCATCCTGCGCCCCTGCATGGTGGTGGGGGAGGCGATGCGGGCAAACAGCCACCTGGCCGTCTTCGCGGCCACAGCGCTGCACGGCGGTCTCCTCGCCCGGCTCGACCTTCCCGGCGCGCTCTCCACGATCCATGTCGACGATCTCGCGGCGGCGCTGCAATGCGTGGCGGAACATCCGGAGGCGGAGGGACGCGTCTTCTTCGCCGCCGGCAGCCCGGTACGGCTGGGCGAGCTCTTCGCCTGGGCCGCACCGCACAGCCGCCGGCTGCCGGTCGCCCCCTTCGCCGCACTCTTGCGCCCGGTCATCCGCTGGCTGCCCTTCGCCGCCAAGGTCCTGCTGTATCCGGCACTGGTCGCCGATGACGGCGCATTGCGGCGCCTGGGCTGGCAGCCCCTGCACACGGGCCGGGCAATGCTGGAGGCCGTGATCGAGCGCGAGCGGCGCCGGATCAACCCCGACATGGCACCCGGGGGCCGCAGCGTCGTGACGGGCGCCGCGTCCGGGCTGGGCCGGGCCACGGCGATGGCACTGCATGCGCGCGGCCGCCGCTTGTTGCTGGTCGACCGCGATGCCGAGGGGCTGGCCCTGGTGCTTCCCGGCGATCCCGCCGTCGAGCGCCTGACCTGCGACCTTTCCGACGAAGCGGCCGTCGCCAACCTCGTCGCCACGCCCGTCTGGCAGTCGGGGCCGATCGACGAGCTCTATGCCTGTGCGGGTTTCGGTCTGCGTGGCGCCGCCAGCGATCTCTCAGGAGACCGGCAAACGGCGATGCTTCGGGTCATTGTCGGCGCGCGCCTGCTGCTGTCGCAATCCCTGATCCCACAGATGCGCGCCCGCGGCTTCGGACGGATCGTGTGGATCAGCTCCTCCTCGGCCTTCCAGCCCCTGCCGCAGATGGCGATGTATGCCGCGGCCAATGCGGCGCTGCTCTCCCTCGGCGAAGCGATGGCGTACGAGTTGAAGGGTTCCGGCGTCGATCTGCACGTCGTCTGCCCTGGCGGGATGCAGACGCCCTTCCAGGCCCGCGCCGGCGTGAAGGAAGTGGAAGGTGAAAAGCTGATGACGCCCGAAGCCGTGGCCGCGGCCATCCTCGGCGGCATCGCCAAGCGCAAGACCGTGATCCTGGTCTCAACTCGCTCGCATGCGATGAGCCTGCTCGCCCGCCTCCTCCCCAGGGCGCTCTCGGTCGCGCTCTGGGGCCGCCTGATGGCGAAGATGCGTTAATTCGGCAGGCGCGACCGCAGCAGCCGTCCCGGCAGCGCGCCGGTCGGCATGCCATCCTTCAGGATCGTCTGCCCGTTCACCACCGTGGCGCGGATGCCGTCGGCAGTCTGCCGCAGGCGCTTCGCGCCCGCCGGCAGGTCGGTCACGACATCCGGCATGCGAGGCGCGATGGTCTTCGGATCGAAGACGTTGATATCGGCCGCCATCCCTTCGCGCAGCAGGCCACGGTCGTGAAAGCCCCAATGGGTGGCGGTGTCATAGGTGATGAGGCGGACCGCCTCCTCCAGGGTGAAGGCCTCCTTCTGGCGCACCCAGTGACTGAGAAGGTGGGTCTGCAGCGAGTTGTCCATGATCTGGGACACATGCGCACCGGCATCGGAAAAGGTCACCACCGAGCGGGGATGCTTCATCATCTCGAGCGCGGTGTCCTGGTCCTCGTTGGCGATCGGCTGGATCAGGAACAGCTTCATGTCGCGTTCTACCGCGAGGTCCAGCATCAGCTCGACCGGATGCACACCCCGCTCGCGCGCCAGATCGGCCATCGAACGGTGCGGGCCTGCAATGGTGTCGAGCAGGTAGGTCCAGTCCCAGTCCGGCGGCCGCGCCTCCGTCCCGCGCACCTCGGGCCCTTCATAGGGCCGGCTCGCCACCGCGATCAGCTTGGCGCGGGTGTCCGGGTTCTGCAGTGCCTTCTTCTGCTCGGAAAGCGGGAGCGCGCGCACATCGCGCCAGACCTCCCAGCTGTCGAAGGGCGTATGCGTCTCGAAGGACAGCAGCACGTTGAGTGCCCGGCTGTGCACCTGCACGAACATCCGCCCGCCCGCGGCGGCCGCCTGCTCGACGATGTCGAAACAGGGCCGCCAGGCGCCGGGCGCGATCCGCGTCCCGAACATGCCGAAGGTGATCGGCCGGCCGGTCTCCACGGCCAGGTCCTTCAGCGCCGTGTAGTACTTGGCCGCCCGCGCGCCGGTGGCGCCCGTGGCCTCGCCCGCCATCTCCAGAATGCCCGAATTCATTTCGCCCATCGCGCGGACCAACGTCGCGAGTTCGTCCCAGGTCGCCATCCGGCTGGCTACCGGCTTGTCGTCGGATGTCTGGTGGTTGACGCTGCGCGTGGTGGAGAAGCCGATCGCCCCCGCCTTCATCGCTTCCCTCACGTGATGGGCCATCACCTTCAACTCGTCCTCGGTTGCCGCTTCCGAGAAGGCGCGCTGGCCCATCACATAGGTGCGCAGGGCCGAATGACCCATGTAGCCGGAATAGTTGATTCCCTTGGGCAGGCCATCCAGCACGTCGAGGAACTCGGGGAAAGTCTCCCAGCGCCATTTGATGCCGGCCAGCATGGCATCGCGGCTGATGTCCTCGGCGCGTTCGAGGTTGCGGAAGACGAGGTCGGCCTCATGCGCCCGGCAAGGCGCCAGCGTGAAGCCGCAATTGCCCATCACCACACTGGTCACGCCGTGATAGCAGGACCAGGTCCCCATCGGATCCCAGAAGATCTGGGCATCCATATGCGTGTGCCCGTCGACGAAGCCCGGTGTCACCACATGCCCCTCGGCATCGATGACCTCCTTCGCCGCATCGCCCCTGATGCGCCCGATCGTGGCGATGCGCCCGTCCTTCACGCCGACATCGGCCCGGTAACGCGACATGCCGCTGCCGTCGACCACCATGCCGTTGCGGATCACCAGGTCGTAGGCCATCGCCGTTTCCTCCTTGATTTTTCGCGCGCCAGTCTGGCCTGCAAATCGGGCGCGGTCCACCGGCCCCGGTCAGACCAGCATCGACGTCAGGCCGACCAGCACAAGCGCGGCGGCCATGGCCTGAACCGCGCTGCCCCCGGCGTGGAGGAGCAATGCCTGGCGCGGCGTGAGACCGCCGGCATCCGCGACCAGCCAGAAATAGACGTCGTTCACATGGCTGACGGCGATCGAACCGGCGCCGATCGCGACCACGGCCAGCGCCGGCCCGGCCGTCCCCGTCAATCCGAGTTCCGGCAATATCGGCTCCAACATCCCGGCGGCGGTGATCGCCGCGACGAGGCTCGATCCCTGGAGGGTCTTGATCGCCGCGGCCAGGAGGAAGGGAAGCAGTATGCCGATGCGCGCATCGAGCATCCGCTCGCCCAGCAGTTCGGGCATACCGGTATTCTGCAGCACCTTGGTGAAACCGCCCGCCAGCCCGACCAGCAGGATCAGGCCGGCCGCGCGGCGCAGGCCTTCGCCGAACCAGCCCTTCTCCCCGAACGCTTCCGCATCCCAGCGCCAGACCAGCACGGCCACGATCACGACCGATGCGACCAGCAGGAACAGCGGCCGGCTGAAACCGGTAATGGTCTCGCGCGTGGCGCCGCGGCCGAGCGGCTCGGTCGGGATCTGGGCCACCGATTGCAGGATCAGCAAGGCCGCCGGCACCAGCACGGGCAGCAGCAGGATCAGCGCCGACCGTCCCGCCGACGGTCCGGAAGCCGGGGCAGGAACCGCTGCCGCCGGCGGCAGCGCCAACCGTCCTGTCATACGCTCGACATAGATCCATCCCGCCAGGGCGGTCACCGCGGCGACGCCGGCTCCGATCAGCAGCACCGACAGACCGTCGGCGCGTAGGATGGCGGTTCCGATCACCGGCACGGGGGCCGGCATCAGCATCCCGTGCGTCGCCAGCAGCGCCAGACCCAATGTCACCGCGGCGGCTGCCCGGCTGGCGGGCGTCTGCCCGAGCGTGCGGGGCAGGACCGACAACAGCGCATAGGCGGCCAGCGCCGATCCGCCCATCCCGGCGACATAGCCGACCGGCAGCATTGCGCGCGGCAGCAGTCTCATGTTCAGAGAGGCCGCCAGCCGACGCGCGGCCCCGGATCGTTCGGCGAAGGTCGTGACGATGGCTGCCCCGACCACAACCAGTCCGACCGTCTCCAGGGTCTGGGCAAAGCCCGTCGCGATCGAATGTCCGATATAGTTCATCGCCATGTCGGCCGATGCGCCGTAGAGGAGCGTGACGACGAGAAGCGAAGCGAACAGCTGCAATCGCAGCCGGCCGGTCAGCAGCAGCAGCAGCGCGACGGCGGGAATCAGCAGAACCGCTTGGTAGACCGGCATCATCGCGCAAGGGTCCGGAAAGCGAGGGAGAGAACAGCGAATCGCTGTCGGTGTCAGCGTCGCTGCCGAAACGAACATCGTCAATGCCGGGTTGAGGAACGGGCGAGCGCGACTAAGGTGAAGCTCCAACCTGCGGATGGCCCTCGCCTTGTCACCCTCTTTCCATCGCCGCGCCGTCCTGCTCGGCCTGGGCGCCAGCGCCCTGGCGCGTCCGACGCTGGGCGCGCGCCGCTTCCTCCGCGCCGAGGGCCGTCACTTCATCGGCGCGGACGGTCGGCCGGTGCAGCTCAAGGGCATCAACCTCGGCAACTGGCTGATGCCCGAGGGCTATATGTTCAAGTTCAACGGCGCGCGCTCGCCCAGGGCGATCCGGGCGGTGATCGAACGCCTGGCCGGGCCGGCCGGGGCGGCCGAATTCTGGCGGCGTTTTCGCGCCGCCTATATCACCGAGGAGGATATCCGCTTCATCGCCTCCGTCGGCTTCAACCTGATCCGCATCCCGCTGCACTACGGCCTGTTTGTCGAGGACGGCGCCCCGCCCCGCTTCGCCGGCGAGGGCTATGCGCTCCTCGACCGGGTGATCGGATGGGCCAGGGCCGCCGGCCTGATGGTGATGATGGACATGCACGCCGCACCCGGTGGGCAGACCGGCATCAACCACGACGATGGGCCGGGCTATCCGCTGATGTTCTACGTGCCGGCGCATCGGAAGCTGACCACCGATCTGTGGCGGCACATCGCGGCGCGCTATCGCGACGAGACCGCGGTGATCGGCTACGACCTGCTGAACGAGCCGATCGCCCCCTTTCACGACACCCACTATCTCAATCCGAGGCTGGAGCCCTTCTATCGCGAGGTGACGGCCGCGATCCGCGAGGTGAACCAAAACCACATCGTCTTTCTCGCGGGCGGGCAGTGGAGCACCAATTTCGACGCGCTGGGCGCGCCCTTCGCCGACAATCTCGCCTACACCTACCACAAGTTCTGGTCGAGCACCGGACGGGACGCGATCCAGTCCTATCTGAACTTCTCCGCCCAGCACAACGTGCCCATCCTGCTCGGCGAATCGGGCGAGTTGACCGACGAGTGGATGCATGCCTTCCGCAGCCTGCACGAGCGCCACGGCGTGGGCTGGTGCTTCTGGACCTTCAAGAACATGGACAGCCGGTCGACCGTCGTCTCGGTGCCGCGTCCGGCCGACTGGGATTCCGTGATCGCGGTGGCGGATCGCCCGCCCTCGCAATGGGAAGACGCGGCCATGCCGCCGAAAGCGCTCTCGGATCGCGCCCTCGCCGACTACCTGGAGAACATCGCCTTCGCGCGCGGGCGCATCAACTGGAGCTATCTCGCCGCACTTGGGCTGAAGGGCGCTCCTTAGACTCCTGTCCGGAACGTGGACGGCACCACGTCCTTTACCGAACTGGCGCGCTTCGACAGCCAATAGGCGTAGGGCGGCGGGACCAGTTCGAATTTCGGATCGCAGCCGAGCTTCTGCGCCGCGTCCATAGGCCAGTTCGGGTTGTAGAGAACCTCGCGCGCCAGCGCGATCAGGTCGGCCTCGCCCTTCTGGAGGATGCCTTCGGCCTGGTCGGCATGCACGATCAGGCCGACCGCCATGCTCATCATCTCGGCCTCGTGGCGGATCTTGTCGGCATAGGGCACCTGGTAGCCGTAGCCGACCGGCCCGGCACTGACCACCGGGCTGCCCATCATGCCGCCCGAGCTGCAGTCGATCACGTCGACACCCTTCTGCTTGACGATCCGCGACAGGCGCACGCTCTCGTCCGGGCCCCAGCCGGCATCGTCCTGCACCGAAAGGCGCAGGAACAGCGGCTTGTGCGCCGGCCACACCGCCCGCACCGCCTCGACGATCTCGATGCAGAAGCGCATGCGGCCTGATTCCGAACCGCCGTAATCGTCGTTCCGCTTGTTCGCCACCGGCGACAGGAACTGGTGGATCAGATAGCCATGCGCCCCGTGGATCTCGAGCACGTCGAACCCGGCCTCATTCGCCCGGCGCGCGCCCTGCGCCCAGTGGTCGATCACCTGCGGGATCTCTTCCCGCGTCAGGCCGCGCGGCACCGGCTCTCCGTCTCTCGAGGCAAGTGCGCTCGGCGCCACCAACTCCCACTCGTCCCAGTCGTAGACTTCCGCGGCGTCCGGCTTCAGCGGCACGCCGCCTTCCCAGGGCCGGGTCAGCCGCGCCTTGCGCCCGGAATGGCCGAGCTGGATGCCCGGCACCGAGCCATGCCTGCGGATGAAATCGGCCAGCCGCTTGAAATGCGGCACGAAGTCGTCGTTCCAGAGGCCGAGATCGCCGACCGTGCCGCAGCCGCGGCGTTCCACCTTGGTGGATTCGACGATGACGAGGCCTGCCCCGCCGGCGGCGAAACGTCCGGCATTCATCAGGTGCCAGTCGGTCGGATAGCCACGGTCGCCCGAATACTGATGCATCGGCGCGATCACCACGCGGTTCTTCAGTTCCACGTCGCGTATCGCCAGCGGCGAAAACAGCATCGGTCCGGGCATCGTTCCCTCCAGTTTCTTCTTGAGTTGAGCATATCCGCAGCGTCGGCGTTGCGTCACCCGGCGCGGGCGATAGCGGGTATGTGATCGGGAATCCGCCAGCGCGCCGCGCCAAGACCGAAAAGCGGAAGTAACCGCCTACAGCCCCTTCAGGCTGACATACTCCGAGAAGGGCGCCCGGTCGGTCCTGAGCGTGTTGATCGGATGGCTCTCGTCCATGTAGCCGAGGGCCATGCCGGAAAACAGCATCAGCTCCTTGGGAATGCCGAGGAATCCGCCGACCGTTCCGTGCCAGCGGGCCCAGGCCTCCTGCGCGCAGGTATGCAGGCCGTGCTCACGCGCCAGCAGCATGATCGACTGCATGTACATGCCGAGATCGGCCCACTGGCCCTCCTGCATGTCGCGGTCGATGGCGAAGAACAGCCCCACCGGCGCACCGAAGAACTGGTAGTTCTTGGCCAGCTGCATCAGCCGCGCGGGCTTGTTGTCGCGGCCGATCTTGATCGTGGCATAGAGATCCTCGCCGCACTTGTAGCGGCGCGAACGGTAGGGATCCTTCAGGTCGGGGGGATAGATCTGGTACTCGGTCTCCTCCCCCATCGGCGTCGTCTTCATCTTCTCGACGATCAGCGCCTTGAAGCGCTGCATCTCCTCGCCCGCGATCACCCAGACGTGCCAGGGCTGCAGGTTGCCGCCGGAAGGCGCGCGCGCGGCGCCTTCGAGGATGGCGAGGATCTTCTCCTTCTCCACCGGCTTGTCGAGAAAGGCGCGCGCCGAAATGCGGCTGTCGAGGGCTTCCGATACTTTCACTGCTTCAACTCCGCTTTCAGCCGCCGCCGTTGATGTAGAGCTTCTGCCCGTTGGCGTAAGGATTGGCGTCCGATACCAGATAGACCACCGCCGCCGCCACTTCCTCGGCCGAGCAGACATGCCCGAAGGGATAAGTGGAATCGAGATCGCGCAGCGTCTTGTTGCCACCCGTGCGGGCCAGCGTCAGGCGCCGGCCCATGTCGGTATCGGTCAGGCTCGGCCCCACCACGTTGGTGCGGATGCCGTACTGCCGCTCTTCCTTGGCCAAGGTGAGCGCCAGCGCTTCCATCGCCGCCTTGCCCATGTTGTAGGGCGCCCCGTTGGCAGCATTCCCCAGCGTCGCCACCGAGGAGATCATGATGATGTCACCCCTCGGCCCCTTCCTGAGATGGGGAAGCGCCAGCTTGGTGACGAAATGCGGCGCCAGCGCATGCACGCGCATCACCCGCTCCAGTTCCGCCGGATCGGTGTCGAAGACCGACTGCCCGCGCGAGGCGATGCCAGCGTTGTTCACCAGG
>JALHMN010000068.1 GCA_022844005.1 bacterium | reverse complement strand
CGCTGCCCTGGCGCACCGCCTCGATGGTCCGCCGCTCGGCCTCGGCCGGTTCGTCGGCCCCGTCCAGCACCGCCTGCGCCCATGCCGCCGGGCCGGCCGAACCCGCCAGCGCCGCGACGATCGCCGCCCGCCTCCAAAGCCCCCACACCCGCATTCCGACCCCGTCCGCGCACCGTTTGCCCAAGGCACCCGGACCATAAGCCGTGCCGGGCTTCGCTTCCAAGTCCACCGGCATCACATTTCCCCGGTTTCGTTAAGATTCTCACCGGCGTGGTCATGGTGAAGGCTGGCCGAGCGCCGGGTTGGGCCCTGGTGCTAGACTGCCGCCATGCGCGCCATGCTGTTCGAAGCCCCGGGCCGGAGCCTCGTTCTCCGCGACCTGCCCGTGCCTCGCCCGGGCCGGGGGCAAGTGCTTGTGCGGGTTCATGTTTGTGCCGTCTGCCGGACCGATCTGCATGTGCTGGACGGCGAGCTGCCGGCACCGAAGCTGCCCCTCGTGCCCGGGCACGAGATCGTCGGCACGGTCGCGGCCCAGGGCCCGGAGGCCGATCGTTTCCGCATCGGCACCCGCATCGGCATACCATGGCTGGGGTATACCTGCGGAAAATGCCGCTACTGCTTGGGTGGGCGGGAGAATCTCTGCGAGCGGCCGGGCTTCACCGGCTACACGCTGGATGGCGGCTACGCCGAATGGACCCTGGCGGACGAGCGCTACTGCTTTGAAATTCCAGCGGAATTCGATGACGTCTCGGCGGCGCCGCTGCTCTGCGCCGGGCTGATCGGCTATCGCGCGCTCCGCAAGGCCGGCGATGCCCGCCGCCTCGGCCTCTACGGATTCGGCGCCGCCGCCCATATCGTCGCCCAAATCGCCGCCGCCGAGGGCCGCGAGGTCTATGCCTTCACCCGGCCCGGCGACACGGCGGCGGCGGGTTTCGCCCGCTCGCTCGGCGCGGTCTGGGCCGGACCCTCCGATCTGCCGGCACCGGAACTCCTTGATGCCGCTATTCTTTTCGCACCCGTGGGGGGCTTGGTGCCGGCGGCGCTGAGGGCGCTGGCGCGCGGCGGCCGGGTGGTGGTCGCCGGCATCCACATGAGCGACATCCCCACCTTTGCCTATGAACTCCTCTGGCACGAGCGCGAAGTCGTCTCGGTCGCCAACCTCACCCGCGCCGACGGGGACGAATTCTTCAAGCTGTTGAAGCGCCTGCCGATTCGCACCGAGACCGTGCCCTTCGCCCTCAAGGATGCCAATGAAGCGCTGGAGCGGTTGCGCGGCGGCCGGCTGACCGGCGCCGCGGTGCTGCGGATGCCGGGGTTCTAGCCGGCCGATTTCGTCCGGATCGAAAGAGCCGTCACCGCCGCCGCTCCTGCCGCCAGATCCATGGAAGGTCGAAGCGGCCGGCCCAGAGGCCGCGCTTCGCCGCCTTGGCGGCGGCTTCCTCGTCCAGGTATTCTGCCCCTTCCCCGGGATGGGCCAATGCCCAGCCGCGGCGGACCATCTCGGCATTCAGCTCCCGCTCGGCCGCCCAGCATGTGGCGGGCAGGCTGCGGTCGGGGTCGGGTCCGGCCCTCGCCTCGCACTGGACGGACAGGCGAAAGGTCATGTCTTCCAGGGTGTTGAGGGCTGAGAGGCCGCAGGAATAGGGGGCGCCGCTGACGGTGGCGCAGCGCTGCTCGAGATCCGGCGTCTCGATGCCGAAGAGCCGGATCTTCACCCCGCCGCGGCACTGGCCCTGCTCGATCCGGACGCCCACGAACAGCGTGCTGCCGTCGCGGATGCAGGCGGGACCGGCGACCGGTTCCTGCGCCCGGGCGGGGATCGCGAACAGGAGGATCAGGAGAAAGACGATGGGCATTTCGATAGGATAGCGCGTCTTTCCAGGGATCACCGGAATGGAGTAGAGACGGGGAATCATGACGAACGAAACGCCCGGCCCGACATCCCACACCTTCTTTTCCCAGCGGCTCAGGCTGCATTACGTGGATTGGGGCAACCCGACCGCGCCGCCGCTGCTGTTGGTGCATGGCGGCCGCGACCATTGCCGCAACTGGGACTGGGTGGCGAGCGCGCTCAGGAAGGACTGGCACATCATCGCGCCGGATCTGCGCGGGCACGGCGACAGCCAGTGGTCGCCCGACGGCAACTACACGATGGCGGGATACGTCTACGACCTGGCCCAGCTGATCCATCAGCAGAAGCTGGCGCCGGTGACCATCCTGGCGCATTCGCTGGGCGGCAACATCTCGCTGCGCTACACCGGCATCTACCCCGAGAACGTGAAGAAGATCGTTGCCATCGAGGGCCTTGGGCCGGGCCCGAAGATGCTGGCCGCGCGCGCCAGCAAGAGCATCGACGAGCGGATGAGGAGTTGGATCGACGAGCAGCGCGGCCTGTCCGGGCGGCTGCCGCGCCGCTACGCCTCGATCGAGGAAGCCTTCAAGCGCATGCAGGGCGAGAACAAGCACCTGACGCCCGAACAGGCACGCCACCTCACCGTGCAGGGCGTGAACCAGAACGAGGACGGCACCTACAGCTGGAAGTTCGACAACTACGTCCGTGCCTTCCCGCCCTACGACATGACCGTGTCCGAGATCGAGAGCCTGTGGGCGCGCATCACCTGTCCGGCGCTTCTGGTCTATGGCAAGGAAAGCTGGGCCTCGAATCCGGAGGAGGACGGCAGGCTCGCCAGTTTCAAGACCGCGCGGGTCGAAACCTTCGAGGGTGCCGGCCACTGGGTCCATCACGACAAGCTGGACGGCTTCCTGAAGCTGGTGAAGGACTTCCTCTGAGCGATCAGCCCATGACGAGCCCGGGCAGCCAGAGTGCCAGGCCCGGAACCGCCATCAGGAGGACGATCAAACCCAGCATCGCGAGCACGAAAGGCAGCGATCCGCGGATCACGTCGCCGATGGCGCCACGGCCCCGGAGCCCCTGCACCACATAGAGATTGAGCCCGACCGGGGGCGTGATCAGGGCCACTTCGATCAGGATGGTGAGAACGATGCCCCACCAGACGGGATCCCAGCCCAGATTGAACACGATCGGCGCGATGAAGGGCGTGGTCAGGATCATCATGGAAATCGTCTCCATGAAGCAGCCGAGCACCAGATAGAACAAGGCGATGACGAGCAGCGTCCCGACCGCGCCAAGGCCGAGGCTTTCCACCGCCGCCGCTGCCCCGTCGGTCAGGCCGATGGCGGCGAGGACGAAGTTCAGGAACTGCGCGGCCAGGATGATCAGCATGATCATGCCGGTGGTGCGCATGGTGCCCTCGGCCACCGCCCGCAGCATCGGCAGGCTGAGCCGGCGCTCCCAGGCGGCGAGCAACAGTGCCGCGACCACGCCGAGTGACGCGGCTTCGGTCGGCGTGGCAAAGCCTGCATAGATCGACCCCACCACGACGACGAAGATCAGGAACGGGGGAATGAGCGCGGGCAGCGTGCGGAAGCGATCGACCCAACTCGTCTCGATGGCGCTGCCGCCCCGCTTCCGGTCGAGCAGGCAGGCGAACAGGACGATGAGCATGAAGAATGTCGCCAGCATTGCCCCCGGGATCATGCCGGCGAGATAGAGCCTCGGCACCGAGGTGTTGGTGAGTAAGCCGTAGAGGATGAAGTTGATCGAAGGCGGGATCAGGATGCCGAGCGTGCCGCCCGCCGCCAGCGTGCCGAGAAACAGGGGTTCATCGTAACCCCGTTTCCTGATCTCCGGCAGGGCGACGGTACCGATCGTGGCCGCGGTCGCCACGCTCGACCCGGAGGTGGCGGCGAACATCGCGCAGGCGCCGATATTCGCATGCATCAGACCGCCCGGCAGCCAGGACAGCCACTGCGCGATCGCGGCATAGACCCGGGTGGCGATGCCCGACCGCAGGAGGATCTCCCCCAGCATCACGAAAAGCGGTATCGCGATCAGGATGTATTCGGTGCTGGCGCTCCAGATGATCTCGCCCATGGCGAGCCTGAGCGGCATCGCCGAATACATCTGTTCCAGCGCCAGTCCGAGGACGCCCATGGTGGCGGCAACCGGGACGCTGACGGCGAGAAGCGCCAGGAGGAGCAGGAGGGCTGTCGCTAGCATTTCGCTCAGGGCTTCCCGTGCTGGTCGAGGCCGAGGCCCCTCAGTTCGGAATCGATCTCGTCGGATTGCGTCTGCGCGCCGGAAATGGCGGTGGCGGCGGCGAGGTCCCCGGCGAGGAGTGCCGTGCCGGTGCGGAGCAGGGCCAGGAGGAGGGTACCGAAAAAGAAAACGATCCCCAGGAACCAGGCGGCCTGCGGTATGGCGAGCCTGACCTGCAGCGGGGTGTTCGAACGCGAACCGGTCTCGATGCTGTCGAGCGTCATGGCGAATCCCCGCTCGAGCAGGAAGGCCACGAAGAGACCGAGCGTCAGCAGTGCCACCACGTCGCAGACCGCGCGCAGCGGCGGTGACAGTCGCATCCAGAGCGCATCGATCCGCACATGCCCGCGGGTGACGAGCACATGCGCCATCGACCAGCTGGTCCCGACGGCGAACAGGTAGGATGCGATCTCGTCCGAGCCCGAGAACACCATTCCGACGCCCTTTCGGGAGATCACCTCGGCGGTGACGATCAGGGCGGCGAGAATCAGAAGACCGCCGCCGGCGCAGGCCCCGAGTCGGGCGACCCTCGCCGCCACGCTCCACGCGCGTTCCATCAAGCTATCCGTATCGCGGGCGGCCGGCCGCAAGCGCAGCCGGCCGCAATGCCCTCAGGGTTTCGCCACCAGTCCGTACGGCTTGCCGACGAGTTCGTTCCATTTCGCCGCGCAGGCTTCGCCGCAGCGCTTGGCCCAACGCGACAGCACGACGTCGTTCAGGGCCTTCTCGCGTGCCGCGATGTCGGATGCCGAGGGCTTCACCAGCGCGAGCTTTGCCGCCGGACCGGCCGAGCAGGCGCCGGTTCCGGTGTTGCAGGCGATCCCCTCGTCGGACTCCGCTTCGATGCGCTTCCAGGATTTCTCCTCCAGCGCCTTGAACTCCTTGGTCATCAGTTCCTGGGTCGGCTTCGAGAGCTTGCTCCAGCTGTTCATATTCACAGCCCAGAAGCCGATCGTGTAACCGACGGGCAGGACGAACATGGTGTTTACCACCTCGTGCCACTTCGCCTTGTAGCCGGGCATGGTGCCGGTGATGCCGCAGTCGACCACGCCCTTCTGCATGGCGGGCACCACTTCGCCGAACGGGATCGTCACCGATGCGGCACCCACCGCCTCGGTGAAATCGCCCTGCGATGTGCCTTGCACACGGACTTTCTTGCCCTTCAGGTCGGCGATGCTCTTGATCTCGCCACGGCAGTAGAAGACCTGCTGGGGGAAGGGGAAATGCGCCATGATCATGCTGTTGTACTTGGCCTTCATGACCTCCTGCATCTCCGGCAGCCAGGCGTCCGAAATCCGCCGGGCCATGGCGAAGTCGCGCGCGACGCCGGAAATGTCGACGGCCTCGATGACGGCGCCGCCGTCGTCGACGTAGATCGGCAGAGCGGCCGCTACGTCGAACACGCCCTGCTTCAGCAGGCGCAGGATCTCGGTGCCCTTGAGGTTGACGTCGGTCAGCGACTTGGCGTTGCCGGTGAGATTGCCGCCGGAAGCCTTGGGCAGATCGGTCTTCCAGAAAGGCTCTTCCAACTGCTGCCAGTTGGTGAGAAAGCCCCAGGTGCCGACCACGTTGAACTGCTTCTTGTCGATCTGGGCCTCGGCAGCGCTGGAAACCAGCGCAGCCAGACCGATAGCCGCCATCGTTGCGATCTTCATGTTTCCCGCCTTCCCCGTTGATACTGGCGCTTCTGCGCTCTGAAGGGTGTCAGTATCCCGCAAACCGGCGGCAGTGCAAGCGGCTGCTAGGCTTCCAACTCCTCGCGCAGCAGTTCGAGGGCCAGCCATTCGTCCTCGGCAGTGCTGAGTGCAGTGCGCTTTTCCTCGAGCGCGGCAGCCGTCCGGGCGAAGCCGGCAGGGTCGCGAGCATAGAGCTTGGGGTCGTCCAGGATCTTCTGCAGCTTCGCCATTTCGCCCTGCAGCGCCTCGATGCGGCCCGGCAGTGTCTTCAGCGCGTGGGTCTCCTTGAAGCCCAGGCGGCGCTTCGGTGCCGCGCTCGAGGCCGGGCGGGGTTCGGCGGCCTTCGGCCTGGCGGTACGCGACTGTTCGGGGGCTTCGACGCCCTTGCCGCGCTGGGACACCATGTCGGAATAGCCGCCGGCATATTCGACCCAGCGGCCGTCTCCCTCGAAGCCGAGCGTGCTGGTGACGACACGGTCGAGGAAGTCGCGGTCGTGGCTGACCAGCAGCACCGTGCCGGGGTGATCGGCGAGCAGTTCCTGCAGCAGGTCGAGGGTCTCGAGATCGAGGTCGTTGGTCGGTTCGTCCAGGATCAGGAGGTTGGCGGGCTTGGCCAGTGCGCGGGCCAGCATGACGCGGCCGCGTTCGCCCCCCGACAGCACGCCGACCGGGGTTCGGGCCTGTTCGGGTTGGAACAGGAAATCCTTCATGTAGCTGACCACGTGACGTGCGACGCCGGCGATCACCACGCGCTCGCCATGGCCATGGGTGAGCGCATCCGCGAGCGTGGTCGCGGGGTCGAGCGCCTCGCGCTTCTGATCGAGGGTCACGCCTTCGACATTGGCGCCGAGGCGGATGCTGCCGGCATCAGGCTCGAGTTGTCCGGTCAGCAGCTTGATCAGCGTGGTCTTGCCGGCCCCGTTCGGACCGACAATGCCGAGCCGGTCGCCGCGCTGGATGCGCAAGGAGAGGTCGGCCACGACCGTCCGTCCGTCGAAGGCCTTGGAAATATTCTTCGCCTCGATGACGAGCTTGCCCGAGAGTTCCGCCTCGCTCACCACCATCTTCGCGTCGCCGGCGACCCGGCGCGCGTCGCGCCTGGTCTGGCGCATGGCGGTGAGCGCCCGCAGGCGACCCTGGTTGCGCTTGCGCCGGGCCGGGATGCCCGCCGTAGCCCAGGCCGTTTCGGCCAGGATGCGACGATCGAGCTTGTGTTGCTCGGTCGCCTCCCGCTCGAGGATGTCGTCGCGCCAGGTCTCGAATTCGCCGAAGCCCTTGTCGAGGCGGCGCGTACGGCCACGATCGAGCCAGACGGTGGCATCCGAGAGGTTCTGCAGGAAGCGCCGGTCGTGGCTGATCAGCACGAGGGCCGAGCGCATGCCGCGGAGTTCGCTCTCCAGCCATTCGATCGCCGGCAGGTCGAGATGGTTGGTGGGCTCGTCCAACAGCAGGATGTCGGGTTCCGGCGCCAGCGCGCGGGCCAGCGCCGCGCGCCGCGTCTCGCCGCCCGACAGATGCGCCGGCGCGGCATCGGGAGAAATGCCCAGCGCCTCGATCATGGTGCGGGCGCGATGCGCATCGTCACCCGGCGCGAGGCCGGCCTCCACATAGTCCAGAACCGTCTTGAAACCGGAGAGATCGGGTTCCTGCGGCAGGTAGCGGATGGTGGTGCCCTGCTGGACGATGCGCTCGCCGTCATCGGCCTCGATCATGCCGGCGGCGACCTTGAGCAGCGTCGACTTGCCGGAACCGTTGCGGCCGACCAGACAGACTTTCTCGCCAGCGCCGACGGCCAGCGCCGCCCCGTCGAGGAGGGGTTGGCTGCCGAAGCGCAGATGGATGTCCTGAAGCGAAAGAAGGGGGGCGCTCATGGCGCTCTATTGGCACGCTCCTTCGGTTCAAGCCAGCCCATGCGGGCCTCGGGCACTGCGTCGGTTGTTCGCAGGTAGGGCTTTATGTCCAGCAAGGGCGTGCCGTCGACGCAATCGAGGTTGCGCACCAGGAGCGTCGCCGGGTCTTCGACCCCTTCGAAAGCGACCACGGCCAGCCCGACCGGGTTTGGCCGGCGCGGGCTGCGGCTGGCGAATATGCCGCGTGGCTGGGGGTCGAAAGGCGGGGTGAAGACGAGTTCGGCCGCGCCGGCCCGGTCGAGCCAGTACAGCAGGATCAGGTGCGAGAAGCCTTCCAGGCTCGCCAGGCCCGGGCCGAACTCCGGCTCCAGCTCGACCCGGCAGAGCGGTGCCGGATCGAGTGCGCGGGTGTTGCGCGGGCAGTCGGCGAGGTTGGCGAAGGGCGTGCGCAGCCGTCCGATCGGTCTCAGTTGCAGGAGGGTGCTTTCGCTCACACGCAGCGTCCGCCGTCGACCTCCATGCAGACGCCGGTGATGAAATTGGCTTCGTCGGAGGAGAGGTAGAGCGCCGCATTGCCGAGGTCGCGCGGCGTCGACAGCCGGCCCAGCGGTACGCTGGCGATGAACTTGGCGCGTATTTCCGGCGTGTCCTCGCCACCCATGAACATGGCCAGCATCGGCGTGTCGCCGGCGACCGGGTTCAGCGCGTTGACGCGGATCTTCTCGGACGCCAGCTCCACCGCCATGCTCTTGGTGATGGTGATGACCGCGCCCTTGGAGCCGTTGTACCAGACGAGGCCGGGACGCGGCCGGACGCCGGCGGTGGAGGCGATGTTGAGGATCGACCCGCCCCCCTGCTTGCGCATGGCGGGCAACACCGCCTGGGCGGAGAGGTAGACCGACTTCACGTTGACCTCGAAGATCTTGTCGAAGGTCTTCTCGTCGGTATCCAGCATCGGCGAGTTGCGTTGCGGCATGCCGGCGTTGTTGACCAGGATGTCGATGCGGCCGAACTCCTTAAGCGTCGCCTTGGCGAGCTTCTTCCAGTCGGCGGCGGAGGTGACGTCGCATTCCACCGCGATCGCCTTGCCCTTCGCCTTGGCGATGGCATCGACGACGCGCTTGGCGCCCTTCTTGTTGATGTCGGCGATGACCACCAGGGCGCCTTCCTCGGCGAAGCGGCGCGCGATGCCTTCGCCGAAACCCGATCCGCCGCCCGTCACGATCGCCGTCTTGCCCTTGAGACGCATGTTCTCCTCCCGGAAGATCTGTATCGCCCTTTCCTTCCACGGCCGGGCGCCGATCGCAATAGGATCGCGGCGCATGCCCGACTCGCCGCAGCTCTCCATCGTGATTCCCGCCCATGACGAGGTGGAGGCTCTGCCGCCGCTGGTGGCGGAGATCGCGGCGTCGCTCGGTCCGCTGGTCGAGTTCGAGATCGTGATCGTCGATGACGGATCGGCTGACGGCACCTGGACCTGGCTGCGGTCGGCGGCGGAGCCGCGGCTACGCGGCCTGCGGCATGCGCGGCGTGCCGGGCAATCGGCGGCTTTGCTGACCGGCATCCGCGCGGCCCGGGCCGGACTAGTGGCGACGATGGACGGGGATGGCCAGAACGACCCGGCCGACCTGCCGCGCCTGCTGGCGGCCTGGCCGGCGCAGGGGGCGGGGCTGGTGGCGGGCCTGCGGATGCGGCGGTTCGACCCCTGGCGCAAGCGCCTGGCATCTGCGGTCGCGAACGGCGTACGCCGTTGCGTGCTGGGCGATGGAGCGGCGGATAGCGGGGCGGGGCTGAAGCTGTTCCGGCGCTCGGACTATCTGGCGCTGCCGGAATTCGACCATATGCATCGTTTCCTGCCGGCGCTGTTCTTGAGAGCGGGCTTGCCGGTCGGCTTCGTCGCCATCGGACATCGCCCGCGCCGGACGGGCCGATCGCATTACGGCACCCTGGACCGGTTGGGCGTCGGCCTGACGGATCTTCTGGGCGTTCTATGGCTGAAGCGCCGCACGCTGCCTGTTCAGCCGCCGGAAACGACAGATGCGGAGTGAACGCTGGCTGCCCTATGCCGCGCTGCTGGCGCTCGGTCTTCTGTCGTTCGCCCTTCGTCCCGCGCTTCCCGACGACGAGACGCGTTATCTGTCGGTGGCCTGGGACATGCACAAGAGCGGCGCTTGGCTGGTCCCGACGCTGGAGGGCGAGGCCTATGCGCACAAGCCGCCGCTGCTGTTCTGGCTGATCCGTGCCGGCTGGCTGGTCCTCGGTCCGGTCGAGTGGTGGCCGCGCCTGCTGCCCGTCCTGTTCGGCTGCGCCGTGGTGGCGATGGGCGCGCAACTGGCGGAACGGCTCTGGGCTGGCGAAGCTCCGCTTTCTCCAGGACGCAGGGGCGTTGGGGATCGCGCGCGCTGGTTCATCGTGGGAACCGCCGGCTTCGCGGTCTTTGCGACGGTGCTGCTCTTCGACGTGATGATCGGCTGCTGGACCATGCTCGGCGTCTACGGGCTGGTGCTGGCGCGAGACGGAGCGCGGCTGCGCGGTTTCGCTTTGCATGCCCTCGCCCTTGCCCTCGGCGGGTTGACCAAGGGTCCGGTGATCCTCGTCTACCTGGCCCCCGCCGCCTTGCTGGCGCCGCTTTGGGCCGGGGCGCAACCCTGGCGCAAATGGTATCTGGGCTGGGCCGCGGCGATAGCTGTGGCCCTTGCAGTCTGTCTCGCCTGGGCGCTGCCCGCGGCGGCGGCCGGAGGGCCTGCCTATGGCGATGCCATCCTCTGGCGGCAGACGGCGGGACGCATGGTCGAGGCTTTCGCCCATCGCCGGCCCGTCTGGTGGTACCTGCCGATCCTGCCCGTCCTCCTCCTGCCCTGGGCGGTCTGGCCGGTGTGGCGCCTACGCTGGTCACGCCCCGATGCGGGCGAAAGACTATGCCTGTTGGCGGCCGTCGGCGGCCTGGCGATCTTCTCGCTCATCAGCGGCAAGCAGGCCCATTACCTGGTGCCGCTTCTACCCCTGCTGTCGCTGGTATTGGCGCGCCGGGTCGACTCTCCGGTGCTGCCGCAGGTCGCGCTCGGGACGCTCAGTCTGGTCGCCGCCACGCTGCTCGCGGGTGCTTTCACCCTCCTGCCGCGCTACGACCTGCGCCCGGCGGCAGCGGCTCTCTCCCGCGCCGCGGCCGAAGGACGACCGATCGCCTATGCAGGCCGCTACGACGGCGAGCTGAGCTGGCTGGCGCGGCTTGGCAGGCCGGTTGCGTCCCTCGATGCGACCGCCATCCTTCCCTGGGCCGCCGCGCATCCGGAGGGCGTGCTCATCGTCGTGCATCGGCGCGGCGCCGGAAATGCCGTGGGCGCTCCGGCCCTGCACCGACAGCGCTATCGCGGCCGCGAACTGTCGCTCTGGTCCGCAGGCGCGGCGGCGGAACTGGTGGAGCGGCTACGCTGATCGCGGAGCCAGCGCGGCCTCCTCGACCCGGATGCGATGCCAGAGCACTGCGGCATTGAGGGCGCTGAAGACCAGGGCGATCCACCATGCCCCGAAAGCCGCCGGCAGGAGCGCGATCTCGGCGGCGACCAGCAGGTAGTTCGGATGCCGGACGAAGCGATAGGGGCCGCGGCGGACAAGCGGCGCGCCGGCAAGCGTGATCACCCGCGTTGTCCAGAAGGGCCCCAGGCTGACGATGATCCAGACTCGCATGACCTGCAGCAAGGCGAAGACAGCGAGCAGCGACCAGGCCGGTTGTGTTTCCGCGGGCACGGTGAAGGCCAAGGCGCCGAGCCAGGCGGCGTGCAGCGCCACGATAACGGGGTAGTGCGCCCGTCCCACCTCGACCGCGCCCCGGGTCAGTAGCGCCCGGGTGTTTCGCGCGCTCCAAGCCAGTTCGGCCAGGCGCTGCGCGACAACAAGGAGGAGGACGGCGTGGAACAGGCTCACGCATCCTCCAGCAGCAGGAAGCCGGCGGTGAAGCCCGGACCGAGGGTGGTCAAGAGCCGGCGGCCGCGGCCGCCGGCTGCAAGGCTCTCCTTCAGCACGAAAAGCACGGTCGCAGCCGACATGTTGCCGAAGCGGCGCAGCACATCGCGCGAACGCACAAGGCCGCCACGTTGCATTTCGAACACGTCTTCCAGCGCATCCAGAACCTTGGCGCCGCCCGGATGGCAGACGAAGTCGTCGATATCGCCGAGACCGAGTCCGCTGCGATCGAGGAAGGCACGCGTCAGGGTTCCGATTTCCTTGCGCACGATGGCGGGGATGTCGCGCGAGAACATCACTTTCAGCCCGTCATCGACGACGTCCCAGCCCATGACATCGAGGCTGTCCGGAAAGGTGTGCTCCGCCCCCGCGGCCACGGCCGGACCGTCGCCTTCGGTTCCGAGGACGCAGGCGCCCGCGCCATCGCCGAACAAGGCGGTTGCGATCAGGTTGCTTTTCGATTGGTCGGCGGCACGGAAGGTAAGGCCGCAAAGCTCCACCACCAGGAACAGCCAGTGCTCGCCAGGATTGGCGCGGGCGAGCACTGCCGTGCGGGAAAGCCCGAGCACGCCGCCGGCGCATCCAAGCCCGAAGATCGGCAGGCGCTGGATGTCGCGCCGCAGGTGCATCCTCTCAACGAGAAGGGCATCCAGGCTGGGGGTCGCAATGCCGGTGGTGGAAACGACGACAATGCCGTCGATCTGTTCCGCCGCCAGTCCGGCCCCGTCGAGGGCCGCCGAGGCCGCCGCTTCCAGGAGGTCGACCGCGCTGTCGACGTAGAGCCGGTTGCGTTCCTGGAACCCGTGGTCATCGAGATACCAGTCGATCGGCACGCAGGAATGCCGGGTGGCGATCTCGGCATGAGAATAGACGCCGCGCATCCGCTCGAAGTTGGGCCCGAGGAAAACGCTACCCGCTCTGAGTGCCACCTCGTCCTGGCCCAGCACATGGGGTGGCACCGCCGTGGCGATGGCGTTGATTCGGGCGAGGGGGGGCGGCATCGGCAGGGCTCCTGACAAGGCGCGGGACGAACATAACGCCGTATTCCGCGGATCGATCCGAAAGGCGGGCTTGACCCGAACCCGTCCGCGCCGTCATAGGACGGGCCATCAGGCTGCGGAGTTCCTCCATGACGCTCGAAAATCCGGCACCGGTTCCGCCGGAGCCCAAGGTGCCGCGCCAATCGGCCGGCGCCGCACTCCGCACATATTTCCTGACCGGGGTCATCGTGGTGGCGCCGCTGGCGCTCACCGTCTACGTCGTCTGGTCGTTCATATCCTTCACCGACGAACTGGTGACGCCCTATCTGCCGCGGGTCTACAACCCGCGTACCTACCTGCCTTTCGACGTGCCGGGCGTCGGCCTCGTCGTCTCGGTCATCCTGTTGACCTTGATCGGGTTCCTGGCCGCCAATCTGCTGGGGCGAACCCTGGTCCGCTGGAGCGAACGGCTGCTCGACCGCATGCCGATCATCCGCTCGATCTACAGCGGATTGAAGCAGGTGTTCGAGACGGTCCTGGGGGGCTCGTCGCGTTCGTTCCGCGAGGTGGTGCTGGTGGAGTTCCCGCGCAGGGGACTCTGGTCGATCGCCTTCGTCGCCTCGGAAAGCATCGGGGATGCCGGCCGGCAGATCGGGGGTGAGGACCTGATCGCGATCTATGTTCCGACCGCTCCCAACCCGACATCGGGCTACATCGTCTTCGTGCCGCGAGCGGAGACCAGGAAGGTGGCGATGACGGTGGAAGAAGGGATGAAGCTGGTGATATCCGGCGGCGTCCTGTTCCCGCCGGACATGCGGGCATAGGAGGACGAAGCGCTGCCGGACCCGGGCGGGCGGATCGAAAGCACGGCGCCGGTCCGGGGCCTCCAACTGCTGCGGGCGCGGTTGAACGGCTTCGCCTATGCCAAGCATCGTCACGATACCTACGCCGTCAGCCTCACGGATCGTGGCCTCCAGTCTTTCGACTATCGAGGGGCCTCCTGGACAAGTGCCCCCGGCGAGGTCGCGATCCTGCATCCGGACGAGGCACATGATGGCCGTGCCGGGTCGGAGGAGGGGTTCGGCTATCGCATCATCTACGTGGCGCCGAGCGATGTGGCCGAGGCGGCGCGCGCAATCTGCGGAAGGAGCGTGGCGCTTCCGTTCGTCGCGACGCCTGTGTTGGCGAGCGCGATCCTGGCACAGGCGATCGGTACCGCCTTCCTGTCCTTTCCTGCCCCCATCGAGCCCCTGGCGGCCGACGCGCTGATCGAAATCCTCACGCGCGGCCTGCTCGTGGCGGCTCCCCCGGTCCGCTCGAGGCGGTGGGAGTCCTGCGATCGCGCGGCATTGGCGCGGGTGCGGGAGTATCTCGATGCCGGAAAGACGCGCGTCGTCGGCTCCGCCGAGCTCGAAGTGATCAGCGGGCATGACCGCTTCTCCCTCGCCAGGCAGTTCCGCCGGATCCACGGCACCAGCCCGTATCGCTACTTGCTGATGCGCCGCCTCGAGCACGCGCGCGCCGGCATCCTGGCCGGCAGGGCGCTGGCACAGGTGGCGTTCGATTGCGGATTTGCCGATCAGGCGCACATGACGCGGCTGTTCAAGACCGCATACGGGTTGTCCCCCGCGCGGCTGCGTGCGGTTGCGGCATCCCGCTAGAAGAGGATCGTCAGCACCGAGGCGGCGAGAGCCGCGCCCATGACGAGATTGAAGCGCCGCGCCGCCGTCGGGCTGCGCAGGAAGCGCTGCATCGAGGCGCCGAACAGTAGCCAGACGAAGCCGCTCGGGAGTGCCGCGGTGACGAAAAGCAGCGCGAGCCATGCCGGCTGCACCCAAGCGACGGAGGCATCCGCCTGCAGATAGGTGCCCGCGGCGGCGGCGCCGACTATCCATGATTTCGGATTGATCCACTGGAACGCGGCGGCAGCCCAGAATCCGACCGGTGTTCTCGCCGCGTCGTGGTCGGCGGGCCGCGCGGTTGCGATCTTCCAGGACAGCCAGAACAGGAAGGCCGCGCCGATGCCGTTGATGCCTTTCAGAACGAAGGGGTGGATGGCGGTGAGGTGACCAACTCCCGCCCCCACGACCAGGATCAACAGACCCATGCCGCAAGCGACGCCGACGAGGCAGGGCAGGCCGCCGCGCACGCCGGCCACAGCGCCGCTCGCCGTCAGCATGAGGTTGCTCGGCCCGGGGGTGATCGCCGCGACGAAGGAAAAGAGGAGAAAGGCGAGGCTCTGTCCGGTTGTCACGCACGCACCGCATCGAGGGTGATTCCCTGTCGACGCTATGCGGCGCGCCATGGCGGGTCTTGAAGGATCGTGCGTCGCCCGTGGTAGCGACTCGGTGGGGTCAGCCCTTCTTCCGGCGCCAGATCGTGTAGCGGTCGAAATCGTAGGCCGGCTCATAGGCCGCGAGGGCCGCCACGAAGCGGGGATCGCCGGAGAAATACGCAATGTAGTCGAAGACGTCCGGACCGCATTGCGGGATCCCGGGGATGTGGTCCACGAATATGATGTCGGGTCTGGCGGCGACGAAGTCGCGCACGATCTCGTCCTCCACCCGGCGTTCCAGTGCCGACATCTCGGACGGATCGCGGTACAGTTTCCCGGTCGTCAGGCAGCGGCCATACAGCCCCTGGATCGGCCACATGGTGAGGTAGCGGCCCTCCATCGTCGTCTTCTCGTAGAGGATCGTCGGAAAGAACGGATAGATCCCGGGCGAGAAGGCGAAGATGCGCCGGTTGGGGGCCTCGACGGCGATGATGTCGCCCATCTGCTTCGCGATGCTGGTGTTGTAGCGCCCCTGGTAGGCGAAGGGCTGGTTCGCCAGGAAATACGGGTAGGCGAGGATCGCGA
The DNA here is from genome assembly GCA_022844005.1 of bacterium. Taxonomy (GTDB): domain Bacteria; phylum Pseudomonadota; class Alphaproteobacteria; order Ferrovibrionales; family Ferrovibrionaceae; genus Desertibaculum. The sequence goes on along the minus strand of JALHMN010000068.1, from coordinate 9,444 downwards.
GCAATGCGGCGCCAACGGCAAGGCTGGACCCGCGCCCGGGGGCGACCCGAACCAGGCGCCGATCGATCTGATCGACAGTCACGACCGCGAGCAGGAAGATGGTAGAGGCGATCGCCGGAATGGTGTGGTAGCTCCAGCCCTTGCCCTGCATCACGCAGACCATCAGACCGCCCAGCGCGAGCAGCGCGAGCAGGATATGCGAGGGTTCGCGCCGGCCAAACAGGATGACCAGGAGGAGCAGGGCGAGCGTCACCACCGTCGCGGTCATCGCCGCGCCGAACATGACGCTGAACGGGCCTTCGCCGACGGCGAGGTACTCCTCGAAGGCGAGCGGCAGCACGTTCTCCACATAGGCGGGCGTGCCGAACAGAATCAGTACCGCATGCGCCGCCACGGCCAGCCCGATCATCCAGGGCGCAGGGTCACGAAAGGCCACGGACAGCGGGCGGCGCAGCAGGAGATAGGCCTCGACCAGCAGCGGAATCACGAGGAAATAGGGCTTCATAGCGAAGCCGATGCCGGCGAAGAGGCCGACCACCGCACAGGTTCGCCAGGCCACCTTGCGCTCGGCGCGGATCCCCGCGAGCAGCACATAGGGCAGCGCACCGCACAACATGAGATGTTCGCGTTGGCCGAATTCCTGACCCGGCGACATGGCGAGAACGAAGGCGACGATGAAAGGAAGCGCGTCTCGCCCCAACCGGTCTCGCCCCAGCGGGCCGTCCAGAATGTATTGCCGCGAGGCGATACCCGAGGCGAGGACCGCTGTCACGACCAGTGCCACCGTGCTGAACTCGACCGCAATTCCGGTCAGCCTCGACAGCAGTGTCGGCAGGGCATGCAGAACGAAGGTGAGCGGCGTATTCACGTCAATCAGGTCGATGAAGAGCCGCTCGCCGCCGAGCCAGCGCCGCGACGTCTCCACCAGGGCGGCGACATCGTGGTTCATCGGGGGCCAGAAGAAGCCGATCACGTAGAGATAGGGCAGGAAGTGCAGAACCCGCACCAGCGTGTCGATGGCGGGTCGCGGCAGGGCCATGGCGGTGCCCGATATCGGGAGCTGGCGCGCTACCGCGGGCGGTGAGCGTTCTGCAGTGGGATCACCGTTCATGGGATTGGCTTCGAGCTCGGCAGGGGCGGACGCGGTTCCTTCGGGTACCGGCGCAAACAATGAATTCCGCCGCTACACTAATGCAAATAAACACGGGATTCAGGTTGAATCATGGCAGATAGTGGCGCGGGGGCCAGATGGGGACATAAACCCGCCGAATTGAGAGCGCCTTATAGCAAAGGGCCGGATAGGCCGTAAGGCTTGGGATCAGTTCTGATCATGGAAGCACGCGAGTTCGAATTGATGCGCGGGGTCGAGGACCACATGTGGTGGTATCGGGCCGTGCACAGCAACGTCATCTCCAGTCTCGCCCGGAGCGTGAGTGCCGGGGAAAGCGTGCTGCTGGATGCCGGTTGTGGCACGGGCGGGCTGTTGCGCCGTCTGGCCCGGGCCCGGCCCGGTTGGATCCTGGTCGGGCTGGACGCCGCGCCGCAGGCGCTGGCCCGGGCCGTGGCGGGCGCGCGGGCGCGGCTGGTGGCCGGCGACATCAACCGCATCCCTTTCTGCGACCATTCCTTTCATGCCATCGTTTCGATCGACGTTCTGTGCCATCAGGCGGTCGAGGTAGGGCAGGCACTGGGCGAACTGCATCGCTGCCTGGATGCCGGCGGCACGCTCGTGCTCAACCTGCCGGCTTATGACTGGATGCTCTCCGCGCACGACCGGCGCGTGCACAACGTGCGCCGTTTTACGCGGAAAGGTGCTGTCGCGATGCTCGAGGCAGCGGGCTTCAAAGTGATCCGGGCGACCTATTGGAACACACTGCTCTTTCCGCTCATGCTGCTGCGTCGCCTCGTTTCGCGGGGCAGCGACGCGGCCAGCGACGTACGGCCGTATCCGGGACTTGTCGAACGCCTGTTTCGCCTCGTCACCGGCGCCGAGGGAAGAATTCTGGAGACGGGCATCAACCTTCCCTTCGGGGGGTCGGTACTGCTTGTGGCGGTGAAGCAATGAACGAGCGCTGCGCGCTTTCGATTGTCGTGCCGGTATACAACGGCGCACATAGTGTCGGGCCGCTGGTCGAGGCCGTGGCCGCGCTGCAGGTCGAGGGCGGGCACGAGATCGTGCTCGTGGTCGACGGCAGCCCGGACAACAGCCTCGAGGTCTGCCGCGGGCTGATGGGCCGGTTCGATACACCGGTGACGGTGGTTGACCTCGCCCGCAATTTCGGCGAGCACAACGCCGTCATGGCGGGCCTGGCACAGGCGCGCGGCGACTACGTCATCACCATGGACGACGACCTGCAGAATCCGCCGGAAGAGGTCCTGCGCCTGTTCGAACACACCCGCGACGGCGACTACGACGTCGTCTACACCTACTATGCCAAGAAAGAGCACGCGGCTTGGCGCAACCTCGGCAGCCGCTTCGCCAACTGGTGCGCCGACAAGGTTCTGGACAAGCCGAAGGGCCTGTACCTGTGCAGCTTCCGCTGCATGAGCGCTTTCGTCGTCAAGCAGGTGCTGCGCTACAGCGGTCCCTATCCATATGTCGACGGGCTGCTCATGCAGTCGACACGGCGTATCGGCACCCTTCTGGTCCATCACCTGCCGCGGGCCGAGGGGCGAACCAACTACACCATCCGGCGGCTGGTGCGGCTGTGGCTTGCCATGTTGCTGAACTTCTCCGTCATGCCGCTCCGGCTCGCCACCATCTTCGGCCTGGTGATGAGCGGGATCGGAATTCTCGGCTTCGTCGCGGTGCTGGCCGAAGCCGCGCGCGGCGAGACTCCGCCCGGCTGGGCCTCGATCATGGCGTCCTCGCTGCTCCTCGGCGGCGTGCAGTTCGTCATGCTGGGGGTGGTGGGCGAGTATGTCGGACGGCTGTTCCTGACCGTGAACGGCAAGCCGCAATCGATCGTGCGGACCGTGCATCGTGATCCCAGGGTGGCCGAAGCTGCCGGCGCGGAACCTGATAGTGTCGACCACCTGCCGGCCCGTGCCGTCGCCAACCACTGAGCATTCCCCGTGACCCTCGCCTATATCGCGCTTGCTGCCGCCATCCTGATCGGGGTGGCGGGCCAGCTTCTGCTGAAGAGTGCGGCCGATGCACCGACCCTGATTGCGCAATTCACCCATCCGCGCACCATCGTCGGTCTCGGTGCCTATGGCAGCGCCGCCTTCTTCTATGTGCTGGCGCTCAGGCAGATACCGGTATCGATCGCCTTTCCGACGGTGGCGCTTTCCTATGTCGTTGTCGCGCTTCTGGGTGTGATGCTTTTCGGCGAGGCCTTCAGCCTGATCAAGGGCGCGGGGCTGGTGATGATCTGCCTCGGCGTGGTCGTCCTGCAACTCGGCTGATACGGCAACAGGGCGGCTTCACGGCTGGCACCGAGCGGCCCGGTCAGGCGCTGGCGCGCACCGCCTCGATCACCTGCGCCACCTGCGCCTGGGTCATCTGCGGGTACATCGGCAGGCTGAGCACGCGGGGCAGCAACGCCTCAGTCTTGCTCATCGTACCGGTGGGCACGCGGCGCTGATAGGCAGGCTGGCGATGGACCGGCTCCGGGTAATGCACATTGGTCATCACGCCCTTCGCCTTCAGGCGCTCGCGCAATCCCTCGCGATCTGGATGGCGGATCACGTACTGATGATAGACATGCGTCGCGCCGGGGCGCACCCGGGGGATCTCGACTCCCTCCAGATTGGCGTCATAGGTCTCGGCGATCGCTCGCCGGCGCGCGTTGTCGTGGTCGAGATGGGCGAGCTTCACCTTCAGGATGGCGGCCTGGATCGGATCCAGGCGGCTGTTCTGCCCGGCCTCCGCGCTGATGTAGCGTGCCCGCCACCCGTACTCGCGAAGGCCCCGAAGGCGCTCGGCCAGTTCCACGTCGTCGGTGGCGATGATGCCGCCGTCGCCCAGAGCACCGAGGTTCTTGGTGGGGTACAGGCTGTAGGCGGCGACGCGGCCGAAGGTGCCGACCTTTCGGCCGTCGAAGGTGGCGCCATGCGCCTGGGCGCAATCTTCCAGAACCGGGATGCCGTAGCGCGCGGACAGCGCTCCTATGGCGGCGACGTCGGCGGGCTGGCCATAGAGGTGGACGGGGATCACGGCGCGAACATGCCGACCGTCCGGGCCCGAGAGCAGCTGGTCGAGAGCCGCCGGGTCGAGACAGCCGAATTCGTCGATGTCGAGCAGAACCGGAACAAGGCCGGCCAGTTCGATCGCCGCGACGGTGGCGACGGCGGTGTGGGAGACCGTGGCGACCCGGGAACCGGGGCCGAGGTCGAAGGCCTTCAGCGCCAGCACGAGCGCGTCGGTACCGTTGGCGACGGCGACCGCCTCCTTCGTTCCGGCCCAGGCGGCGAAGTCGCGCTCGAAGCCCGCGACCTCCTCGCCGCCGACATACCAGCCGCTTTCCAGTACCCGCATGACGGCGGCATCAATGGCCGCCTTGTGCTCGAGATAGCCGGCCTTGAGGTCGATCTGCGGAACGATGTCCATTGGACTTTCAGAGATAGTGGGCGAGGTTCAGGCGATAATAGGCGAGCGTCTTGGACAGGGCGGCTTCCAGGCCGGTTCGCGGCATCCACCCGGTCGCCAGGCGGAACTTCTCGTCGGAGGCATAGTAGTCGCCGATGTCGATGCGCTTACGCTCCGGCGGAAAAGTCTTGATCTCGTAGGCGCCGCCATTGTTGGTCGCGACCACCAGATCGGCGAGGTCCTTCAGCGACAGCACCCGGTCGCCGCCGAGATTGTAGATCTCGCCATCGGTGTTGGGATTGCTCGCCGCCATCATGAGCGCGTCGACACAATCCTCGACATAGGTGAAGTCGCGCAACTGCTCGCCGCCCCACACCTCGAAGGGCCGTCCTTCCACGGCGGCGCGGACCCAGACGCCGAGGAATGTCTGCCGGGCGTCCTTCACCCGCATGCCGGGACCGAAGGTGTTGGTCAGGCGGATGGCGGTGGCGCGGATGCCGTATACGTTGTTGTAGAGGATGTGGTACCACTCGCCCGCCATCTTGTTGATGCCGTTGACATCAGTCGGCCGCAAGAGGTGCTTCTCGTCCACCGGCAGGTAGTCGGGCTTGCCGTAGATCTGCCGGGTCGAGGCGAAGACGATCTTCAGCTTCGGATTGTGCTGCCGGCACACCTCCAGCAGCCGCAGCTGGGCGGTGCAGTTGATCTCGAGGTCGGTGACCGGATCGGTCATCGAATCCATGTGGCTGGTCTGGCCGGCCAGATTGAAGATCAGCTCGCGGTCCTGCACCAGATGACGGAACGCATGCTGGTCGCGGACATCGGAGATGTTCACGCGGACGCGTCCCTCCAGGTCGGCGACGTTGAAGAGATTGCCGCCGTATTGCGGGATCAGGCTGTCGACCAGCACGACATCGGCGCCGAGGCCGGCAAGGCGGCGCGCCAGGTTCGATCCGATGAAGCCGAGGCCGCCGGTGATCAGTACCCGCCGCCCGCTCCAGGCTTCCTTCGCTTCAGTCACGTCGACCCCATTCCCCGCGCTCTCCGCGCGCCGATGCCAATATCGCCCACCGGGGATGGCGGCAATATGACCGGATGCGGGCGATCATGCGGTGCCGCCGTAGTAGAGAGTCACCGTATGGGTGGCCTCGGCGAAGAACAGCCAGCGTTCCACCACAAGCCCGAACAGCATGATGAGGGCTGCCATTCCCGCCGCCAGTCCCGCGTGCCATCCGGTCAGGTTGAGCGCCATCGCCACCAGCGCCGCCGGCACGCCGAAACCTGCGAGCATGGTGATTCGGCGCAGCCTTGCCCGATGCTTGCGCGCCAGCCGATAGCCCATTTCCTTCAGGAGGTAGTTTTCTTCCGTATGCGGCGGATCGAGAGGCCGGACCTTGCCGATGAACCCGAGACCTGTGGCGCTTTCTGCGGTCGCTACCGGCGGGCTCCGGTCGATATGCCACCAATAGCCGAGCTTTACCGCCAGGCCGCAGCCCATGAGCGCCAGGGCCGTCACCCCGCCGGGCCAGGCGCCGTAGCCGAATCCGCGCAGGCACGCATAGGCGAGCGTCGACCCGCTCATCAGCGCGAGCACCAGATAGACGGCGGTGGTCCAGCGGGTGCGCCACTGCCGTACGGTCTTCAGCGAGGCATAGATCATCGCGGTGGCGAAGACGGTGGCCGGTGCCAGCACCAGGGTCAGGATCGCGGCGGCGCGCCACCAGGCGGCACGCCGGTCTTCGCCCAGCCACCCGGCGGCGAGCGCGAGCCCCACCGGAACGACCAGTGCCATCAGCACCGCTTCGCGCGAAAGCCAGGACGAGCGCCATTGCGAAACGGCGCGCCATGCCCTTTCGGGTCGGCCGAGGTGGGCCGTGGAGGCGAGCGTGCCCATTCCGACCAGAACCAGCGCCAGCAGCGTTGAGGTGAGGCCGAATGCCGGGCTTCCCGGCGTATGGCCGCCGGCGATCATGACGGCGAAGAGGAACAGCTGCCCGAGGCCGGCGCCGGTCAGCACGGTGAAGAAGATGACGGAGAGAGCAGGGTGCATGAGCCTGATTCAAAAGTCGACGGGCGGCGATCCGGAGACTATGACGCCGCCGACCGCCGAATTCTTGCCATATTGCGTTGCTAGCGAACAGCCTCGCTAGCATACAACATGTGGTATAGGTTCGCGGATTTTCCTCCAGATCCCGTGGGTTTCGACGCGCCATGGCCGGCCATTCACAATTCAAGAACATCATGCACCGCAAGGGCGCGCAGGATGCCAAGCGCGCCAAGGTGTTCACCAAGCTGATTCGCGAACTGACCACCGCCGCTCGGTCTGGCCTGCCCGACCCGGCGGCGAACCCGCGCCTGCGCGCCGCCATACTCGCCGCGCGAGGGGCGAATATGACCAAGGATACCGTCGATCGCGCCATCAAGCGCGGCGCGGGTGCCTCCGATGGGGACGACTACGTGGAGATGCGCTACGAGGGCTATGGCCCCGGCGGCGTCGCCGTCATCGTCGAGGCGCTCACCGACAACAAGAACCGCACCGCCGGCGAAGTGCGCTCCGCCTTCTCCAAGCATGGCGGCAGCCTGGGTGAGACCAATTCCGTCTCCTTCATGTTCGACCGGGTGGGAGAGATCGTCTATCCGCTCGCCGTGGCTTCCGCCGACGACATGATGGAAGCCGCCGTCGAGGCCGGCGCCGAGGACTGCGTCACCGAGGACGAGGCGCACCGCATCATCTCCAACCCCGACGACTTCCTCACCGTCCGCGAGGCGCTCGGGGCGAGGTTCGGCGATCCGGCAGAGGCCAAGGTGATCTGGCGGCCTCAGAACACGATTCCGGTCGACGAGGAGAAGGCGCAGTCCCTCCTCAAGATGCTCGACACCTTGGAAGACAGCGACGACGTGCAGAACGTCTATGCGAATTTCGAGGTCGCCGAGGACGTCATGCGCAAGCTGTCGGCCTGAGATCGATGCCGATCGGTCAGCATCACCCCCAGAGCCCTCCCTCGCGTCGCGTAGCGGCGTGGGGGAGGGTTGGGTGGGGGCGGTGCCGGCGCGGCGCCCGGCTTCCTTTGCGGCGACCACCCCCACCCCCACCCTCCCCCACGCTGCGCGCGAGGGAGGGAGCTACTTCATGCTCTTGATCGGCCTCGATCCCGGCTTGCGCTCCACCGGTTGGGGCGTGATCGAGGCTGTTGGCAACCGCCTGCGCCACGTGGCGAACGGCGCCGTGACATCGGATGGCAGTGCGCCGCTCGCCGAGCGGCTGCTGCAGATTCATACCGGTGTCGTCGCCGTGATCCGGGAATGGAAGCCCGACGCGGCGGCGGTCGAGGAAACCTTCGTCAACCGCAACCCCGTTTCGACCCTGAAGCTCGGCCAGGTTCGGGGCGTTGTGCTGCTGGCCCCGGCCCAGGCGGGCCTGCCGGTCGGTGAATACGCCCCCAATCTCATCAAGAAGTCGGTGGTCGGCTCCGGCCATGCCGACAAGGAACAGATCCACGCCATGGTGCGCCGCCTTTTGCCGGGCGCGCAGATCGCCGGCGTCGACGCGGCCGACGCCCTGGCCGTCGCCATCTGTCATGCCCATCACGCCGCCAGCCTGTCGCGCTGGACGGCCGCCCCGGTGATGGCGGGGGCCCGGACATGATCGGAAAGCTTTCCGGCGTCGTCGACAGCGTGGGCGAGGGCGAGGCTATCCTCGATGTCGGTGGCGTGGGCTATGTCGTCGCCTGTTCGACACGGACGCTCCGCGATCTGGTGCCGGGCCAGGCCGCCCGCCTCCTCATCGAGACGCATGTGCGCGAGGATGCGATCCGCCTCTATGGCTTCCGCGATGGCGCCGAGAAGATCTGGTTCGAGCACCTGCAGGGGGTCCAGGGTGTCGGCGCCAAGGTGGCGCTCGCCGTCCTTTCGACCTTCTCACCCGAGGATCTGGCCCGCACCGTGGCGGCCCAGGACAAGGCGATGCTGGGCCGGGTGCCCGGCGTGGGCAAGAAACTGGCCGAACGCCTGGCGATCGAACTGAAGGACAAGGCGGGCGCGGTCGCATTGGGTCCTGCCGTCCTTTCCACCGGGAAGCCCGCGGCGACCGGCGCGGCCGGTGACGCGGTCTCCGCCCTGGTCAATCTCGGCTATCGGCAGTCGGAGGCTTTCGCGGCGGTCGCCAAGGCGGCGCGGGAGAAGGCCGACGCCTCCGTCCAGGACCTCATTCGGGCCGGCCTGCGGGAACTCGGCCGATGAGCGCGGAGCGGCTGGTGGCGCCCTCCAAGCGCGACGGCGACGATCTGGACAATGCAATTCGGCCACAGGTGCTGGGCGATTTCGTCGGCCAGCGCCGGGTGCGGGAGAACCTGCGCGTCTTCATCGATGCGGCGCGCGCGCGCGGAGAGGCGCTCGACCACGTGCTGTTCCACGGTCCGCCGGGCCTGGGGAAAACCACGCTCGCCCAGATCGTTGCGCGCGAGCTGGGGGTGGGCTTTCGGGCCACGTCGGGGCCGGTCATCGCCAAGGCGGGGGATCTCGCCGCGCTCCTCACCAATCTCGAGCCGCGCGATGTTCTTTTCATCGATGAAATACATCGCCTTAATCCTGCCGTAGAAGAAATCCTTTATCCCGCCATGGAGGATTTCCAGCTCGACCTCATCATCGGAGAAGGACCGGCCGCGCGCTCCGTGCGGATCGACCTGCCGCCCTTCACCCTGGTGGCGGCGACGACGCGTTCCGGGCTGATGACGACCCCGCTCAGGGAGCGCTTCGGGATTCCGAGCCGGCTGGAATTCTACACGCCCGACGAGCTCGAGCTGATCGTCGCCCGCGGGGCGCGCATCCTGAACCTCGACCTGACGCCCGATGGCGCCGCCGAGATCGCGCGGCGCGCCCGCGGCACGCCGCGCGTGGCCGGGCGCCTCCTGCGC
>JALHMN010000067.1:586-24922 GCA_022844005.1 bacterium | reverse complement strand
GATAAAGTCCCTCCGGAATCTGGCCGATGCTCTCGCCCAGGGCTTCGCGGTAGCGCAGATGCGCCGAGCGGGCGAGCGTGTCGACCTGCGCCCCCGCGTCGTTGATGTAATACTCGCGACAGACGTCGAAACCGGCCTTCTCCAGCAGCGCGCAGAGCGCGTCGCCGAAGACCGCGCCGCGGCAATGGCCGACGTGCAGCGGCCCGGTCGGGTTGGCGGAGACGTATTCGACATCGACCCGGGCATGCAGGCCGAGGTTGCTTTCCCCGTAGGCGATGCCGCGCGACAGCGGCTCGCGCAGCGTCTCGCGCCAGACGTCGTCGGCGAGGCGGATGTTGATGAAGCCGGGGCCGGCGATCTCGACGCCGGTGACGCCCTCGATCAGGCGCAACGACGCCGCCAGACGTTCCGCGAGGTCGCGCGGCTTCATCCCGGCGGCCTTGGACAGCACCATGGCGGCATTGGTGGCGAGGTCGCCATGGGCGGGATCGCGGGGGGGTTCGACCGCAACCGCGACAGTGTCGAGGCCCGGAGGAAGAACTCCCTCGGAACCGAGCCGGGTGACGATCTCCACGACGTGGTGCCGGAAGAGTTGATAAGGATTCGTCATGCTATGGTGTCTCGGTTGGGCGCCCGACCCTAGTCCTGGGGCTCATCAGGGGCAAGACGACCGCGGATTGAGATGGTTAACGCAAACGAGCCCGTCATCGCGGTCGAATCCTGGCCCGGCCTCGACGCCCTCGGCGCGCTTTGGCGCGACCTGGAAGACCGCGCCGACATCACCTTCTACCTGACCTGGCACTGGATCGGCACCTGGGTCGAGGAGGCCGGGCTGCAGCCGCACCTCCTGGTGGCCCGTGATGGCGGCCGCCTGGTCGGCCTCGGTCTCTTCGTCGCCGGCCTGCAGCGGCGCCACCGCGGCTTGTTGCGGTCCCGCACGCTCTTCCTGCACGAGACCGGCGATCCCGAGATCGACATCAACTGCATCGAATACAACGGTTTCCTGGTGGATCGCGCCTATGGCGAGCGTCTGGAGCGGCAGATGCTCGACGTCGCCCTCTCGACCCCCGACCTGCCGGCCTGGGACGAGTTGCGGCTGGGCGGCGTGCTCGAGCGCTATCCGGCCATGGCTTCGGGCATCAAGGCCCATCTCGTCAGCAGCCGCGCCACCGCGCAGGTCGATCTCGAAGCCGTCCGCGCCTCGGGCAAGGGCTATCTAGACAGCCTCAGCTCCAATACCCGCTACCAGACCCGCCGGGCGATGAAGCTCTATGCCCGGCGCGGGCCGCTGGTGCTGGAGACCGCCCGGTCGGTCGAGGAGGCGCTCGGCTTCCTCGACGGCCTGAAGGCGCTGCACCAGCGCTATTGGCTGGCGCGCGGCAGCCGCGGCGCCTTCGGCTATCCCTTCCTGGAACGCTTCCACCGCAGGATGATCGCCCGCGCCTTCCCGGCGGGCGAAGTCGAATTGCTTCGCATCACGGCCGGCGAAGCGCCGATCGGCTATCTCTACAACTTCATCCACAAGGGTTGGGTCGGCACCTATCTCTCGGGCTTCGCCTATGAGGAAGACGCCAAGCTGAAGCCCGGCTACGTGTCTTTCGCACTCTGCGTGGAGCACCACCTGCAGCGCGACAGCAGGGTCGTCGATTTCCTGGCCGGTGAGCTCCGCTACAAGACCAGCCTCGGCACGCCCACCCACATCATGGTCAATGTCGACCTGCAGAAGCCGCGCCTGAAACTGAAGCTGGAGGATGTGGGTCGCGCGGTGAAGAACCGGATCAGGCCGCCGGCTTCGCCCTGAGCGCCGCGGCGACGAGGTCGAGGCGGTCGTTGCCGAAATACATGTCGGTCCGGTCGACGAAGACGGTGGGCGAGCCGAAGCCGCCACGGGCGATCAGGTCGTCCGTATTGGCGCGCAGCCGAGCCTTGATCGCCTCCGTTCCCGCCGCCTTCAGCAGCGCCTCGCCGTCGAGGCCCACGCTCTCGGCGGCGGCGATCACCACCTCGTCCTGGGAAATATCCTCGCGGCGGCCCCAATAGGCCTCGAAACAGGCCCGCGCGAAGGGCACCAGCTTGCCCTCCCCCTCGGCGAAGATGCAGCCGCGCATCACCTTCACCGAATTGACCGGAAAGACCTTCTGCGGCCAGCCGATGGTGATCCCGCAATACCGGGCCCAGTCGGCCATGTCCTTCACCATATGGGCGGCCTTGGCCGGCACCGGCGTTTCGCGCGAGCGGTAGACGGAGGGGTTGACGGTGTTGAACACACCGCCGACCAGGAAGGGCTTCCAGTCGACCGGTTGATGCAGCTCGGCCGAAAGCTGCACCATCCGGTGGAAGCCGAGATAGGTCCACGGGCTGGAACAGTCGAAAAAGAACTCGATCCGCGCCATTCCCCCCGCCTCCCTCACAGCTTCGCCGCTTCCTTGCCCAGCACCGCGTTGCGGAAGCGGTCGCGCAGATAGGCGCCGTCCTTCGGCGGCAGGATCATCTGCTCCTGCTCGGCCCGCACCTTGACCACATGGAAGCTCGGTCCGGCGAATTCCAGGATGGCGCCCCGGGCCGCCTCCAGTTCTTCCGCCGTCACGATCTTGCCGACCACGCGGATGCCGCAGGCCGCCGCCACCATGTGCAGTTCCACCCGGGCCGAGGTGTGCGTGGTCTGCCCGCCGGTCTCGCCATAGCGCTCGTTGTCGAGAACGACGACGGAGAGGTTGCTGGGCGCCTTCACCGCGATGGTGGCCAGCGAGCCCATGCCCATCAGCATTTCGCCGTCGCCGGTGATGACGAGCACCCGCTTCGAGGGCTGCGCCAGCGCCAGCCCCAGACCGATCGAGGCGGCACCGCCCATGGCGCCCCATAGCGGAAAGAAATTGTCACGGTCGCCGACCGCGGTGACGTCGTTGGTCGGTGCGCCCAACCCGCCGACGATGAGGAGATCGGTACGCTGGCCGATCAGGGTGCTCACCACCTCGCGGCGGCGCAGCGGATAGGCTTCTGCCCTGCTTCTGTCCATGGCTGTCACTTCTTCCCGAAGCTCTTGGCGCCGACGACGCGCTGGCCGATCTGAACGGTGGCAATGGCACAGCCCTCGAACACCATGCGGGCGGCGCCGTCGACGATGTCGCCGGCATCCGCGGCGTCGTCGATCCTGAACATCAGCGAGCCCGAATGCTCCAGCACCGCCTTGGTGCCCTGGCCCATAGGGAACTGCCAGGGATTGAACTCCTTCCACTCCCCCCGCATGGTCACCAGCATCAGGAGCGGCATGCGGCAGATGTTGGGCAGGCTCAGCATGTTGATGCAGTTGCCGACGCCGGAGGACTGCATCAGCAGCACGCCGCGCTCGCCGCCCAGGAAGGCGCCGGACAGCATGGCGACGCCCTCCTCCTCGGTCGACAGCACCACGGTCTTCATCTCGTTGTCGGCGTGGCAGAGGTCGATCAGACCGGCATGGCCGGCATCCGGCACATACGCCACCTGGCGCACGTCATATGATTTCAGCACGCGATAGATCTCGCGTTGCCAGGGCGTCGCCTCCACCATCACTCGACCTCCAGACGTTTCTTTCAGCCCTGCGGCTTGATGAAGGGAACCGGCACCAGCAGCGTGTTCTCCATCTGCGCCAGCAGGGCCGAACTCTTCTTGCCATAGGCGCCCCAGGCCGGATCGGCGGTCATCGCCGCGCGGCGCTTGGCCCGCTCCTCCACGCTCGGATAGGCCCACATGTGGACCACCTCGTTCTGCGGCCCGATATGGCTGGTGAACCAGCCGATATTGTGCCCCAGATGGCCGAGCTGAATCGGCAGCCCCTCCTCGCCATAGAGCTTGGTGAATTCGGCGAGCCGGCCGTGCTTCACCTTGTAGGTGCGGAAATCCACCACGCCCACCGGCCCCGGATTGGGGTTCTTCATCGGGAAGAAGGGCGCCGCGTTCAGGATCTTGTTCTCCTGCGCCACCAGCGCGTCCCTGTTGCCGGCGAGAAACGCCTGCCAGGCCGGATCGGCGCCCATGGCGGCCCGCTTCTTCTCGCGGTCCTCGACGTCCGGATAGGTCCAGACATGGATGATGCGGTTCAGGAAGCCCACTTCCGCGGTGAAGTAGCCGAGGCAGTTCAGCCCGTGCTTCTGCTGCACCGGATAGCCCTCGGCGGCATAGCGCTGCACATAGGCGGGAAGCCCGCCCGGCGGCAGCGTGTAGATGCGGATGTCGACGATCATGGGCTTCGCCCTCCCCGAAAGAGCCGTTTATGGTCGGGGCGGAGTTTGCGTTAGAAACGGCGGCGTTACAACGCGCCGAGGATGAGGGCCGGGCATGCAGGAAAGAGCGGGCAACGAGCCGCGGATCGACGCCGATGAGATTCTGGAAGGCATCCGCCGCTGGGTCTCGGTCGAGACGCCGAGCCACGACGGCGTCGCCGTCAACAAGCTGAACGACGTGGTCGAGGGCGAACTGCGCGCCATCGGCGCCGTGATCGACCGCGTGCCAGGAATCGACGGTTTCGGCGACGTGCTGACCGCCCGCACGCCCTGGGGCGGCGACGGCCCCGGCATCCTGGTGGTCTCGCATCTCGACACCGTGCATCCGCATGGCAGCATCGACACGCCGGAACTGCAGTGGCGGCGCGAGGGCGACAGCGTCTTCGGTCCCGGCATCTACGACATGAAGGCCGGCGCCCACATGGCCTTCTACGCCTATCGTCACCTGGTCCGGGCGGCAAAGGAAAGCCCGCTGCCCATCACCTTCTGCTTCGTGCCCGAGGAAGAGATCGGCAGCCCCACCTCCCGCGTCACCATCGAGCGCCTCGCCCGCAACGCCAAGTACGTGCTGGTCACCGAACCCGCCCGCGACGGCGGCAGGATCGTCACCAGCCGCAAGGGCGTCGGCCGCTTCGTCATCAAGGCCCGCGGCCGCCCGTCCCATGCCGGCGTCCGCCACCAAGACGGCCGCAGCGCCATCCGCGAGATCGCCCACCAGATCCTGGCCGTCGAGGCGATGACCGATTACGGCCGCGGCATCACCACCAATGTCGGCCTCATCCATGGCGGCACCGGCGTCAATGTGGTGCCGCAGGAATGCACCTGCGAGGTCGATCTCCGCGTCCCCGATCCGGCGATCGCCGAGGAGATGACCACCCGCATCCTGGCACTGACGTCGAAGGACCCGGACGTGAAGCTGACGGTGGAAGGCGGCATGAACCGCCCGCCCTATACAAAGGACGAAGGCATCGCCGCCCTTTTCGACCATGCGCGAAAGGAAGCGGCGGGCTTAGGCTTCGACCTGCAGGACGTGCCCCTCACCGGCGGCGGCAGCGACGGCAACTTCACCGCGGCGCTCGGCATCCCGACGCTCGACGGCCTCGGCGCCGACGGCAAGGGCGCCCATACCGACTACGAGCAGATCTACTACTCGTCGCTCGAACCGCGCACCAAGCTCTGGGTGAAGCTGTTCGAGACGCTGAGATAGAGGGTCAGGGGCCGGAGATCAGCGCGATCTCCGGTTCGGCCTTTTGCCAGTCGCCGCTCCAATGGCCAGGGTCGTTGCGCCGCTGCCAGAACTGGCAGACGAAGACCATGTCCGGCTCCTCGCCGCCGGTGCGCAAGGGCATCAACAGCCGGTAGGTCAGGCCGTTGATGAAATTTCCTTCGTCGTGATAGAGGCCGAGCGAATAGACCGGGACGCGGTGCAACAGCGTCATGTCGTGCAGGCGCTGCACGTAGTCGCCGTAGGGCAGCGGCAGCATTTCATCCAGGAATCGTCCGGTCAGCTCCCGCCCGGTGATGGCGACCACCGTCGTCCCGACCAGCCGATAGCGATAGCGCACGCGCCCGGCCTCGACGACGCGGTCGAGCAGCAGGATATTCGGCAGGATCGGCTTGAACTGCAGGGGATCGATATCCGCCCGGCGCGGGGGAAGCTCGCCGGCGCGCTTTGAGAACCAGTAGGAGGCGAGATCCCGCAGACGCGGGTCGGGAATTGCGTCGATCCCGCATGCTACCGGCTCGGAAGCGACGCGAGGCTGCGTCGCAAATGTTTCCATCGAAACGGCCCTGTGGCGTGAGCTTCGTCGGATCGACCGCTTCACTATGCGGGTTTGCCGGCGGAATTCAATCTCCGCCCACGGCCGGTAGGGCGGGTCAGCCGGCTGGCTTCGGACGGCGCGGCGGCGGGCTGCCCGGATCGGCCTGGCAATAGGCCATGGTGACCGTATCGGCGCGGCGCAGCCGCGCCGCCACCTCGGGAAAGCTCGCGGGATCGATGCGGCTGCCGGGGCCGGGCCGCGGCAGCGCCGGCGCCACCTGGCGCAGGCTGTCGACCAGCGAGGTGGTGACGCGCTGCCGCCGTACCGACGAGGCGATGGTGATCCCGACCAGGCGGCCCTGCTCGTCCACCACCGGCCCGCCGCTGATACCGCCCAGCGGTCCGTCGAACTCGGGCACGCGCTCGACCTCGACCCAGGACAAGGTGGGTTCGGCCTTCGCCGAACCGGGCCAGCGGACCAGGGTCCTGCCGATCAGCCGCGTGCGCAGTCCCGCCGCGCGCCCGTTGGGATAGCCGATGTGATATCCGCTCTGGTTCAGGAACAACGTCTGCGCCGGGTCCGGCCCCGGCAGCGCCGCACCCCCCGCCTTCTCGGTCCGCAGCACGGCGACATCGGCGTTGCGGTGCATCCGCAGTTCGCTCGCTGCCGTCCAGCGGCCGCTCAGGTTCAGGTGGATGCGGCCGCAGCTCTCGGTGACGTGCCGTGCCGTTCCCCAGACACCGCGGTCGAGCACGAAGGCGGTGCCGAAACTGTCGCCCCGGCGCACGCCCTTGTCGGCGATCTCGATCACCGGATCGTTGATGGAGGGCGGCGGCAGCCGACGCGTCAGCACGGACGGGGCCCCGGGCGCCGCCGGCGGCGGCCGGGCGGGCAGAACCGGCGCCGGCTCCAGGCGCGGACGCGTCTCCGCCACCGGCGGCGGATCGGGCGGTGGAATCCGCCGCGGCGGGCCGGGGATGTTCTCCTCCGGGATCATGACCCAGAGAAAGGCCAGGAAACCGCAGACGAACAGGATCTCGCGAAGCCAGCGCCCGATCACCGGGTCACCCCGATATCGCCGCCGCGTTCAGTACGGCGACGCCGAGGTTGGTGGCGCCCAGCGTCACCGCCGCGGCCATGTCGCCACGTTTCAGCCGCTCCTCCAGGTTCCGGAAGATCAGCGCCACGGCGAGATAGGCCCCCAGCTGCAGCACCAGCGCCACCACGCCCCAGACCACGATGTCGAGCACGTTGACGCTGGCCTTGAGGCAGAAGGCGAGCGGTATGGCGAGGCCCAGCAGCGCCGCGCCGAAGGCGACCGCGGCGGCGGCATTGCCCTCGTCGATCAGCTTTGTCTCATGTGCCGGGGTGATGCGGATATAGACGATCACGCCGATGACCAGCATGCCGAGCGCGGTGCCGAAATGGGTCAGGAAGACCGGCAACGATCTCCAGGCATTGGCGATCAGTGTCTCCAGCATGTCCCCCTCACGCGCAAGCACCGCCGTGCATTCTCGGGCGCGCGGCCGGCCAAATCCATGAAATAAGGCGGGCGCCGGGCCCATGCCGGACAAACGAAAGCCCGCGACCGTCGCCGGCGCGGGCTTCGTCGAATTTTGGTCGGAGTGAGAGGATTCGAACCTCCGGCCCCTGCGTCCCGAACACAGTGCTCTACCAGGCTGAGCTACACTCCGACGTCCCGGGAGGCGGTCATATAGCGTCTCCCCCACAGGGCCGCAAGGACGGCGATGCTTGCGGCTTCAGCCCGTTGCCGTCCGCCCGCTTCGGCGAAGCTCGGCCGGGCATCGCCGCGCGTCGCGCCTGATCAGCCGCCGCAAGGTCGATGGCTCGGCATAGCCGACACGCCGCGCCACTTCGTCGACGGATAGCCGCGTCGTTTCCAGCAGCAACTCGGCCGCCTCGACGCGGATCCGCTGGGCGAAGCGCACGGGGGACAGACCGCAGACCGCGGCGAGGCGGCGGGCGAAGGTGCGGGGCGCGAGGCCGGCGGCGGCTGCCAGTTCATCCATGGTGAAATCGCGCGCGATGTTCGCGCGCGCCCAGGCCTCCGCCCGCGCGATCGTCTCGTCCTGCCCGGCCATGAAGGACAGCGCCATGTAGGGCGCCTGCGAGCGGCGCTGGTCCAGGAGCAGGTAGCGCGCGCAGGCATGCGCCAAGCCGGGACCGGCGAACCGCGCCACCACCGCCAGCATCAGGTCCATCTGCGCCATGGCCGCCCCCGCCGTGGCGATCGGCCAATCGGCCACCACCATCCGCTCCTCGGCCAGGTCGATCCCGGGATAGCGGCGCCGGAAAAGCGGCGCCAGCCACCAGGTCGTGGTCGCCCGCCGGCCCTCGAGCAACCCGGTCTCGGCCAGCAGGAAGGTGCTGGCACAGGAAGCCGCGAGCGCCGTACCGGCTCCGAACGCCTCGGCCAGCATGCCGATCGCGCGCCGGCAGGCGGACGTCTTCAATCGCGCCTCCAGCTCTTCCGCTGTCGCAGTGCCCAGGCCCGGAACGATGACGAGGTCGGCGCCATCGAGGCCGGCGCGGTTCCGCCCCGTCCCGCATCGCACCGTGCTGACGGTGAAAGGCGCCGATCGCTTCGCCGCCAGGCTGATCCGGTTGGCCGTCGCCAGCACGTCGTGGCTGATCGCCGCGCTCGACGCCATGCAACCCTCGACCTCGAGAACGGCAACCGCCGTCATGGCAGAAATTCCCCGAAATATGTCGTTTACGACACTATTGCGATGACATCCCGATCGCAATGATCCCCGATGACGCCGACTGGGAATGGAGATCGCGATGCCGTACCGAAGCCTGAGCGAGGATGATGCCCTCGAAGATTTCATCGCCCGCGAGATCACCCTCGACGGCGTCGCCAAGCGGGTCCATGCCGGCGGCGCCGGGCCGGCGGTGATCGTGATGACCGAGATGCCGGGCATCAGCCCGCATGTCGCCCGCTTCGCCCGCTGGGTGCGCGATGCGGGCTTCAGCGTCTACATGCCCTCGCTGTTCGGCCGCGACGGCGCCCTGCCAACCGCCGAGGAAGGCACGGCCGTCTTCAGACGCGCCTGCGTCAGCGCCGAATTCCGCGCCTTCGCCGGTGGTGCCTCCAGCCCGGTGACCCATTGGCTGCGATCCCTGGCGAAACTGGCGCATGCGGAATGCGGCGGTCCGGGTGTGGGTGCCATCGGCATGTGCTTCACCGGCAATTTCGCGCTTTCCATGATGCTGGAACCGGCGGTGCTGGCGCCTGTTCTCGCCCAGCCCTCATTGCCTCTCGACAACCCCGCCGGGGTGGATGTGGGCCCCGCGGAACTGGCCACCGTCCGCGACCGGCTCGAACGCGAAGATCTGACCGTGCTGGGCTATCGCTTCGCAGGCGATCGATTCTGCCGGGCCGAACGCTTCGCCGCGCTATCCCAGGCGCTAGGAGACCGCTTCGTCGGCCGCGTGCTGCCGGACAGCGCCGCCAGTCCGGACCCGCCGCCCTTCTTTCGCGCGGTGGTCGCTTCCCCGCACAGCGTGGTGACGGCCCACCTGATCGACGAAGCGGGCCAGCCCACCATCGCCGCGCGCGACGAGATCCTGTCCTTCTTCACCTGTCGGCTGTCTCGCGACCGAGTCTGACCCCGTGCGAAACCGGCCGCAATGCAGGTGCAACGGGGCCCGCCGGTCCCGCTCATGCGGCGCGGGCGCCCCTAAGTCTTGACTGATTTATGTTCATGGTATATTCTTATTGCACTTTCATCAAGGCAGCCGATGCCTGTCGCTCGCTATATGAAGTCGAACCCCACGACTGCTGGCACACGCATGTGGTCCGGCACCGGAATGATTCGGCCGGCCGTCCTACGATCGTCTGCAAGGAACGCTCTCCAAGCCGGCGGACGAAAATGTCCGGTGGACAAATTGTCCACCTATTGGTTCGGCAGTCTCCGCCCGAAGCGCAGGTCGCGCCTCTCAAGTCGATGCAAAAGCCCTGGCTCGCCTTGGCCAGAGTCGGCGCGGCACCGGCGTGATCGGGTAGCGAATTGGCTCGAATTGGCAGGAATTGGCTCGATTTGGCTCAGATTGGTAGGGTACGAAAGCCTTACGAACGCGACCTCTTCATTTATATTCAATAGGTTACCCAACTCCGGGCCGGCCTTCCGAATCCCCGCGCTCGCCCCGCTGGGGCATACCGACCGGCGGACAGGAATGTGCTCCACGTGTCGGCGGACAAAAATGTCCGACGGACAAATGTTCCGATGCACGCCGGCGCCCCGCCCGGTCCCGCTCTTACCGCCATGCCGCGCCGGCGGACAGAAATGTCCGCAACCAATCCACCTGCATGGCCGACCCGCGCCGAACGAAGAGCGGCGGAAAGGAACGTCTTCTTGCGATTCCGCCGCCGACCCGCTAGCTCTCACGCCCTATTCGCGACCTGGCCGGAACCATGCACCTCATCGGCATCCTGCTTCTCAAGCTGATCGACATCTACACCTGGATCCTGATCGCATCGGTCATCTTCAGCTGGCTGATCGCGTTCAACGTCATCAACACCGGCAACCGGATCGTCTTCACCATCGGCGACTTCCTCGCCCGGGTGACCGAGCCGGTCCTGTCGCGAATCCGCCGGTTCCTGCCCAATCTCGGACCGGTCGACATCTCGCCCATCGTGCTGCTGATCGTGCTCTGGTTCCTGCAGCAGGTGATCGCCGACATCTTCTTCTGACCCGGGAGACGGATTTCCCGGCCGTTTCCACCCCGCTCCTGTCCGTGACCGCGACCGGCATCCGCATCGCGGTGCGGGCCCAGCCGAAGGCCGGACGTGACGGAATCGAAGGCCTGCGCGACGGTGCCGCAGGTCCCCGACTCGTCGTCAAGGTGACCGCCGCCGCGGATCGCGGGCGGGCCAACGCGGCGATAGAAAAGGTCCTGGCGCGCGCGCTCGGCGTCCCGCCCACCGCCGTCGCGGTCGTGATCGGCGATACCGGCCGCGACAAGATCGTTGAGGTGCGCGGCGACTCCATCGCCCTGCGCGCCGGGTTCGAGGAGATGCTTTCCCGATGACCGCCACCCGCATCGACGGCAAGCCCGTCGCCGAAGCCCTCCGCGCCCGGATCGGCCGCGATGTCGCCGCCTTCGTGCAAGCGACCGGCATCGTCCCGGGCCTGACCGTCGTGCTGGTGGGCGACGACCCGGCGAGCCAGGTCTATGTGCGCAACAAGGGCAAGCACACCACCGACGCCGGCATGAAGTCCGACACCATCCTGCTCCCGGCCGATACCGACCAGCAGACGGTGCTCGCCACCATCGCCCGGCTGAACGCCGATCCGGCCGTGCACGGCATTCTGCTGCAGCTGCCGCTCCCCGCCCATCTCGATCCGCTCTCGGCGATCAATGCGATCGACCCCGACAAGGACGTCGACGGCCTGCATCCGGTCAATGCCGGGCGCCTGGCCCAGGGGCTCCCCGGCTTCGTGCCCTGCACGCCGCTCGGCTGCATGCTGCTGCTGGAAGGGGTGATCCCGGACTTCTCCGGCCTCGAGGCCGTGGTCGTCGGCCGTTCCAACCTGGTGGGAAAGCCCATCGCCCAGCTTCTGCTCGGCCGCAACTGTACCGTCACCATGGCCCATTCGCGCACCCGCGACCTCGCCGCCGTCTGCCGCCGCGCCGATATCCTGGTCGCCGCCGTGGGCAAGGCGGAAATGATCAGGGGCGGCTGGGTGAAGCCGGGCGCCGTCGTCATCGATGTCGGCATCAACCGCTTCCCCTCGACCACCGGCGGCAAGGACCGCCTGGTCGGCGATGTCGCCTATGCCGAGGCCGCCGAAGTGGCCCGTGCCATTACGCCGGTGCCCGGTGGCGTCGGCCTGATGACGGTCGCCTGCCTTCTCTCCAACACCTTGGATGCGGCTCGACGCCGGCACGGTGTTTCCGGCTAGAATGGCGGCGGGTCAGTAAGAACTGGGGAAGCGGCGATGGATCGGGCGGCGCTGGAAAAGCTGGTGGTCGACTTCACGGAAGCCTTCAACCGCGACGACCTCGACGGCGTGATGTCGTATTTCGCCGAAGATGGCGTCTATGACGAGTTCAACGGTACCCGCTCGGAAGGGAAAGCAGCGATCCGGGCCGCCTTCGAACCGCAGTTCTCCGGCAAGTTCGGCACCATCCGCTTCAATGCCGAGGACCTGTTCGTCGATGCCGCCGCCGGCAAGGCGATGATCAGCTGGACCTGCACCCTCAGCTCCAAGGACAGGATGGGCGGCTGGCGTGGCCTCGACCTGATCCACGTCAAGGACGGCAAGGTCGTGGTGAAGGAGACTTACGCCAAGACCGAGAAGCCCCTGATGAAGAAACTGGGAGCCTGACCCCGATGAGCGAGAACCCCGTCTCCTTCCGCAAGGCCGCGCCGAAGATCGCCCCCGCCTCGATCGCGGAAGCCGGCGTGCCGGGATTCCCGCGCACCCGCATGCGCCGCACCCGGGGCCATGACTGGTCGCGGCGGATGGTGGCGGAAAATATCCTCACCCCGGCCGACCTGATCTGGCCGGTCTTCGTGCACGAAGGCACGAAGAAGACGGTGCCGGTCGCCTCGATGCCGGGGGTCGAACGGCTCTCCGTCGACATCCTGGTCGAACGGGCGGCGGAGGCGAAAGACCTCGGCATTCCCTGCATCGCCATCTTTCCGGTCATCGATGCCGCCCTGAAGACGCCCGATGGCGACGAGGCGGTCAATCCCGACAACATCGTCTGCAAGGCGGTGCGCGCGGTGAAGCGCGAGGTTCCGGGCATCGGCGTCCTCTGCGACGCGGCGCTCGATCCCTTCACCAGCCACGGCCAGGACGGGCTGATCCGCGACGGCTATGTGGTGAACGACGAGACGCTGCGCGTCCTGGTCACCCAGGCGCTGGTCCAGGCCGATGCCGGCTGCGACATCATCGCGCCTTCGGACATGATGGATGGCCGGGTCGGCGCCATCCGCGACGCGCTGGAGACGGCGGGCCATGTGAACGTACAGATCATGGCCTATGCGGCGAAGTTCGCCTCCGCCTTCTACGGCCCCTTCCGTGACGCCATCGGGTCGTCCGGCAACCTCGGCAAGAGCGACAAGCGCACCTACCAGATGGACCCGGCCAACGGCGACGAGGCGATCCGCGAGGTCGGCCTCGACATCGCCGAGGGCGCCGACATGGTGATGGTGAAGCCCGGCATGCCCTATCTCGATCTCTGCCGGCGGGTGAAGGACACCTTCCGCGTGCCGACCTTCGCCTATCAGGTGTCGGGTGAATACGCGATGCTGACCGCCGCCATCCAGAACGGATGGCTCGATCCCGACCGGGTGATCCTCGAGGCGCTGCTCGGCTTCAAGCGGGCCGGCTGCGACGGCATCCTCACCTACTTCGCCATCGATGCGGCGAAGCGCCTGAAGGCAGGCTGACGCCCGCCTTGCAGACCTCCGCTGTGGCTGGGCCGCTCGCCGGCCTGATCGTCGTCGACCTGACCAGGGTGCTGGCCGGGCCGTTCTGCACCATGCTGCTCGCCGATCTCGGCGCCCGCGTGATCAAGGTGGAACCGCCGGGGACCGGCGACGACAGCCGCGCCTTCGGGCCCTTCGTCAACGGCAAGTCGGCCTATTTCATGTCGATCAACCGGGGCAAGGAGAGCATCGCCCTCGACCTGAAAGCCCCGGGCGACCGCACGGTGTTCGAGAGCCTGCTGGCCCGCGCCGACGTGCTGATCGAAAACTATCGCGGCGGCACCATGGAGAAGCTCGGCTACGGCTGGGACATGCTGCACGGTCGCTTCCCGGCCCTCGTCTATGCCGCCTGCTCCGGCTTCGGCCATACCGGGCCGCTGGCGACGCGCGCCGCCTACGACATGGTGGTGCAGGCCATGGGTGGCGTGATGAGCCACACCGGCCATCCCCGCTACCCGCCGACCCGGGTGGGCGTGCCGATCGGCGACCTCGCCGCCGGCCTCTTCACCGCCATCGGCATCAACGCGGCATTGGTCGAGCGCGCCGCCACGGGGCAGGGCCGCAAGATCGACATCGGCATGCTGGACGCGCAGGTGGCGCTGATGGAGAACGCCATCGCCCGCTTCGCCGCCACCGGCGAGGTGCCCGGCCTGTCGGAGGGCCGGCATCCCTCGATCACGCCCTTCGCCGCCTTCCGCACCGCCGATCATCCGATCGTCATCTCGGCGGGAAACGACGCGCTGTTCCGCGCCCTGGCCGATGTGCTGGGCGGTACCGCCTGGCCCGATGACCCGCGCTTCCGCACCAATGCCGACCGCACCGCCAACCACGCCGCCCTCACCCGGGCGATCGAATCGATCCTGGTGACGGAAGACAGCGCCCATTGGCTGGCCCGCCTGGACTCCGCCGGCATCCCCTGCGGGCCGATCAACGACACCGGGATGCTGCTGGCTGAACCTCAGGTGACCGCGCGCAACATGATCGTCACCGCCGATGACCCGGTGGCGGGGCCCGTGCGCATGGCCGGCAACCCGATCAAGCTCTCCGGCGTGCCCGATCCGCAGACCCGGGCCGCGGCGCCGGATCTCGACCAGCACCGCGCCGCCATTCTGGCCGACCTCGCCGAGGGATCGTCTTGGAAGCGCTGATCCAGCAGTACGGCTACCTCTTCGTGCTCGCCGGCACCTTCTTCGAAGGCGAAACGGTGCTCGTGCTGGGCGGCTTTGCCGCGCACCAAGGTCATCTCTCGCTGCAGGGGGTGATCCTCGCCGCCTTCGTCGGTTCCTTCGTCGGCGACCAGACCTGGTTCTACCTGTCGCGCCGCTTCGGCGCCGGCTGGATTGCCCGGCGCCCGATACTGGCGGCGCGGGTGGCCGCGGCGGCCGCGCGCATGGGGCGGCATACCGACGTCTTCGTGCTCACCTTCCGCTTCTTCTACGGCGTGCGTTCGGTGGCACCCGTCGCGATCGCCCTCTCCGGCTATCCCTACATGCGCTTCATGGCGCTCAACGCCATCGCCGCCGCGATCTGGGCGGTGGCCGTCGGCTCGGCCGGCTATCTCTTCAGCGACGCCATCGAACGCGTGCTGGGCGACGTGAAGTCGATCCAGATCGACATCCTGATCGGGCTCGCCCTCGCCGCCTTCGTCTTCTTCGTCACCCGCTGGCTCTGGAGGCGCCATCGCATATCAGGCGGGTGACAGCACGCCGCGCCTGATCTGGTCCAGCTCGATCGATTCGAACAGCGCCCGGAAGTTGCCCTCGCCGAAGCCCTCGTCGCCCTTGCGTTGGATCAGTTCGAAGAAGATCGGGCCGATCACCGTCTGGGTGAAGATCTGCAGCAGCTTGCCGCCGTCCTCGGTCGGCGCGCCGTCGATCAGGACCCGGTTGCGGCGCAGCCGCTCCAGGTCCTCGCCATGCCCGGGCAGGCGCTTGTCGACCAGGTCGTAGTAGGTCTCCAGCGTGTCCTGGAACGGCACCCCCTTGGCGGCGAGTTGTTCCACGGCGGCATGGATGTCCTCCGCGGCCAGCGCGATGTGCTGGATGCCCTCGCCGTGATAGGCCTTCAGGTACTCGGCGATCTGCGACTTGTCGTCGGAGCTCTCGTTGATCGGGATGCGAATCTTGCCGCAGGGGCTGGTCATCGCCTTCGACTTCAGGCCGGTCAGCTTGCCCTCGATGTCGAAGTAGCGGATCTCGCGGAAGTTGAAGAGCCGCTCGTAGAATTCCGCCCACTCGTCCATCCGTCCCCGGTGCACGTTATGGGTCAGGTGATCGACCGCGGTGAGGCCCACACCCCTCGGGTTCGGGTCGACACCGGGCAGGAACTCGAAGTCGACGTCGTAGATCGATCCCTTCGGCCCGTAGCGGTCGACCAGGTAGAGGAGCGAATCGCCGATGCCCTTGATTGCCGGGATATTGAGCTCCATCGGCCCGACCCGGCTCGAAACCGGCCAGGCGCCGAGCCCGGTCGCCCGCTCCAGCGCCTTGGCGGCGTTCTTCACCCGGAAGGCGATCGCGCAGACGCTCGGCCCATGCACCCGCGCGAAGGCCTGGGCGAAGCTGTCGGGCTCGGCGTTGACGATGAAGTTGATGTCGCCCTGCCGATAGAGCGTCACCCGCTTCGACCGGTGCCGGGCCACGGCGCTGAAGCCGAGTTGTTCGAACAGCGTGCCGAGGGCCGCCGGATCGGGAGCGGTATACTCGATGAACTCGAACCCATCGGTACCCATCGGATTGAGGTCGGAATCCTGCATGGAGCCTCCAATTGCGGCCATGGCGAATCGGCTCCTATGAAGACACCCGCAAGGGGAAGCTGCAAGCGCCTACCGATTCGCTTGACGATCTCGCGCCACGGCTGCTAGCCAACGACGGCACGAGGCTCACACGATTGCTGCAACCGCAGAACGGGATCGGGAATGCGTCCAGCCGCAGTGGAGACCCCCCTTCCCGGCGTCCCGCCCCTGCCGTTGCTGCACCTCTTGTTCGAACATTGGAGCACGCTCCGCGGCGGGCTGCGGCTCCCGGCCCCTGCAGCCTTCGACATCCTCGATGTCCCCAGGCTCTTCGGTCACCTGCATCTGATCGATGTGATCGGCGACCCCGCCCGCTTCCGCTTTCGCCTCTTCGGAACGACCATCGCCGAGTTCGGCGGCCGCGACCTGACCGGCCGATGGGTCGACGACATTGTTCCGATGGCCTGGAAACAGGCGGTTGTCGCCGCCTTTCAGGAACCGCTCCGGATGCGTCGACCGTGCTACTCGCGATGGGACATGGACGGCACGCGCCAGCCGCTCACATTGCATCGCCTCGCCTGCCCGATGTCGACGGATGGCCGGTATGTCGACCGCCTGATCGTGGGCGTCGAACCGGTCGCGCGACCGCGCTAGATCAGACCGGCCAGCGGTGACGACGGGTCGGCATAACGCTTCCGCGGCATCCGCCCGGCCAGATAGGCGAGCCTGCCGCTCTGCACCGCGAGGCCCATGGCACGCGCCATCTTGACCGGATCGCGCGCCTCCGCGATCGCCGTGTTCATCAGCACGCCGTCGCAGCCCAGTTCCATCGCCACCGTCGCGTCCGAGGCCGTGCCGACGCCCGCATCGACCAGAACCGGCACGTTCGCCTGTTCAACGATCAGTCTGATGCCGATCGGATTCTGCACGCCGAGACCGGATCCGATCGGCGCCGCCAGCGGCATGATCGCGCAGCAGCCGATGTCTTCCAGCTTCTTCGCCATCAGGGGATCGTCGGAGCAGTAGACCATCACCTCGAAACCGTCGGCGACCAGTTCCTTGGCGGCTACCAGCGTCTCCAGCATATCGGGATAGAGGGTCTTCTGGTCGCCCAGAACCTCGAGCTTCACCAGGTTCCAGCCGCCCGCCTCACGCGCCAGCCGCAGTGTGCGCACCGCGTCCTTCGCCGTGTAGCAGCCGGCCGTATTGGGCAGATAGGTGAACTTCTTCGGATCGACGAAATCGACCAGCATCGGTTGCTTGGTGTCGGTCACGTTCACGCGGCGGACGGCAACGGTGACGATCTCCGCTCCAGAGGCTTCGATCGCGCGGGCGGTTTCCTCGAAGTCCTTGTACTTCCCGGTTCCGACCAGCAGGCGGGAATCGAAGCGCCGGCCAGCGACAACCAGCGCGTCTTCCTTTTCGCGCGCGGACAGCGGCACCATGGCATTACCTCCGCCAATGAAATGGACAATCTCCAGCCGATCGCCGTCGCCGACGATCGTCTCCCCGTAGGTCGAGCGTGGAACGATCTCGAGGTTCCGCTCCACCGCGATCTTGCGCGGGTCGAGCCCGATCGATTCCAGCAGTTGCAGCACCGACATCGGCGCGCCGATCTGCTTGGCCTCTCCGTTCAGCATCACTTCCATGGGCGTGCCTCCTGCACGCGGTTTCGCCCAACCGGAACCCGGATTGCCCTGGCGAAGAGTGTGGAGAGCAGCGCAGCGTCCTGGCGCGCATGTTCCGTTCCCTTCGCCGGCATGACCCGGATCAGGTTCAAAGGGTCACCGCCTCGACCGGCGGTATCTCAGCCCCCGCATGGGGCTCCCCTTGGAACGTCACAATGATCAACCCCGGGCGACGGGCCGTCAAGCCGCCACGGCTACCGCCCCGTGTACTTCGCCGGCCGCCGGGCCAGGAAGGCGGCGACGCCTTCCTTGTAGTCCTCCGAGACCTGGCAGAGCGCATATTGGTCCAGGTCCATCTGACTGGTCGCATGCCCCAGTGCATTGGCATAGGCATCGATGTCGCGCTTGATCATCCGCACCGGTACCGGCGGCAGCGCCGCCACCCGTTCCGCAAGCGCCATGCCACGATCGAAGGCCGTTCCCGCCGGAACCACCTCCTGCACCAGCCCGAAGTCGAGCGCCTGTTCGGCCGGCACCATCTCGGCAAGAATCGCGAGCTGCTTCGCCCGGGCGGGGCCAACGAGGTTGGTTATCCGCGGCAGGCTCTGCCAGCTCATATTCATGCCGCGCTCGATCTCGGCCACGTAGAAGGTAGAGCCCACGCCGCAGACGCGAAAATCGAGCGAGACAGTCAGCGCCACGCCGCCGCCGACGCACCATCCTTCGATCGCCGCGATGGTGAAGGGCGCCAGATCCTCCCAGGCCCGGCACATGCGCGGCCCCGCCGCGAAATGACGCCGCCGCTCGGCGAGACCCATCGCGTCCAGGCCCTTGGCTTCGGGGTCCTTCAGGTCGTAGCCGACGGTGAAGACCTCGGCCGAGCCGGTGAGCACGATGGCATTGGTCTCGATATCATCCTCGAAGCTGCGCGCCGCCTCGGTCAGTTCGCGCATCACCGTGCGCGACATCGCATTCCGCCCGTCGCCCCGGTCGAAGCGCACGATGGCGATCCGGCCGCGTCGCTCGACGCTGACGAATTGCCCGGCCATCTAGCGCTTCGCCTCGCGGATCATCTTGATGATGCCCGAGAAGTCGACCGGCCCGTTCCCGGCCGTCGTATAGGCCTCATAGAGTGCCGCGGCCTGGGCACCGATCGGGGTCGCCGCTCCGGCCGAATTCGCCGCCTCCTGCGCCAGCTTCAAGTCCTTCAGCATCATGTCGGCGGTGAAACCGGCCTTGTAATCGCGGTTGGCGGGCGATGTCGGTACCGGCCCCGGTACCGGACAATAGGTCGTGAGCGACCAGCACTGCCCGGACGACTTCGAGCTGATGTCGAACAGTTTCTGGTGGTCGAGGCCGAGCTTCTCCGCCAGCGCGAAGGCCTCGCTTACCGCGATCATCGAAATGCCGAGCACCATGTTGTTGCAGATCTTTGCCGCCTGGCCGTTCCCCGGTCCCCCGGCATGAACAATGGTCTTGCCCATCGCCTCGAGGAACGGCTTCGCCTTGGCGAAGGCGGCGTCGGGTCCGCCGACCATGAAGGTGAGTGTCGCGGCTTCCGCCCCGCCGACACCCCCGGAGACCGGCGCATCGATCATCAGCATGCCTGCCTTCTCGGCACCCGCCGCCACCGCGCGCGCACTGTCGACATCGATGGTCGAACTGTCGATGAAGAGCGTCCCTTTGCCGGCCGCGGCGAGGACGCCGGTCTCACCCAGATAGATGCCGCGCACGTGCTGGCCCGCCGGCAACATGGTGACCACGACATCGACACCCTTGGCCGCGTCCTGCGCCGAGCCGACGGCGGTCGCACCGGCATCGGTGCAGGCCTTCACCGCCGCCGCGGACAGGTCGAACACCTTCACGGCACTGCCGGCCTTGAGAAGGTTACGGGCCATGGGTCCGCCCATATTGCCGACGCCAATGAAGCCGACGCTCGCCATTGTTCTCTCCCTGGACCTTCAGTTCCAATCGTAGCGCAGATCACCGCCCGGCAACGGGGCGAAATAGGCATCGATATCGGCGTCCGACACGCCGGCAAGGCTCGAAGGGTTCCACTTCGGCGCCTGGTCCTTGTCGATGATCACCGCGCGCACGCCTTCGTAGAAATCGTGTCCCTTGATCACCCGGCTCGCCATGCGCCATTCCATGCGCATGCACTCGTCCATGGAGCGCGTCGCCCCTTCGCGGATCTGCCGAAAGGTGAGCTTCAGGCTGGTCGGCGACTTCTGGCGGATGGTCGAAGCGGTTTGGGCCGCGAAATCCGACCCCTCCTCGTCCAGCCCCGTCAGGATCGCCTCCACGCTCTGCCGTCCGAAGGTGTCGTCTATCAGAGCCCGCACGGGGGGCAGGGTCGCGGGACCTGGTTCAACCGAGAAGGCGGATAGCGTGCGCGTGGCGACTTCGCTGGCATCACCCGACCAGTCGGCCGCCTGCAAAGCCTCGAAGATTGCCGCCCGGCTCTCGGCCTTCACGCAGACGTCGGTGATGGCGGCATACATCGTGTCGCCCGACTTGATGCGATTGCCGGAGAGCGCCAGGTACTGGCCGATCTCGCCCGGACAGCGAGAGAGGAAATGACTGCCGCCGACATCCGGGAACAGGCCGATACCGGTTTCCGGCATGGCGAGCAGCGTGTTCTCGGTGGCGATCCGATGCGAGCCGTGCACCGACATGCCTACCCCGCCGCCCATCACGATGCCGTCCATGAAGGCGATGTAGGGCTTCGGAAAGCGCTTGATCCGCGCGTTCATGATGTATTCGTCATGGTAGAAATCGTAAGGGTAGCGCCCTCCCGACTTGCCCTCATCGTGCAGCTTGCGGATGTCGCCGCCGGCACAGAAAGCGCGGCCACCCTCGCCGGCGATGAACAATGCCTTCACGGCAGGGTCCGCCGCCCAAGCCTTCAATTTCGCGTCCAGCGCGATGGTCATCTCGTGGTTCAGCGCATTGAGCGCCTTTGGACGATTCAAGCGAACTGTCGCAATCCCGCGCTCGACGGCGAACAGAATGTCTTCGTTGTCTGACATGCGACCCTTAAGCGTCGAGAGGATTGGCACCGGTCAGCAGCCGGCGGGCGATGATGACGCGCATGATCTCGTTGGTGCCTTCCAGGATCTGGTGCACGCGCAGATCGCGCAGATAACGTTCGAGGGGATAATCCTTCAGGTAGCCGTAGCCGCCATGCAGCTGCAGCGCCTCGTTGCAGACCTGGAAACCGGCATCGGTGGCAAATCGCTTCGCCATCGCGCAATGCAGCGTCGCCTCCGGATGCTTCGCATCGAGCGCACTCGCCGCGCGGCGCAGCATCAGACGCGCCGCCTCCAGCTCGGTCGCCATGTCGGCGAGCTTGAATTGCAGCGCCTGGAATTGCCCGAGCGGCTGGCCGAACTGCTGGCGCACGCCCAGATGCGCGCGCGCAAGTTCGAAACAGGCCCGGGCGCCGCCGATCGAGCAGGCGCCGATATTGAGCCGCCCGCCATCGAGGCCCATCATCGCGATCTTGAACCCCTCGCCTTCGGCCCCGATCAGGTTGGCGACCGGCACGCGGCAGTCCTCGAAGATCACCATGGCGGTGGGCTGGGAGTTCCAGCCCAGTTTCCGCTCCTGCTTGCCGAAGGAAAGGCCCGGCGTGCCCTTTTCGACCACCAGGCAGGAGACGCCCTTCGGGCCGTCGTCACCCGTACGGACCATGCAGACATAGATGTCCGACCGGCCGCCGCCGGAGATGAAAGCCTTCGTACCGTTCAGGACGTAGTGGTCGCCGTCACGCACCGCGCGGGTCTTGAGACTGGCGGCGTCCGAACCGCTGCCGGGTTCGGTCAGGCAGTAGCTGGCGAAATGCTCCATCGTGCAGAGCTTCGGCAGGAAGTGCTGGCGCTGCGTCTCCGACCCGAAACGGTCGATCATCCACGACGCCATGTTGTGGATGGAAATATAGGCGGCTGTGGAGGTGCAGCCGGCTGCAAGCTCCTCGAAGATCACCGCGGCATCTAGACGCTTGAGGCCGGAGCCGCCCATCTCTTCGCTGACATAGATTCCAGCGAAGCCGAGTGCGGCGGCGCCGCGCAACGCATCCTCCGGGAAGACCTTGCCCTCATCCCATTCGCCGGCATGCGGCGCCATCTGTTCCCTGGCGAAACTGCGGGCGGCGTCACGGAAGGCGCGCTGGTCCTCGGAAAGCTCGAAGTCCATGGCGCTAGCGTGCGGACATGACGAATACGGCGCGCGGTTCCTCGGGCCAGCGGTCCTGGAAACTCATGCATTTCCTCCAGACGTCTTTGGCCTATCCATGTCGGGGCGGGATCATTCCGTCAACCGATCAGCGCGACCAGATCCTTGACGGCCGCCTCGACGCTGCGGCCGGTGGTGTCGATGGCGACATCGGCCTTGCGATAGAGCAGCTCGCGCTGGATCAGGATGCGACGCAGGTCTTCCATTGCCTCGGCATTGCCGGCCACCGGGCGACGGTCGCCCTGGGCGAGGACTCGAGCCATATGCTCCTCGGGTCTTGCCTGCACCCAGACGGTCCAGCAGCCTTCCAGGAGGCGTTCGAAAGTGGCCGGTTCCGTCACCAATCCGCCGCCGGTTGCGATTACCGCGCGCGCGTGGTCGGCCAGGATACGTTCCAGCGCGCGCAGTTCGTGGCGGCGATAGGCGGCCTGGCCGGAGAGCGAGAAGATTTCGTCCAGCGCCATGCCGGCCTCCGCCTCGATGGCGCGGGCCAGCTCGACGAAGGGGATGTCCAGTTCCTGCGCCAATCGACGGCCGAGCGTGGTCTTGCCGGCGCCACGCAGGCCGATCAGCGCGATCCGGTTGCGCCGTTCGATGGAAGCGCCGAAGCGCTCGGTGACGAAAGCCGCCACCTCCTCGAGCTGGCGCGGCGCCAGCCGGTCGAGCTTGGCGCCCAGCAGACGCCTTTCGACCGACCGGTCGGGGCCCTCTTCCACCAGTTCGGGCAGCGGCACGCCCATCGCCTGGGCCACCTGCCGCAAGAGGCCGATGGAGATATTGCCTCGCCCGGCCTCAAGTTCCGCCAGGTAGCGCTCGGAAACGCCCGAATCGCGGGCGAGCAGGCGCCGGGTCATGCCGCGGCGGGCCCGGAGGTTGCGCACCCTTTCGCCCACGCGAGCGAGGAAGGGCGCGATGTCGCTTTCGGCTTCGGATAGGCTGTCGGCGCTCGCCGTCATGATCTGCCCAGGAATTGTCTGCAATATATTGCAGTTTTTGCTTCCCTGGTCCAGCCGGCGAAATATACTGCCGACCGGTTTCCCAGTTTCGCGAGGTTCAGATGTCGGTTCCCGTCACCATTCTCGTCGGCACGATGACCGGCAATGCCGAGCTGGTGGCGAACAGCGTGCGCGACCTGTTGCGCGAGGCCGGGCACCCGGCCGAGGTGCTGATGATGGACGACCTGAAGCCCGCGATCTTCGCCCGCGAGGGGGTGTTCCTCGTCTGCTCCTCCACCTACGGACAGGGCGATGTGCCTGATAATGCTAGGGATTTCTACGAGGCGATCGAGCGCGCGAAGCCCGACCTGTCGGCCGTGCGCTATGGTCTGATCAGCCTGGGGGACAGCACCTATATCGACACCTACAACCACGGCGGAAAGCAGTTCGACGAGCTGTTAAGTGTTTGTGGGGCCACGCGAATCGGTGAGCGGATGGAGCACAACGCGTCCGGCGGCAGCTTCGCCGAGGAGGATGCCGTCGACTGGGCGAAGGAGTGGAAAACCCTTCTGCCACAAGCGGTTAGCGCTTGATCGAGAGCCGCCGGATCCATGGATCCAACCCTACCCTGGTGTTCCTGCACGAGGGCCTGGGTTCGGCGGCGCAGTGGCGCGATTTCCCGGATAAACTAGCGCAATCAACGGGTTGCGCGGCGTTCATCTACAGCCGCCGGGGCTATGGCGGCTCCGACCCGGTGGCCCTGCCACGCCCGGTCAGCTATATGCATGACGAGGCCGCGTTTCTGGCTCAACTGCTTGAAAAAGAAGGCATTTCCGACCCCGTTCCGGTCGGCCATTCGGACGGCGCCTCCATCGCGCTCATCCATGCATTCAGCCAGCGTTCACCGTTACCACGCTCTGCCGTGGTGATGGCGCCGCATGTCTTCGTGGAGGAGATTTCCGTCCGCTCCATCGCCGCCGCCAGAACCGCCTGGGAGACGACCGACCTCAGGGCGCGCCTGAAGCGCTGGCACGGGGAGAACGTGGATTGCGCCTTCCTGGGCTGGAACGGCGCCTGGCTCGACCCCGCCTTCCGGGACTGGAGCATCGAATCGGGCCTGCCCGGCATCCGCTGTCCCCTCCTCGTCATCCAGGGCGAGGACGACGAATACGGCACGCTGGAACAGGTGCGGCGAATCGAGCGGGGCAGCGGCGGGCCGGTGCGGAGCCTGGTGCTGCCGGCCTGCGGGCATGCGCCGCAGCGCGACCAGCCGGAAAAGACGCTGGAGGCGATCGCCGCCTTCGTCGCCGCCAGCCTGT
>JALHMN010000067.1:0-576 GCA_022844005.1 bacterium | reverse complement strand
GTAGAAATGCGAGGCCCGCCGCGCCCCTTCGCAGGGACGGGCGGGCCCGAAGTCGTCCGAAGGACGGCTGGCGACGATCAGAGATCGCGCAGCGCGGCCGCCGGCTTGAAGCGCAGCGTCTTGCGCGCCTTGATCTTGAGCGGGGCGCCCGTCTTGGGATTCACGCCGTTCCGGGCCGCGCGCTTGGCGACCAGGAAGGTGCCGAAACCGGGCAGCGAGATCTTGCCCTCCTTCTTCGTGGACTTCACGATGGTCTCGAAAAGCTTGCCGACGGCCGCCTTTGAGGCAGTCTTGGTGGCGCCGGTTTCCTTCTCGATGACCGCTGCGAGAGAGTCGCGAGCTGACACGATCTTGTGCTCCATGGTTGGTTGGACCGCTAGATGTATGGAGTATGCGCTTCCGGGGCGCAAGGCGATTTCACACTGCTGATGCGGCTTCCGGGCGCCGGAAAAAATAACGAAGAGGGGCGGAAA
Organism: bacterium; assembly: GCA_022844005.1. GTDB lineage: Bacteria > Pseudomonadota > Alphaproteobacteria > Ferrovibrionales > Ferrovibrionaceae > Desertibaculum. The sequence goes on along the minus strand of JALHMN010000067.1, from coordinate 103 downwards.
GATGCGTGTGCTGATCACCGGCGGCGGCGGTTTCCTGGGCCAGAAGCTGGCCCGCGCGATCCTGGCGAAGGGCGAGTTGACCCGGGCCGGCGGCAAGAGCGAG
>JALHMN010000066.1 GCA_022844005.1 bacterium | reverse complement strand
GGCCCTGAGCACGGCGCGCGACGGCGCCGGCAGCCGCGGCACATGGCCCATCACCGCGGCGGCGAGCGCGGCGGCCAGCACGTTCAGGGCGGCACCCACCCAGATCGCCCGCTCGAAGCCGAGCGAACCCACGATCAGGTAGCCGCCGACGATCGCGCCGAGCCCGGCACCGACGGTGTTGAGGCCGTAGAGCAGGCCGATGCGGTTTGCCGCCGTCTCGATCCGGCTGACCACCGCCTTGGCGAGGAGCGGCAGCGACAGGCCCATCATCAGGGTCGGCGCCAGCAGCCCGGCGAAGCAGATGGCGAAGGCCTCCCAGCGCCCGGAAAGGCTGGGGCCCAGCTCCTCGACCACGAAGTCGTAAAGGAAGGGGCGGCTCGCCAGGGCGAAGAGGGCGACCGCCACTTCGCAGAGGATGAAAGCAGCCGCCGCCTGCCGCGGCGTCAGCCGGTCGACCACCGCGCTCGCCAGCATCGACCCGATGCCGAGGCCGAGCAGGAAAGCGCCCACCACGATCGCGGCGGTGACGCTGTCGGAACCGGCGAACATGCCGAGCATGCGCTGCCAGACGATCTGGTAGAGGAGGGCGGCGAAACCCGAAGCGAAGAAACCAATTGCCAGGGCGCCGATCAGCACGCCCTCTCGCGGCGACGCGCCCGCGTCGCCGCCCGTTGCCGAAGAACCCCGCACGACCATCCCCCGATTCGCCGCCCGTATCCCGCAGTCTGCCCTAGCCGCTTGCGCGATACGATATAGCCTCGGCGCGGCAGGGCGTAGCCCCGAGTGGTTGCGGAATGCCCGCGCTCGCCTCGATGGAACTTGTGCAAATCTCCATGTCTTGAGAAAAATTATAACTCTTGATGCAATGAGAACAATCCGCTAGAATCGCGCCGGACGGTCTGTGGAGAGACCATTCCGATGATGGCGACACATCGAACCCCGGCCGATGGCGAGGCGCTGGGCCCGGCGATCCGTATCCTGGTGAAGCGGGTGATGGCCGATCCGGCGCTGAGCGCCTCTTCTCGCGCGGTGATGATCTGGCTGCTGCTGGAGGGCAGGCGGACGGAATTGTCCGCTGACGACCTGCCCAGCTTCCGCGAGCACATCCGCATGCTGGAGGTGATCCGCGAACGCGCCTTGGCCAAGGGTCGGGAGAAGCCCTCTCCGCCCAGCACGAGATCGGCAAAGCCATGGACTACGACAGCCCCGGAAGACGCAGAGCGGACAAAAATGTCCGCGCCACTTCCCTTCTCCTCAAGGGAGAAGGGAAGTGGTCAAAGCTGGACGAATCAGGTGCCGAACCGGCCGCGGCGGGTAGCGCGCGGGACCAAACTGGCTCGAATTGGCTCGAATTGGCTCGAATTGGCTGACTTTGGCTGCCCAAAAGATGAGCGCCATCCCGAAAAACTCATCCCGATCAGCGACTTGTCGGAAATGCCGACCTTCCCGGCCGAAAAATCCCGGCTCGGCGGCCGCGAGCGCCCCGCAGAGCGTCCCTTCTGGCTGAACGGCGTCTCCGCCGCTGCACTCGCCAGCGGACAGAATTGTCCGCCCGGCGCCTGAGGCGCCGTCTCTCCCGCATGGTCCGCGCCGCCGGCAGGCCCTAAGCTGCCGCTTCTGCGTTTGGACAAGAGAAAGTGCGGGTAGGGATTATGGCCTGGTCGGCGGATATCGAGGAACTGAGGAAGCGCGAGGAAATGGCCGGCCGCATGGGCGGGCCGGAGAAGGTCAAGCGCCAGCACGACAACGGCAAGCTCACCGTGCGCGAGCGCATCGGCCGCCTGCTCGACGAAGGTTCCTTCCGCGAGATCGGCGCCATCGCCGGGCGCGGCACCTATGACGGCAACAACGAATTCGTCGAGCTCTCGCCGACCAACTTCGTTTTTGGCCGGGGGCGGATCGACGGCCGCACCGTCGTGGTCGGCGGTGACGATTTCACCGTGCGCGGCGGCGCCGCCGATGCCTCCATCTGGCAGAAGCAGATCGATGCCGAGCACATGGCGCATGAACTGCGCCTGCCGATGATCCGCCTGGTCGACGGCACCGGCGGCGGCGGTTCGGTGAAGTCGCTCGAGATCGACGGTCGCACCTACGTCCCGGCCAATCCGGGCTGGGAATGGGTGGTGGCCAACATGGGCCAGGTCCCCGTGGTGGCGCTGGCGCTGGGCTCGGTCGCCGGCCTCGGCGCTGCCCGGGCCGTCACCAGCCACTATTCGGTGATGGTGAAGGAAACCAGCCAGCTCTTCATCGCCGGCCCGCCGGTGGTGGCGCGCACCGGCGAACACCTGACCAAGGAGGAGCTCGGCGGCCACGAGATCCACACCAAGGCGGGCGCCATCGACGATGCCGTCGACAGCGAGGAGGAGGCCTTCGCCCGCGCCCGGCGCTTCCTCTCCTACCTGCCGTCCTCGGTGCACGAGCTGCCGCCGCGCGGACCCGCCGCCCCGGATGCCGGGCGCAAGGACGATTGGCTCCTCTCCGCCGTACCGAAGAACCGCCGGCAGGTCTACGACATGCGCAAGATCCTGGCCTCGACCTTGGATGCCGGCAGCTTCATGGAGATCGGCCGCATGTGCGGCCGCTCGGTCATCGCCGGCCTCGCCCGGATCGACGGCTGGCCGGTGGCGGTGCTCGCCTCCGACCCGCGCTTCTATGGCGGCGGCTGGACGGCCGATGCCTCGATCAAGGTGACCCGCTTCGTCGACCTGGCCGAAACCTTCCACCTGCCGGTGGTGCATTTCGTCGATATCCCGGGCTTCGTCATCGGCCTAGAATCGGAGAAAGCCGGCACCATCCGCCACGGCGCCCGGGCGCTGGCCGCCGTCTACCAGGCGTCCGTGCCCTGGTGCTCGATCATCGTGCGCAAGGCCTTCGGCGTGGCGGGTGCGGCGCATTCCAACGCCTCGCGCTTCAAGTACCGCTACGCCTGGCCGTCGGGCGACTGGGGCTCGCTTCCGATCGAGGGCGGCGTCGAAGCGGCCTATCGCGCCGAGATCGCCGCCGCCGACGACCCGGCCGCGCACCGGGCCGCGATCGAGGCGCGGCTGAACCAGTACCGTTCGCCCTTCCGCACGGCCGAAGCCTATCTGGTCGAGAACATCATCGACCCGCGCGAGACCCGGCCGCTGCTCTGCGAGTTCGCCAATCTGGCCGCGCCGCTGCGCACCCCCGGCCCCCGGGCATTCCACATGCGACCCTGATGGATATCGGCATCGGCGAACTCGTCCCGGAGCAGGGGCTGAAGGGTAGGAAGCGGGCACCGCGCTTCCGGCTGCGCATCATCTGGGCCATCGGTTTCGGCGCCGGGCTGATCGCGCTGCTCGGCATGCTGGCGGCCGCCTTCCTGGTGATGGGGGGGCTCGACACCAGTGCGCGCCTGCTGCGGCTGCGCAGCCTGGATGCGGTCGACATGCTGCGCACCCAGGTTTCCAGCCATCTCGATCCGGCGGCCCAGATCGTGAGCTTCCTGGCCCGTCGGATCGAGGCGGGCGAGATCGATCCGGCCGACGAGAAGGCGCTGGCCGACGCGCTCACCGGCGCGCTCGCCGCGGCGCCTCAGGTGAAGGCCGTGACCTATATTCCGGCGACGCTCGTCGGCATCTCGGCGGTGCGCGACAACGGCGGCATCGCGGTGCGCAGCCTCGACCTGCGCGTCATTCCCGATGCCCCGCGCCTCTTCGCCGAAGGACTGGCGCGCGATGGGCCTTTCTGGGGCGAGGTGATCTTTTCCGCCTCGCTGCACCAGCCTGCACTGAACGTCCGTCACCGCGTCGGGCGCGATGCCGGGCTGACCGCCGTCGTCACCGTCGCCGAACTGTCGGAATATGTCAGCAGCCTGCAGACCGGCTGGGGGGCCGACACCTTCATCCTGGTCGATGGCCGCAAGGTGCTGGCGCATCCGCGCCTCGCCGGCGGCTGGGCTCCCTATGTGCGCGAGCAGCGCCTGCCGCTCCTCGACGAGGTGGGCGATCCGGTACTGGCGCGCATCTGGGGGCCGCGGGTCGACTCCTGGATCGGGCGGCGCGTGCTGGGTGACGGTCTCGGCCATATCGTCGAGGTGGAGGGAGAGATCTTCACCTTCATCTATCGCGAACTGCTCGGCTTCGGACCGCAGCCCTGGATCGTCGGGCAATACGTGCCGCAGGACGAGATCCGGCCGCTGATCGACCGGCTCCGAATGGGTGCCGTTGCCGCGGGGGTGCTGCTCCTTTGCGCGGCTCTTCTCGCCTTCTTCATCGGCCGATGGATCGGCCGGCCGATCGTGGCGCTGTCCGACGCGGTGGAGGAGGTGCGCGGCTTCAACTTCGAAGGCCGTGACCTGCCGGAGAGCTACCTGTCGGAGATCGACGGCGCGGCGCGGGCCTTCAACGCCAGCCGGGCGGCGCTGCGCTGGTTCACCATGTACGTGCCGCGCAAGCTGGTGACGCGGCTCCTCGCCGAGGGCGAGGCGACCATGACCTCGCGCCGCCGCCAAGTGACGGTGATGTTCACCGACATCGTCGGCTTCACCGCCATGGCCGAGGAGCTGGGCGAGACCGAGACGGCCGATCTCCTGAACGAGCATTTCGGCCAGCTCGCCACCTGTATCGAGGACAACGGCGGCGTCATCGACAAATTCATGGGCGATGCGATCATGGCGACCTGGGGTGCCATCAAGCGCAGCGACGACCACGCCGTCGATGCCTGCCTCGCTGCCCTCGCCATCTGCGATGTGGTGAAGGAAACCAATGCCGCCCGCCGCGCGGCGGGGGAGCCGCCGGTGCGTGTCCGGCTCGGCCTGCATTCCGGCCCCGTGGTGGTGGGCAACATCGGCTCGCCCGAGCGGATCAATTTCACCGTCGTCGGCGACACGGTGAATGCCGCCCAGCGGCTAGAAGTTCTCGGCAAGCAGTTCATGGCGGCCGAGGATGACGTGGTGGTCCTGGTCTCGGAGGAAACCATCTCGGCGGCGGGCATGCGCGAGAGGGGGGAACCGGTGGGCGAACATCGCCTGACCGGGCGGGAGGAGACGGTGCAGGTCTTCAGGCTGCGGTGAAGCCGCCGAAACGCCTCGACGGCACGATGATCTTCATCATTGCCTTCGCCTCGAGCGGTGCCGTGCTCTGCTTCGCGTTGAGGGGCGGGGATGCCTTCTTCGAGGCGCTCGCCGCCGGCTTCGGCCTGCTCGGCCGGCTGCTGCCGATCCTGGCCGGCGGCGTGATCCTGGGCGGCATCCTGCAGGCGCTGGTGCCGCCCTCGGCGGTGAAGCGCTGGATGGGCGAGGGCTCGGGCTGGCGCGGCCTCTTCCTCGCCGCCGCCATCGGCACGCTCGTGCCTGGCGGTCCGGTAACCTCGTTTCCGCTGGTGGCGGCCCTGGTCGCGGCCGGGGCGGAGTTCGGCGTCACCATCGCCTTCCTCACCTCCTGGGCCACGCTCGGCATCAACCGGGTGATCGTCTGGGAGATCCCCTTCATGGGTGGCGACTTCGCGCTGACGCGCTACCTCGCCTCGCTGCCGCTGCCCATCCTCGCCGGCCTCGCCGCGCGCTGGCTCTCCACCCTGCTGGCGCGGCGATGATCGAAGGGCTCATCGTCATCTGGGCGCTGGTGCTCGGCTGCGGCCTGGCACTCTGGCGCCGCTCCCCCCAGCGCATCCCCGAGGCGCTGCGCAGCGCCGGGGCGAACGCGAAGATGCTGGCGCCGCGCATCCTGCTCGCCATGCTGGGCGCCGCCTTCTACGGCACGCTTCTGCCGGAAGAGCAGATCGTGCGCTGGATCGGCGGTGAATCGGGCTGGACCGGCATCGTCATTGCGGGCGCCATCGGCGCGGTGATGCCGGGCGGGCCGATCGTCTCCTTCCCGATCGCCATCGCCGTCGCCCAGGCGGGCGCCGGGGTGCCGCAGGTGGTGGCCTTCCTGACCGGCTGGGCGGCGATCGCGGCGCACCGCACCATGACCTGGGATCTCGTCATGCTGGGCGGCGGCTTCACCCGCATTCGTCTTCTCGTCTCGCTGCCGCTGCCGCTCATCGCCGGCGGCCTCGCCTGGGCGCTTCAGTGAAGCGCGGCCAGCACCTCTTCGGGCGCCCAATGCTCGGGGGCGCGAGCGAAATCGGCCTCCACCTGCAGCGCCGCGGCCAGGCTTCTGCGATAAGCGAGGCGGGTGATCTCCACCGTGCCGAAGCGGGCGAGATGGTCGGTCTGGAACTGGCAGTCGAGCAGTCGGAATCCGCCTGCCCGCAGGCGCGCAACCAGATGCACCAGCGCCACCTTGGAAGCGTCGGTCACCCGGCTGAACATGCTCTCCCCGAAGAAGGCGCCGCCGATCGCGATGCCGTACAGCCCGCCGACCAGCGCCCCCTCGAAGCGGGTCTCCACCGAATGGGCATGGCCCCGCTCGTGCAGCGCGCAGTAGAGCTCGACGATGCGGTCGCTGATCCAGGTACTGTCACGCTCGGGCACCGCCTCGGCGCAGGTCTCCATCACGGCGCGGAAGTCGCGGTCGACGCTGACCTCGAAGCGGCCCTGGCGGACCACCTTGCGCAGGCTCCTCGGCAGGTGGAAGCCGTCCAGGGGCAGCACGCCCCGCCGGACCGGATCGAACCATTCCAGGTTCGCGTCGTGGCGGCTGCGCGCCATCGGAAAGACGCCCACCGCATAGGCGCGCAGCACCACGTCTGGGGTGATCGGGAGGTCCTGCTCGCTCATCGCTTGTTCGCGATGAACTCCTCGAGCCAATGAATGTCGTAGGCGCCGTTGACGAAGTCGGGCTCCTTGAGCAGCGACAGGTGCAGCGGGATATTGGTCTCGATGCCGCCGATCGCGTATTCGCCGAGCGCCCGCTTCAGCCGCATCAGGCACTCGTTGCGGGTCTGCCCGGTGACGATCAGCTTGGCGATCAGGCTGTCGTAATAGGGCGGCACGCTCCAGCCGGCATAGAGCGCCGAATCGACGCGTACGCCGAGGCCGCCGGGTGCATGGTATTCGGTGATCTTGCCCGGCGAAGGGGCGAAGGTGATCGGGTTCTCGGCATTGATCCGGCACTCGATTGCATGTCCGTTGAAGCGGATGTCCTCCTGGGTGAAGGAGAGCGGCGCGCCCTGCGCCACCCTGATCTGCTCGCGCACGATGTCGATCCCGGTGACCGACTCCGTCACCGGATGCTCCACCTGCAGGCGGGTGTTCATCTCGATGAAGTAGAACTTGCCGTCCTCGTACAGGAACTCGATGGTGCCGGCGCCGAGATAGCCGAGCTTCTTCAGCGCGTCGGTGACGATCCTCCCGATCTCTGCCCGCTGGACGTCGTTCAGCGCCGGCGACAGCGCCTCTTCCAGCACCTTCTGGTGGCGGCGCTGCAGCGAGCAGTCGCGCTCGCCCATATGCACCACGTTGCCATGGGCATCGGCCATCACCTGAACCTCGATATGGCGCGGCGCGGCGAGGTAGCGTTCGATATAGACGGCGTCGTTGCCGAAGGCGGCGCGGGCTTCCGAGCGGGCCTGGGACAGCGCGGGGCCGAGTTCCTCCTTGGAGCGGGCGAGCTTCATGCCGCGCCCGCCGCCACCCGCCGCCGCCTTGATCAGCACCGGGAAGCCCATGCCCTCGGCGACGGCGCGGGCTTCCTCGTCTGTCGTGATCGGGCCGTCGGAGCCGGGCACCGTCGGAATGCCGACGCTCCTCGCCGCCACCTTGGCCTGGATCTTGTCGCCCATCAGCTTGATCTGCCCGGACTTCGGGCCGATGAAGACGATGTCGTGCGCCTCGACGATTTCGGCGAAGCGGGCGTTCTCCGACAGGAAGCCGTAGCCCGGATGGATCGCATCCGCGCCGGTGATCTCGGCCGCGGCGATGATCGCGGGGATATTGAGATAGCTGTCGGCGGCCGCGGGCGGGCCGATGCAGACGCTCTCGTCGGCGAGGCGCACATGCATCGCCGTCGCGTCCGCGGTCGAGTGCACGGCGACCGTGCTGATGCCCATTTCGCGGCAGGCACGCAGGATCCGGAGCGCGATCTCGCCGCGATTGGCGATGAGAACCTTTTCGAACACGCCCGGATCCTACTCGATCACGAGGAGGACCTGGCCGAATTCCACCGGCGACTGGTTCTCCACCAGGATCCTGGTCACCCGGCCGGAACGGTGCGCCGGGATGGCGTTCATCGTCTTCATCGCCTCGACGATCATCACGGTCTGTCCGACGCCGACATGATCGCCCACCTTGACGAAGGCGGCGGCGCCCGGTTCTGGAGCGGTATAGGCGGTGCCCACCATCGGCGATTTCAGGGCGCCGGGATGCTGGGAGGGGTCATCGGCCGCGGCGGCGGTCGCTGCCGTGAGCGTGACGGCAGAGGGTGCGGCCACGGCCACCGTCGCCGCCTGGACCGTTCGCGCGACGCGGATCTTCACGGCGCCGTCGGACCACTCGATCTCGGACAGGCCGGTCTCGGACAGCAGTTCGGCCAGTTCCTTGATGGCCTGCTTGTCGAGCTTGGACTGAGCCACGAAAACCTCCTTCGGGATGGGTCAGGCGACGAGATCGGCCATCGCCTCGAGCGCGATCGCGTAGCCCTTCGGCCCCAGGCCGCAGATGACGCCGCGCGCCGCGAACGAGATGTAGGAGTGGTGCCGGAAGGCCTCGCGCCGGAAGATATTGGAAATGTGTACCTCGATGACCGGCTTCTCGCAGGCGAGCAGCGCATCCATCAGGGCGACCGAGGTGTGGCTGAAGCCGCCGGCATTGACCAGCAGGCCGTCCGCCTTGGTCCGCGCCTCCTGGGCCCAGGTAATCAGATCGCCCTCGATGTTCGACTGCCGGAAGTCGACACTCAATCCGAGGTCCTTCGCCCGTTCGTGGCACAGAGTCTCGACATCGGCGAGGGTTTCGCGCCCGTAGATCTCGGGTTGGCGCAGCCCAAGCATGTTGAGATTGGGGCCGTTCAGGATGAAGACGGTCTTCGACATGTAGCCCAGGGAATGAAGCCAGCGGGGAAGAGGCTTATATCGGCATCCAACCCGGGGCGGAAGCGTTGCCGCCTATTTGGTCAGCCCCACCTTCTTGTTGACGAAGCGGGTGGTGAAGGCCGCCTTCCAGTCGAGATCCTTCGGATAGACCCCGACCGAGATGGCGAATTCCGCGAAACGCTTCCAGCGTGCCTCGTCCATGGCGCCGATGCCGTTCACCTTGCTCTCGCCCGAATCGACGATGCCCATCGCCTTCATGGTCTTGATCGAATAGGCGATCAGTTCGTCCGTCATCTCCGGATTGTCCTTCTTGATCAGCGCGTTCGCCGGTGCCGGATCGCCGGTGATGTAGGATTGCCAGCCGAGGATCGACGCGTCGACGAATCGCTGCACCAGATCCGGCTTCTCGGCGATCATCCTGGCGGTGGTTTCGATCAGGGTGGAATAGGTCTCGAAACCGTTGTCCGCGAGCAGGTGGACAACGGGCTTCACGCCGGCCTTCTCGATCGAATAGGGCTCGCTGGTCGCATAGCCCTGCTGGCTCGAATTCTTGTCGGCGAGGAAGGGGGCCGGATTGAAGGTGTAGGGTTTGATCTGCTCGTCGGCGTAGCCGTATTTCTGCTTCAGCCAGAGCCAGAACGAGGCCCGGCCGTCACCCGACACGAAGATCGTCTTTCCCTTCAGCGACGCGAGGCTGTCATTGCCGACGCCGGGGTGCGAGATCAGCACCTGCGGGTCCTTCTGGAACATCGCCGCGACCGTGACGACTGGGATCTTCTGCGCCGGATAGTTCAGCGAATTGAAGAGATTGCCGCCCATATTGAAATCGATCCGGCCGGCCGCCAGCAACTGGGAATGATTCACCTGCGGGCCACCCTGCCGGATGGTCACGTCCAGGCCGTGCTTCGCATAGATGCCGCTCGCGAGCGCCTGGTAGAAGCCGCCGTGCTCGGCCTGGGCCTTCCAGTTGGTGCCGAAGCTGACCTTGTCGGCCGCCAGCGCCGCCGACGAAAGACCGAGAACGAGCGCAAGCGCCCCGACTGCAACGCGCATGAAAGGCCTCTCCCCGACACGACATCGGAGAGAAGCCTGTCACGCGGCCCGTATCTGGGTCAACTAGGCGCTGGTGAGGGCGATCGACCCGTCGGAGGCGAGCGCCGCGCGGGCGCCTGGAATGCGAAGTATCGCCGCCTTCAGCTTGTCGAGCGCCTTCGCTTCGATCTGCCGGACGCGTTCCTTGGTGATGCCGAGCTTCACGCCCAGCTCCTCGAGCGTCGCGCGCTCATCCTCGCGCAGGCGACGGGCGGCGATGATGGTGCGCTCCCGCTGGGTCAGCGAGTCGAGCGCTTCGCTGATCCAGGCCCGCACGGCGCGCTTTTCGCGCCGTTCGACCGTGGTCTCCTCCGGCGTGGGACCGGGATCGACAAGCATGGTCTCCAGGCTCTCCTCGCCGTCTTCGCCCAGCGGATTGGCCAGCGACTGGTCGCGAGCCGACAGCCGGTCGTGCATCGCGCGGACCTCGGTCAGCGGAATGCCGAGGTCGACCGAAATCTTTTCGAGCGCCTCCGGCGTGACGTCCTGACCGGAACTCGCCAGCCTCGCGCGCAACCAGCGCAGGTTGAAGAACAGGGTCTTCTGGTTGGCCGACGTGCCGGATCGCACGATCGACCAGTTGCGCAACACGTATTCCTGCATGGCCGCCTTGATCCACCAGGACGCATAGGTCGCGAATCGCACCTCGCGGGCCGGATCGAAGCGTGCCGCGGCCTGCATCAGGCCCACATTGCCTTCCTGCACGAGATCGGCGAACGGCAGTCCGTAGTGACGGAATTTGCGGGCGATCGAAACCGCGAGCCGCATATGCGCCTGGATGATGGCATGCAGCGCCTGCTCGTCCTGGGCATCGTGCCAGCGGCGCGTCAGGTCCACTTCCTGCTCCGGCGTCAGCAGCGGAGTCGCCATGGTGGAAGCCAGAAACTTCCGGTTCAGTTCGCTGTTCTGGTCGGCACTCGCGGGACGGGTCATCGTCGCTCTCCCGGGCCTCCTCGGCCCTCATCTGATAGCGAGTCGATACTACTTTGAAGCTGCATCCCTTGCAATGATAATTTCGACCCGCTACTATTCATCCATGGAATACCAGACACCGGGATTCGGCCGCCGGGTCGGGCAATTGCTCGACCGTTTGGGGCGTGTGACCCGGGAAGCGCAGTTCTCTGACGGGTTGAACCCCGCACAGTGGGAAACGTTGCGCTATCTCTCTCGCGCAAATCGCTTCTCCCGCTCGCCCAGCGCCCTGGCCGACTATCTGGGCACCACCAAGGGAACGGCATCCCAGACGCTCATCGCCTTGGAGCAGAAGGGCCTTGTCGGACGATCCCCCGATCCACGGGACCGCCGCGGGGTGCGCCTGGAATTGACCGAGGCCGGCCGCGAGGTCGTGGCGCGCGACCCGATCATGTTGCTGGAGAAGGCCGCCGAACAGTTGGACGCAGGTTGTCGCACCACCGTGGTTCGCGCGCTCAGCCTGCTGCTGCACGACCTGCAGGCGGCGCGCGGCATTCGCCAGTTCGGGGTATGCCGCGACTGTTCCCTCCACTGCGTGGACGGGCACGAAGCGCATCCCAAGGGCGACAACCACTGCGGCGCCACTGGCGAGATCATCCAATCCGGCGATGAAGCGCAGATCTGCGCGAACTTCCGGGACGCTGCCGAGTAGCGTTCAGAGGCTTGTCGTGTCTGTCGGCAGGCCGAGCAAAACTCTTCCCGTCAGTTCATAGGTTTGCGGGGCGATCATCATGTGCTGCGTTGCCGCATGCACGTCGCGGAATCGTCGTTGCAGGGGGTTGTCGCTGAACACCGAACTGCCGCCGCCGAGGTCATAGCAGGTGTCGACGACCTGAGCGGCGGTGCGGGTCGCGTAGGTTGCGGCGAGCCGCAGCGCCGCGCGCAGTTCCGGGTCCAGCATGCCGTCGCCTTCCGCCGCCGCTTCCGCCCTGGCCACCTCCGCCCGGAAGAAGCCACGGGCGGCGCCAAAGCGCGCAGTGGTTTCGGCAAAGGCCGCCTGCACCGCCGCGCGCTCGGCCATCGGCCGGCGGCTGCCCATCGGCACCCGTGCACCGGCGAGCGTCCGGATGTCGTTGAGTGCCCCCTTGGCCATGCCCAGCGCAACGGCTGCGATGCCGAGTGCCAATAGCCCGAAGACCGGAAAGGCATAGGTCGCCCCGCCCCTGACGGGCTTGTCGGCGGAAAGCGACACGGCGCGGGCGTCCGGAACCAGGAGGTCTGTGACCTCCACATCGAGGCTGCCCGTGCCGCAGAGGCCGCTGGTGTACCAAGTGTCGTGCAGCGTGGCCGATGCGGCCGGGAAGAACAACATCCGCATCTCGGGCGCGCCCTGTGCATCCAGGATCGGCTTGCCGCTTTCCATCAGCAGCGCGCCGCCCATCAGCCAACCGCAGTTCTGCGATCCGCTTGCCCATTTCCATCGTCCGGTCAGGCGGTAGCCGTCTACTTCCTTCGCCGCGCGGCCGGTCGGAGCATAGACGCCGCCGGTGATCGCCAGCGGATCGCCGTAGATCAGCCGCGCCTCGGCTTCCGGCAGATAGGCCGCGGGCAGGCCGCTGGTTGCGCCGATGAGGGCGCACCAGCCCGCGGCGCCATCGGCCTCGGCCAAAGTTTCGAAGACGTCAAAGGCGAGGTGTGGCGGCGCCTCCAGGCCGCCGATGCTCTCCGGCACCAGCAACCGGAAGACGCCGGCCTCGGCGAAGGCATGGGCGATGTCGGGCGGCAGCCGGCGCGCCTTCTCGATTTCCGCCGCCCGTGAGGTCAGCGAGGGAGCGAGGTCGTGAACCGCCGCCAGAACGCCGTGCGCTGCGCGCGCCATTCAGTAGCCCCTTGTTCGATCGACCAGATTCTGCAGCGGCTTGCCCGCCCGCAGTCGCTCGATGTTTTCGACGATGGTCGGCACAACATAGTCCGCAATGGAGTCGGCCGCGTTATGAGGCGTGACGGTGACGCGTGGATGCGTCCAGTAGGGGCTGTCCGCCGGTAGCGGCTCGGTGTTGAACACGTCGAGGCTGGCCCAGCTTACATGGCCGGTTTCCAGCGCGGCCAGAAGGTCGGCATCGACGATAGCGCTGCCGCGTCCTGCATTGATCACATGGGCGCCGCGCGGCAGCGCCGCCAGCGTTTCCGCGTTCAGGATGCCCCGCGTCTCGGGCGTGTTCGGCAGCAGGCTCGCCACATGGGCGCAGACCGACAAGAACGGCTTCAGCCCGTCGGGGCCGTGGAAGCTCTCGATGCCTGCGACAGCCTTCGGGCTACGACTCCAGCCGACGACCCTGAAGCCGATCTGCTTCAGGACCGCCGCCGCGGCGCCACCCAGCGCGCCCATGCCCAGGATTCCGACGGTGGTCGTCGGCGTATCCTGTGGCGGCAACCACTTCCAGAGCTTGGCGCGCTGGTTCGCTTCCATCTCCTGTACCCAGCGGTGCCGCTTCAACACATGCAGCACGACGTATTCGACCATGCCGATGGTCAGCCGGTCTTCGACGATGCGGACGATCGGCACGCCCTCGGGCAACGTCGGATCCTCGACCAGGTGCTCGACGCCGGCGCCGATGGAGGAGATCAGCTTCAGGTTCGGATAGCGCTTCAGCTCGTCCCACGGCTGCTTCCAGGCCAGCACAACCTCCACTTTCGCCGGATCGGGCACTTCGGGCCAGACCCACACCTCGTCGTTCGGCAGGAGCCGCTCCAAAGGAGTGACCCAGGTTTCGGATTCGCGACCCGGACAGAGGTAGAGGATGGCCATTCGGTACTCCGGGGGAGCTCAGACGGTTGCAATGGGCGACGGCGGCGAGCCGACGGCGCCTGGAAGGCGAAGCGGGGGCGCGGTCAGCAGGAAGCGCGTCCGCCCGTTGGCGGCCAGCCACTCGGCAAGCTCGGTCAGGTACCACAGCTCGCCCAGATTCAGCCCCAGCTTGAACAAGCAATGTTCATGCAAAGGCATGGCGCAGATGCTTTCCTTGGTCACCGGAGATGCCGGCACGGCCTCTACGCCATAATTGTCGGCAATCAGTGCCGCGATGCCGCTGTCGGAGATCCAGCGCAGCAGTTTCTGGTCGCGCCCTTCGAGCGCGGCATAGCCGCCTTGCAGAACGGCAGGGTCGGGCTTGCCCGCCTTCTCCATGATGTATTTGCCGAAGCCGGTGTGCAGCAGAAGCATGTCGCCCTTTTCAACCACGACCTTCTGGTCGTCGAAGGCGCGCATCAGGTCGTCATAGCCTACGTGCTTGCGTTCGGCGCCCCAGAACTTGTGCAGGTCCACCAGGACGCCGCGGCCCTGGATGCACTTCACCGCCATATTCTCGACACCGAGCTTGCGGGCGCCGAGCGTCTGCGGCAGCGGGCTGTTGCGGTGGTAGTCGACGGGTCCGATCACGTCGCTGCCAGCAGCGAAGCCGTTGTAATAGACGGGCTCGGGCTTGCCGTCGCCGTCGACGTCGAACAGGCTGCCGACATGCGCCAGCGTATCCCACTGGCTGGAATACTGCAGCGTCATAAGCACACGGTCGTCGCTGACCATGTCGGGATAGGACGGATCGACCCGGCTCATCGGATAGTTGAAGCGCGGCTCGTTGAGCGGACCGGTCGCATAGAACATCGGCGGAAAGCGGCGCGGATTGAGTGTATTGCCGCCGGGAAGGTCGAGCGGCAGGCTGAGGCAGAAGGTCTTGCCGAGCTTCACCTCGGCGATGCCCTGCAGCACCTTCTCCGGCGTCAGCAGGTTCAGGCGGCCAAGTTGGTCATCCTCACCCCAATCGCCCCAAGTCGAGCCTTCCGGCCGCCGCGACCACCGCTTGCCCATTCTGGTTTCCTCCATCGTCTTTTGGTCGTCGAGAGAATAGGCGAGGGTCAGGGCCGGAAGCCACCGCCTTGCTGTGTTCATTCCCTCGCCACAATCTGCTGGCAGCCTCCGATGCGGCGACGTGGGTTGCCTTTCTGCTGCCGGCCGATCCCGATACGATGGTGACCATGCGTCCTTATCTTGCTGCGCTTACGTCCGAAAGCAGGCTGCCGAGCCGGGCGGAGCTCGTTGCCGACGGCGTTGTGCATGTCGTTGGCGTCACGGCGGGGGTGATCGGTGCCGTGGTGGTCGTGACCCTGGCGGCCGTCTATGGAGGCGGCATTCAGGTCACGACGGCGCTCATCTACGCAGCCGGGTTGCTCTGCATGCTGGGCTGTTCGGCCGCCTACAATCTTGCCCGGTCAAGCCGCTGGCGCCCGCTGCTGCAGCGCTTCGACCACGCCGCGATCTTCGCCATGATCGCCGGCACCTATACCCCGATCACGGTGCTTCGCCTGGACGGGCTTTGGGGAATCGGCCTGACTTCCGCCGTGTGGTCGCTGGCTGCTCTCGGAATAGTCGGCAAGATGCTGCGCTGGGCGTGGATCGAGCGGATGTCGACGGCCTTTTATATTCTGCTCGGCTGGACCGTGCTGCTCGCTATCGATCCGCTGCTGGAAGCGCTGGAGACGCAGACGCTGGTGCTGCTTGGAACCGGCGGGATGCTCTATACGCTCGGCGTCATTTTCCATGTCTGGGAGAGGCTGCCTTTCCAGAATGCCGTCTGGCACTGCTTCGTCCTGGTGGCAGCCGGCGTCCACTACGCTGCCCTCCTGAGCGGTGTGATCCTCGCCGTCTAGGGACGGCGGCCGACCACCAGCCGTGTCTCTGCCCCCAAGTGGTATTTGCCGCCCCTGAGATAGGGGGCGAAGTTGGCTTCGACCTTGGCCTCGAAGGCGGCGCGCGCGCCCTTGTCGAGCGTGGAGAGGCGATCGGCCAGCATCATCTCCACCTGCGGACGCCAGAAGGGCTGCCCAGCCTCGATTTCCGGAGAATAGGCGACGGTACGGTCTTCGAGGATCTCCATGCCGGCATCCGCCAGGTGCCGGGCGAGGCTGCCATCGGCGAAGCGGAAGGGATGCGTCGGCCGATCCAGGAGCGAGCCTTCCAGCACTTCCCGTGCCGCGGCGTCGATGGCGCGGAACATGCTGTTCGCCTCGAGCGCCCCCCAAACCAGGTAGGCGGCCCGTCCTCCCGGCTTCAGCACCCGCCTGGCCTCGGCCAGGGCCTTGGCGGTGTCCGGCGCGAACATGATGCCGAAGCGGCAGGTCACCCGGTCGAAAGCGGCGTCGGCGAAGGGGAGCGCCTCCATATCGGCGACCTGGGTCTTCATCTGCGCCAGGCCCTCGGCGGCCGCCCGGCGCTGTGCGCCCTCCAACATCGCATCGGCGAGGTCGGTGGCGACGACCTGGCCCGAAGGACCGACGGCGCGCGCGATCTGCAAGGCAGGTTCACCGGCGCCGGAGGCTAGGTCCAGCACCCGCAGGCCCGGCTGCAGCGCGGCCGCCTCGACCAGCGGCATGTTCATCCGTTCCGCCAGCTTGGCCAGCGGCTCGGCCCACTTGGCCCAGGCGGGTCCGCGGGCGTTCCAGTCCCGGTGCTCGGCCCGCTTCAGGTCGTCCAGTGCATTGCTCATCAGGCCATCCTGCGCGGACGGGGCGCGGGACACAACGGCCGGCCTATGATTGCCGGATATCTGGGATCGGAGGCATGCCGTGGCGGAACCCTATATCGTCGTGACCAAGAAACTGAAGCTCGGCTCCATCAAGGACGGCTTCGACCTGCCGGAGGATGTCTACGAGCGCGACATCGCGAAACTGCAGCGGCGCCTGCAGTTGGTCCAGCAGGCCTATCTCGGCCGGCGCGAGCGCGGCGTCGTCGTGCTGGAGGGATGGGATGCCGCAGGCAAGGGCGGCACCATCCGCCGTCTGGCCTGGGCATTGGATCCGCGTGGCTTCCATGTCTGGCCGATCGCCGCACCGACCGACGAGGATGCGCGCCACCACTATTTGTATCGCTTCTGGACCAGGCTGCCGGAGCATGGCGCGCTCGCGGTCTTCGATCGCTCCTGGTATGGCCGCGTTGCCGTCGAACGGGTGGAGGGGTTCGCCAGCCAGGCCGAATGGACGCGCGCCTATGAGGAGATCAACCAGTTCGAGGCGACGCTCGCCGCCGATGGCGTTCGGCTCGTCAAGATTTTCATGCACATATCCAACGCGGAGCAGAAGAAGCGCTTCGCCGACCGGCTGGCGACGCCGGAGAAGCGCTGGAAACTGACCTGGCAGGATTTCCGCAACCACGGCCGCTGGAACGACTATGTCGAAGCCTATGAGGAGATGTTCGCACGCACCTCGACCGAGACGGCGCGCTGGCACGTGGTGCCGGCCAATTCGAAGCGGCACGCGCGGCTTACTGCGCTGTCGATCATCACCGAGCATCTCGCCGAAGGCATGGACCTGACCCCGCGGAAGGTCGATGCCAAGACTTTGGCCGTAGCGCACAAGGTGTTGGGCAAGCCCGGCTCAAGGCGTTAGCCGAGGGCCGCCAGGAATGCGTCGATCGGGTCGGCAGCGGCGCTGCCGCCAGGGGCCGCGGTCTGGTCTGTGCGCAGGCGATCGAAGCGGGGCTGGAGCAGGGTGACGCTACGCCCACCGTGCCGGAGGCGAATGGCCGCTTCGGCAGCCACCTTCTCACCGGCCGACTTGGCGGCGGCATATTCGGCGAAACCCGGCTCGGCCCGTTCCACGTAAATGCTTGACGGGACGATCAGCGTGACCGCCGTCGCCAGGAGTGGCTCGACGGATCGCAGCGTGCGTTCGAGGCCGGTGGCGAAGATTGCCTCATAGCGTTCGAACGCGCCTTGGTCGAAGACGGCGCCACTCTTGCGGATACGCGGTGCCGCGCAATAGACGACATGGGTGAAGGGCGCGAGGTCGGCCGGGCTCAAGTGCTCCGCCGGCATGGTCGCGTCGAACCTGATCGCCGCGGCCGGCGCGCCGGAACCGGCCAGTTCGGCCACCAGGGCAGCGGCCTCGGCCCGGCCCTCGCGATAGGTGATGCTGACGGCGGCGCCACCTGCGGCGAAGACCTTGGCGGCGGCTTCGCCCAGTCCGCGCGAACCGCCGATCACCAGGACGGAAGCGCCGGCGAATCGGCCGGACGCTACCCTGGTCCGGACAGCGGAGAGCGGGGCCTGCGCGACCGGCCGTGGCCGCCGGAAGGCGGTGGCGACGCCAATGCAGGCACCGCTTTCCAATGCGATTTCGGCCAGGTCGAAGCGCTCATCCCAGCGTGTCACGCGGTAGGAGAGGGCTGCCGCAGCCGGGCCAGCGAACTCGGCCTTCAGGCTGACGAAGACGGAATCGAGTCCGGGAACCCGCATGCCTACGATCCGGGTTGAAGCCAGGATCCAGGCGATCTGCCCCCCGGCGAACCGGCCGAGGGCCGGGAACAGCTCGTTCAGGAGTGAGGGATCAAAGCCGAGGGGGGCGCTGCCGGAGGCTGCGGCCAGCGCCTCGGTCTCCAGCGCATGACAGGGTTCGTCGGCGGGCTGGCCCCGATTCTGCCATGCCGGAGGGTTTGCACCGGGACGGAGCCGCAATCGAGCCGCTCGGCGGCCGCCGACCTGGATGCTGGCTCGCGTCTCCGCGCCAGGGACGATGTCCAGGACCGCTTCCTCGTCAATGGGAACCGGCATGTCGAACTGGGCCTGCAGGGCTTCCAAGGCAGTTGTTTCCGGTAGCGCGGCCACAACCCGGTCGAGCGCCCAGAGCGCGAGATGCACCCCGTGTACCACGGCGCTGCCGAACAGCAGGCGGCGGGCCGCCACCGGATCGACATGCAGCGGGTTGCGGTCCCCCGAGAGGCGGGCGAAAGCCAGCTGGTCGGCGAGGGTAAAGCGGCGGGTCTGCGGCGGAGGTTGCGACATGGCGGGGCCGTTTGTATCCCCGCGAAGCCGGTGTTAGAAGCGCCGCCTTTCCCCAGCCTCCGCCCAGGCCAGCCGGTGAGCGTTCCCCTCATCATTCCGTCCGAGACCCAGATTCGCGAGTTCGACGCCAAGCTTCTGCTCGGCTGCGTCGGCGCCGAGCGCGGGCATCAGGTGATCGTGGGGTCGCGGACGGAGATGCACTGGCATGCCGCCAGACTGCCGCGCGGGGTCTATGTAGCCAAGGATTTCCGCGGCTCTTCGCGATTGATGTTCCACATCCTGCGCGACCTCGGCAACCACATCGTCGCCTGGGACGAAGAAGGGCTCGTGCATGCCTCGGACGAGCGCTACTACAAGCAGCGCATCGCCCCCGACCTGTTCGACCTGGTGGAACTGTTCCTGGCCTGGGGAGACAGCAACGCGCGGACGCTGACGCGCTACCCGGGCTACAAGGGAACGCCCGTGGAGGTCTCCGGCAACCCGCGGGGCGACATGATGCGCCCGGAATTCCGCCCTTTCTTCGCCGATGAGGTGGCGGCGCTGCATGCCCGCTACGGCCGCGATTTCATCCTGGTGAACACCAATTTCGGCCGCATCAACCATATCCAGCCGCACCAGACCAAGCCTGGCGGCACGGCGGCGCCGAAAGACGACTACATGCGCGCCTCAAACGCCTATTTCACCCAGCTTTTCAATGCTTTCAAGGACTTGCTGCCGAAGCTGGCGCAGGCGTTTCCGGATCGGGCGATCGTGCTGCGGCCGCATCCGTCGGAGGCGCATGCGCCCTGGATGGCGGCGGCCGGCGGCGCGACCAACGTTCATGTGATACATGAGGGAGGCGTCCTACCCTGGCTGCTGGCCGCGGGAATTCTTATCCACAACGGCTGCACGACGGGGATGGAGGCGGCGGCGCTGGACCGCCCGGTGATCGCCTATCGGCCGGTGCGCGACGACGCCTTCGACTTCGCCCTGCCCAATACACTGAGCGCGGATATCGATAGCGATCAAGGGGTTATCGAAGCTTGCAGGGCCGTGCTGGCGGGCGGGACGCTCACGTATGGGGCCGATCGGGAGGCGGTGCTGGACCGGACCTTCGCGGCGCGGCGGGGGCCGCTGGCCTCGGAGCGGATTGTCGACGCCATTGCGGGGACGTCCCGGGGACAGCCCCCGCGGCGGCTCTCCGGCATCCTCAGGGCCGAGGTGAGAGGGCTGAACAAGCGGTTGATCGCCCAGCATATTCCTGGCGGTAAGAACCATAAGGCCTATCAGGCGACGCGTTTCCCCGGCGTGAGCGCCGACGGGGTGCGGGCGCGGATCGCCACACTGGGCGCCTGTGCCGGGCGGTTCGGCGGAATTCGGGTGCATCAACTGGCCCCCAATGTCTTCGAGCTGACGGCATGACGGCGCAGCTGCACGACACCTTTCCGCTGTCGAACTGGGCGGCGATGGACAGCTTCCTGGTCCGCTGCTACGGCGAGCGCTACGTGCTGCGCGACCAGGCGCTGATGCGCTGGCAATACGGGCTAAGCCCCGACCATCTCGGCATTTTCTGGTACGGGACCGAGGAGGAGGTGATCTCCATCCTGGGCTATCGCGCCACGCCGATGTTCTGGGGTGGGGTGGAAAAGCCGGTCCGGGCCGCCTGGGTGACCAACTGGATGACCGATCCGGCGCACCGGTCCGGGGTCGGCGCGGCGCTGATGCGCCGCGCACAGGAGCTGTTTCCGGTGGTGCTGGCGCAGGGGGCGAGTGCCTTCAACAAGCCGATCGCCGAGCGGCTGGGGTTCCGGATCCTGGAGCCGATCGGGCGCATGATCGCGGTTTTCGATGCCGCGCGGACGGCACGGTTTCTGGCTGAAGGCGATCTGCCGAAAGAGCTGAAAATCGAAGATCCGGACTTCAGATCAGAGGCTTATGCGCCGGATTGGAAAAAATACCCGAACTGTATGAGCTTTGCCACGATTAGGGACGAAACCTTCATCGACTGGCGGTATCGGCGGCATCCGGTGTTCGACTATCGCATCCTGGCCCGGGGCACGGCGCTCTGCGTCTGGCGGATGGAGGCGAGCCACGGCGAGGTCGAAGACAAGGTTGGGCGGATTGTCGAGCTGATCCATGCCGTTGGCGACCGATCTTCAGGTGAGACCGTACTGCAGGCGGCGCTGGGACAGATGCGCGCCGAGGGTGCGGCCTTTGCCGATTTTCTCTGTTCCGCCAAGGTGTTCCGGGATACGGCCGCCGGGGCGGGCATGAGCGATGCCACCGACCTGCCGCTCGCCTTCCGTCTGAACCCGGTGGAGAAGCGGCTGCGCCGGCAAAACGTTGAATTCTGGGCGGATTCCAGCCTTCCCCAGCCCCCCGAACTCGATTTCTGGTATGTCACCAAGGCGGATGGCGACCAGGACCGTCCGAACCAGACCTGATCCAGCATTCGGCCAGCATTCACCATGACCACGATTCCTGAAACCGCCCTCGAGACGATCGCCCCCATCATCCGCGAGGTGCTGGACCGCCCCGACCTGGTGATCACGCCCGAGACCACGGCCAAGGACGTGGAGGAGTGGGACTCGCTCGCCAACATCACCATCGTCATCGAGGTGGAGCGGGCGATGGGGATCAAGTTCTCCTCGGCCCAGCTCGCCGCCTTTAAGAACGTGGGCGAGCTCGCCGCCGCCGCGGCGGAACTCGCTCAGAAGGCGTAGTCGGGATAGGCGGCGTCCCGGGGCGACAGCACCGGGCCCTCCAGCGGCCACCTGATCGCGAAGGCGGGGTCGTTCCAGCGCACGCCGCCCTGCGCCGCCGGGTGGTAGGCGACGCTCATCTGATAGAAGACGTCCGTCTCGTCCGTGAGCGTCTGGAAGCCGTGGGCGAAACCCGGCGGGATGTAGAGGGCGGCGCCGTTGGCCGCCGAGAGCTCGAAGCCCCGCCACTGGCGGTGCGTCGGCGAGTCCCTTCTCAGGTCGACGATGACGTCGAAGATGGCGCCGCGGGCGCAGCGGACCAGCTTCCCCTCCGGTGCCGGCTCGCCCTGGAAATGCATGCCGCGGAGCGTGCCGGCCCTGGCATTGGCGGAGAGGTTGCACTGGGGGAAGGCGGTGAGCAGGCCGGCGCGGGCGAATTCCTCGGCGCAGAAGGTGCGGGCGAAGAAGCCGCGCTCGTCGCGGTGCGGTTCCAGCTCGACGAGGTAAGCGCCGGCGAGATCGGTCTCGGTGAAGCGCATCAGAAGACCGTGAGCGTCGGGATGGCGACCACGAACTTGCCCCCCCAGGAGCGCACCGCCTGCATCTGGCCGGCGATCTCGTCCTTCAGGTTCCAGGGCAGGATCAGCACGTAGTCGGGCCGGGCCTGCTCGATCGCCTCCGGCCCGTGGATCGGGATATGGGTGCCGGGGAGCAGGTGGTTCTGCTTGTGCGGGCTCTT
Source organism: bacterium (assembly GCA_022844005.1). GTDB lineage: Bacteria > Pseudomonadota > Alphaproteobacteria > Ferrovibrionales > Ferrovibrionaceae > Desertibaculum. The sequence continues at coordinate 2,982 of JALHMN010000066.1, read as the reverse complement.
GTCGACGCAGAAGGCGATGAACTCCGGCCCGATGCCGCAGTAGTTGAGGAGCGTGTTGCCCTTGGCGGCGGCGCCATAGGCGGCGACGGTCTTGCCCTCGCGCTGCGCCTGTACGAAGAAGTCGAGCAGGTCGACCTTGGTGCGCACCACCTTGGCGGCGAAGGCCCGATAGGTGGCGAGGTCCGCCAGCCCCGCCGACTTCTCGCGGGCCAGCAGCGCCTCGACCGAGGGGAGCCGGGGCAGGGCCGCATTTTCCGATGCCTTCGCGAAGACGCGGAGCGAGCCGCCGTGGGTCGGCAGCTCCTGTACGTCGAAGACGGTCAGCCCGTGCTTCGCCAGCAGCCCGTCCACGACCATCAGCGACAGATAGGAGAAATGCTCATGATAGATCGTGTCGAACTGGTTGTTCGCCATGAGCTGCAGCAGGTGCGGGAACTCGAAGGTCAGCACGCCCGTCGGCTTCAGCAGGATCTTGAACCCGGCGACGAAGTCGTTGATGTCGGGCACATGCGCCAGCACGTTGTTGGCGGCCATCAGGTCGGCCGCCCTGCCGGCGCCCCTCAGGCGCTTCGCCGTCTCGGTGCCGAAGAAGGCGACCTCCGTGGGCACGCCCTTTTCCTCGGCCGCGCGGGCGACGTTGGCGGCCGGCTCCACCCCGAGCGCCGGGATGCCAGCGCCGACGAAGTTCCGCAGCAGGTAGCCGTCGTTGCTGGCGATCTCCACCACCATCGACTGCGGCCCCAGGCCGAAGCGGGCGGTCATGGCCTCGGCATAGGTAGCCGCGTGCTGCAGCCAGCTTTCCGAGAAGGAGGAGAAGTAGAGGTAGTCGGAGAAGATGTGGTCGGGCGTTTCCACCGCGTCGATCTGCACCAGGAAGCAGGACCCGCAGACGAAGGCGTGCAGCGGATAGGTGACCTCCGCCTTGAAGCGGTTTTCCGGCGCGATGTAGGAATTGGCGAGCGGCGTCATGCCGAGATCGGCGAAGGTTTCGCTTAAGCGCGCGCCGCAGGCGCGGCAGCGGATGGCGGTCATGTCGGGCTGGCCTTGGAAGCGGAGAGGGTGGTGCTGCGGTTCCCTCGCCCTTCGAGACGCGCCCGCTGGGCGCTCCTCAGGATGAGGAAACCGACTGAAAGATCATAAGTAGTCCTCATCCTGAGGAGGCCGCCATAGCGGCCGTCTCGAAGGACGAGGACGGGCCCGTTGTCCTCACAGCGTCTCATAGCGCCGGATCTGCTCTTCCATCAGCGCCCAGGCGTTCTCGCCCGTATGCGCCCGGCGGTACCAGTCGACGGTCCAGTCGAGCGCGCGGTCGAGGCCGAGGCGGGGGTGCCAGCCGAGGCGGGCGCGGGCCTTGGTGGAATCCACCATCAGGAAATGCGCCTCGTGCGGATGCTGGCCTGGCTGCGGCACCCAGCCGGCGCCGTTGCTCCAGAGGCCCGTCATCCGTTCGGCGAGGTAGGAGACGGGGCGGCAGTCGGCCGGGTCGGGGCCGAAGTTCCAGGCCTCGGCCACGCCCGCGCCTTCCGTGCAGAGCTTCTCGGCGAGGGTGAGATAGCCCGCGAGCGGCTCCAGCACATGCTGCCAGGGCCGGGTGGCGGTGGGGTTGCGGATCTCGAACGCCGACCCCGACGTCATGGCGCGGATGAAATCAGGCACCAGGCGGTCTTCCGACCAGTCGCCGCCGCCGATGACATTGCCGGCGCGGACGGAGGCGAGCGCGACGGGGCGCTCGCCGGGCCCAAGGAAGGAGCGGCGCCAGGCGGAGGTCACGATCTCGGCGCAGGCCTTGCTGGCGCTGTAGGGGTCGTGGCCGCCGAGGGGATCGTCCTCGCCATAGGCGCGGCCGTCCTCGCGGTTCTCGTAACACTTGTCCGAGGTGACGACGACGACGGCGCGGACGGAGGGCGTGGCGCGGACGGCCTGCAGCAGGTTGACCGCGCCCATCACATTGGTGGCAAAGGTGCCCACGGGATCGGCATAGGAGGGGCGGACGAGTGACTGCGCGGCGAGGTGCAGCACGATTTCCGGCCGGGCCTCGCGCATCGCGCTTTCGAGAGCCGCGGCATCGCGGATGTCGCCGCGGCGGCTGTCCACCTGCTGCTCGATGCCGGCGGCCTCGCAGAGGTTCCGCTGGCCCGTGGGGGCCAGGGCGAAACCGGAGGGCAGCGCGCCGAGGCGCTTCGCCCAGGCGGCCAGCCAGCCGCCCTTGAAGCCGGTATGGCCGGTGATCAGGACCCGCCGCCCGGCCCAGAAGGCGGGGTCGGGGGTGCTCACCAGATGCGCCAGGGGGCGCGGCCTTCCAGCCAGAGCTGTTCCAGCGTGCGCTTGTCGCGGAGTGTGTCCATCGGTTGCCAGAAGCCTTCGTGCCGGAAGGCCTGAAGCTCGCCCTGCTGGGCCAGCGATTCCAGCGGCTCGCGCTCCCACACCGTCTCGTCGCCGGCGATGCGGTCGATCACGGCCGGCGACAGCACGAAGAAGCCGCCGTTGATCCAGCCGTTGTCGCCCATCGGCTTTTCCTGAAAGCCGCGCACGCCGTCGCCCACCATGTCGAGCGCGCCGAACCGCCCGGGCGGGCGGACGGCGGTGACGGTGGCGAGCTTGCCGTGGCTCTCGTGGAACTGGACCAGGGCCCGGATGTCGATATCGGCGACGCCGTCGCCATAGGTGAGGCAGAAGGTGTCCGCCCCGATGTAGTCGCGCACGCGCTTCAGGCGCCCGCCGGTCATCGTCTCGTTGCCGGTATCGACCAGGGTGACCTTCCAGTTCTCCACCTTGGACTTGTGCAGCGTCTGGGTGTTGGTCGCCATGTCGAAGGTGACGTCGGCCAGGTGCAGGTAGTAGTTGGCGAAATATTCCTTGATCAGATAGCCCTTGTAGCCGAGGCAGATGATGAACTCGTCGATGCCATAGGCCGAGTAGAGCTTCATGATGTGCCAGATGATCGGCATGCCGCCGATCTCGACCATGGGCTTTGGCCGCGTG